>JAQXEU010000056.1 GCA_029250685.1 Polaribacter sp.
CATTGGCTTTGTGAATAGCGTTTGTAGCTCCAGTTATTAAATTCCCATTTAAAAACCATTGATACGTATCAGTTAAAACTCCAGTAAAACCATTTAAGTCAATAGTTATTTGCTGTGGATTATCAATAGGGTTGTTTACACATAAAAATAGTGGTGTTACATTTCCTTTTGGAATAGGGAGAGTGTTTACGAATAGTTTAAACTGCCCAATTCCAGAACAAGCATTGGTTCCTTTAGTAGAGATACGAACAAAAACATCAGAATTATCTGTAAATAAATCATCATTGAAAGGTGCTACAATTTGATTAGTTTGTAACGAAGCATCATTTGCAGTTCTGTAATATTCAAACGAATGCGTTGTATTAGAATAGGCTCCACTAGAATTGGCAATAATTTCATCAGATTTTAAGTTAAAATCATAATAAGCATTTCCAGAGCCAAGACTATTTACAGGATTAGGATCTGTTGCATTTAAATCAACTTCACAAACATATAAATCTGGATAGGTATTTAATGCAGTTGCATTTACTTTTAATTCTAATTCACCATCATCATAACAACCAGAAGCGGTATTTGTAATTCTTACAATTAATTTATGATTGGAGGTATTAGTGGAAACGGGATTTCTATATCCAATTTTATTGATAATTGGAGAGGTAAAATTAACATCAGATATTTCATAAAAATTAACAGAAAGTCCAGGGACGTTATTTGTTAATTCTGCTTCTTTAGATTGTAAATTAAAAAAAGTAATACCATCAATTGGATTTCTATCAATATCACATTGTTCATAAGCAGGAATTGGTGTAAAAATAGGTATAGGATTTACAGTTGCTGTAATAGAGTTTGATACAAACCCACAAGTATTTCCTGTTCTTCCAAGTTTTAATCTAAATTGATGATTATTGTATGTAGTTAATACATTCGTAATTAATAACATATTTGTTTTTGATCCACTGTAAATAGTATTATCAATTATATCATTCCATAAACTTCCATCGGTACTTATTTGCCATTGAAATGTATCGGCATTAGAATCAATAGATATACTCGAGTTATTTGATTCACAAAAAACAACATCATCAAATGAGGTGTTTAAAACAATTGGTGCATAAATTAAATAATTAATGTGAGGTTTGGTATAACCATCAGTTGCATTAATAACTTTACCTAATGAGTCAACTGTAATTGGAGAATTCCCTAAGAAACCATCATCATTTAAATCTGTAAATCCAGCTTCGGTAACATCAGAACACGTATCATTATCACTATCTAATTCTGTGTAATTAAAAGCATAGTCATTGTCGGTATCAGTAATAATATAACCAATTATATTACTATCAGGAATTGTTTCAAGAGCGTCTACAAAACCATTTAATCCAATTAAAGAATTTGCATTATCAATGATTCCATTAAAATCTAAATCAGGTAAATTATGACCAGATTCCTCTAAATCGAAAATACCGTCATTATCTGAATCTATATCTAAGAAATTAAAAACACCATCAGTATCGGTATCTATTGCTTTAATTGTTGCATCGAAAATATCATCTAACCCATCGATGTTTGCATCTATATTTGATAAAGTAATATATGCATTGTTCTTTTCAATTAGATCTGGAATTCCATCATTGTCTGAATCGAAATCAAAACTATTTACAATTCCATCATTATCTGTATCGATATCAAAACATGTCAATTGAATGGTTCCATTAAAAACAGAATTCTCAGTTAAATTACTTAAGTGGTGTGCAAAAGATATTTGATTGATTTGGTTTGCGAAAAATTGAAAAGGTGTTGTTCCATTAGAGCTCGGGTTAAATTTGAATCGTATTTCAGAGGCTGAAAAATCTAAGACACCAGATTCAAAAATTCCATCAAAATTTGTATCAACTAGCAATTGATTATCTGGGTCTAATAAGGTTATGTTTTTGTTTGAAGGAGCAATTTTAATAATAAAATATTCTCCAGTAATATTAGAATGATTTGTTCCAGTTGTTTCTGTAAATTTAAAATTGACCGACTGAGTAAAGTCCAAAATGTATTCTAAATTAGAAGTATTTGCTGCATTTGCAGAAGAAGTAAAGCTACCGTTGTTTTGACCTGTAAATGTGTTTGTTGTACCGTTTATATTGTTCTGAATAAAAGTACTAGAAGTAATAGTTGAATTTGAAGTCGCATCTGAAAATATAATTTCTGGATTTGAAATGTTAGCTAAATTTATTAAAGCATTTCCTTTTCCTTCATCACAATTTAAAATTCCATCATTATCAATATCAATATCTTTGTTGTCTATAATTCCATCTTTATCAAAATCATCTGGACAAATACTTACAGGTATTTCAATAGATTCAAATTGTAAACCAGAACAATTAATTACTCCAATTAATTTATAATTTCCTGGTTGAGTTGGCACATAATTATTGCTTGTTACACCTGTTGTAACAAACCCAGATCCATCATTAAAAAACCATTCAAAGCTGTCAAAAATATCAATATTAGTTGCAGATAATGTTATGTTAGGAATACATGTTCCTAAAGTTTGTACAGTTGTATTTAGATTTATTTCTGGGGCAGAAGGGAAGCCTGAATAAAAACTTCCAGAAGTTGCAGCGCCATTAAAATTATAATATGCACAATATAATTCACCAGTACTTTCTATGGAAACATCTCCTAATAATCCAGAGAGTTTATAAGTAACATAGTTTGAGTTCCCTGTAACATCTTGTGGTAAAGCATTAATGGGTTGTGAATTTACTGTTACTGTAGCGTTCTTATTAGTAATGATTGTGACTCCGCCATTGTAAGATGTAGATCCTATATTTTGAATACTTGCAATATTATTTACATTCCCTCTGTTTTCACAACTTAAAGGAGGTACAAAAAACAGGCCTTGATTCGCTTCGCTACTATTAGCTCCAATTCCTTGATATGCAAATACATTTTTATTAGTTGCAACATACATGTTTTGGTTTACTGAATAATTAGTTCCTTCAATTAGGTAATATTCTCCAGAATCTATAGTTGTAATTGGAGGATTTCCATTAATGCTTACTGTTGTATTGTCTTCATGAGCAACAATTAATACATTTTCCCACCCATCATTTCCATCACCTTTTACAAAAATATATTCGTTTCCAACTTTTGAATAGTCAACAATTTGATCAATTCCATAATCTCTTCCACCTCCACCATCAAAACTTCCATTAGCCGACCCTGAATTAACAACAATAGGTTTGTCAGATTTTACTAAAGCGCCAATTAACCCATCTCTATTGATAGTGTTTTCTGAGCTATTTGTAGCAAGGGTGTAGCTTTCAGTTTTATTTAAATTGATAGTTACTGGAAAAGCACCTGTATAGTTTTTTATAGTTAGCCCTATTGGTAAATCATCAAAAGTTACAATTGTGTTATCTTCAGTAGCCATTACTGAAACAAAGTTCATATAGTTTGTTTGCGGGTTTTGGTTTGTGAATGAACCCACTCTAAATGTATTTCCTAAAGCAGATAAACCTTTACTAACTAAAGCACCAGCTTGAGCACTACTTCCGGCTTTCATTCTTAATGAAACATAAATAACATCTTCAGCTTCTATAATGTAACCTTTGTCATTTTTTATAACACTTGATAGTTTTGATTCAATAAAAAGTTGTCCATATCCAGTTCCTAATGAAATCTCTACAGGATTTGCATTGGAAACAATACCTGAAATATTACTTGAAGAAGGCTGTCCAATTAATTTGATTGTATAAGCAACATTTTTAGTGCTTGGTGTAGAAATGTAAAAGTATTGATTTTCTGGATTTGCGTTTCCAAATTCTGCGCTTGTTAAAGGCGGTATATAGTGTTTTTTACTTAGTTGGGCATGAATATTAGATGACCAACTGAGTATTACAAATAATAATGTTAAAAGTATTTCAAATTTATTTTTCATTGCTACTAATATAAATGAAAAATATGAAGTTCTTATTTTCTTAGTAAACTAAAATTACCAGTTTCTTTTCTGATATTCCCATTGATGTCTTCTAAAACAGCATTAAACCAATAATCATTTGACGGTAGTTTACTCCCGTTATACGTTCCGTCCCATCCATTTCCGTCTTTATCAGTAATTAATGCAACTACTTTTCCAAAGCGATCAAAAATTTCAACTCTTGCAGATTTGTAAAAAGTATTGTTGGTTCCTAGAATTCTCCAAGTATCACGCACACCATCATTATTTGGAGAGAAGTGTCTTTGAAAAAACAAGAAAGATAGTTTCTGACTGCTTGCAATTCCACAACCATTAACATTTCTAATATATACTGTATTTATACCAGGTTTAACTTGGTTAAATGTAAAAGAGAAGTTATCTGTTCCTTTTGTGAAATCAGCTAACCTTGTGCTATTTAAAGCATATTCATAATCACCAATCCCAGAAGTTACAATGGTTAGTATATTCGCTTCTGGATTGTCTTGATCATCTGTTAATTCTGTAGAAACAATCAATGCTTTATTAGATTCTAATACTGTAAATGTATTATAACCTGTACAAGAAGAATCATCAGTTACATCA
>JAQXEU010000057.1 GCA_029250685.1 Polaribacter sp.
TGATGTAACTGATGATTCTTCTTGTACAGGTTATAATACATTTACAGTATTAGAATCTAATAAAGCATTGATTGTTTCTACAGAATTAACAGATGATCAAGACAATCCAGAAGCGAATACACTAACCATTGTAACTTCTGGGATTGGTGATTATGAATATGCTTTAAATAGCACAAGGTTAGCTGATTTTACAAAAGGAACAGATAACTTCTCTTTTACATTTAACCAAGTTAAACCTGGTATAAATACAGTATATATTAGAGATGTTAATGGTTGTGGAATTGCAAGCAGTCAGAAACTATCTTTCTTGTTTTTTCAAAGACACTTCTCTCCAAATAATGATGGTGTGCGTGATACTTGGAGAATACTAGGAGCCAACAATACTTTTTACAAATCTGCAAGAGTTGAAATTTTTGATCGATACGGAAAAGTTGTCGCTTTAATTACTGATAAAGACGGTAATGGTTGGGATGGAACATACAATGGAAGTAAATTACCTTCTAATGATTATTGGTTCAATGCTGTTCTAGAAGATATTAATGGCAACATTAGAAAACAAATTGGACATTTTAGTTTACTAAGAAAATAAGTTTAAGTTCTAACTAATTCCAATCCATAATTGGTATTTTTGTATTTATGGATTTTCAATTACATTCAAAATTTAAACCTACCGGAGATCAACCAGAAGCAATCAAACAACTTTTTGAAGGAATTGTAGAAGGTGAAAAATATCAAACTTTATTAGGTGTAACTGGATCAGGAAAAACATTTACAGTTGCAAATGTGGTTGAAAAAATCAATCGCCCAACGTTGGTTTTAGCACATAATAAAACCTTAGCTGCTCAGTTATATTCTGAGTTCAAACAGTTTTTCCCAAACAATGCAGTTGAGTATTTTGTTTCTTATTATGATTATTATCAACCAGAAGCATACATTCCTGTAACCGGTACTTATATAGAAAAAGATCTATCAATCAATGAAGACATAGAGCGATTACGAATAAGCACTTCTTCTTCCCTACTTTCTGGAAGACGAGATGTATTAGTTGTTGCCTCAGTTTCTTGTTTATACGGAATTGGAAATCCAACAGAATTCAAAAAGAATGTAATTCCGATTGAAGTTTATCAGCAAATTTCTAGAACAAAGTTTTTACATCAATTAGTTACCAGTTTATATTCTAGAACTGAATTTGAAATTAAAAGCGGAACTTTTAAAGTTAAAGGTGACGTAATTACCATTTATCCATCCTATGGAGATAATGGTTATCGCGTACATTTTTTTGGTGACGAAATTGAAGAAATAGAGTCTTTTAATATGGAAACGAATGCCATTATAGAAAAATATACTGAACTCACCATTTATCCTGCAAATCTATTTGTAACCTCGCCAGATGTGTTGCAAAACGCCATTCATGCAATTCAGGAAGATATGGTAAAGCAAGTAGATTATTTCAAAGAAATTGGCAAGCATTTAGAAGCAAAACGATTAAAAGAACGCACAGAATTCGATTTAGAAATGATGCGTGAATTGGGGTATTGTTCTGGAATTGAGAACTATTCTCGTTATTTAGATGGTCGTCAACCAAACACAAGACCGTTCTGTTTGTTAGATTATTTTCCAGAAGATTATTTAATGATTATTGATGAAAGCCACGTTACCATTCCGCAAACACACGCAATGTATGGTGGCGATAGAAGCAGAAAAGAAAACTTGGTTGAACATGGTTTTCGTTTGCCAGCGGCAATGGACAATCGCCCTTTAAAATTTGAAGAATTAGAAGAAATTCAGAATCAAGTCATTTATGTTTCTGCAACGCCAGCAGATTACGAATTGCAAAAAACAGAAGGGATTTTTGTGGAGCAAGTAATTCGTCCAACAGGGTTGTTAGATCCAGTTATTGAAATCAGACCAAGCTTAAATCAAATTGATGATTTAATAGAAGAAATTCAAATTCGCGTAGAAAAAGACGAACGAACATTGGTAACTACATTAACCAAAAGAATGGCAGAAGAATTGGCAAAATACTTAACTCGAATTCAAGTTCGCTGTCGTTATATTCATTCTGATGTTGACACGTTAGAACGTGTAGAAATTATGCAAGGATTGCGAAGAGGAGAATTTGATGTGTTAATTGGAGTTAATTTACTTAGAGAAGGTCTTGACCTTCCAGAAGTTTCTTTAGTGGCAATTTTAGATGCTGATAAAGAAGGGTTTTTACGTTCGCACAGATCATTAACACAAACCATTGGTAGAGCAGCAAGAAACGTAAATGGTTTGGCAATTATGTATGCAGATAAAATAACAAATAGCATGCAAAAAACCATTGATGAAACAAACAGACGAAGAGAAATACAAATCAATTACAACACAAAAAACAACATTACTCCCACTCAAATTGTAAAAGCAATTGATGATGCTTTAACCAAAAAGGCCGTGAGTTCATATCAATATGACAATGCCATTTCT
This sequence comes from Polaribacter sp., assembly GCA_029250685.1. GTDB lineage: Bacteria > Bacteroidota > Bacteroidia > Flavobacteriales > Flavobacteriaceae > Polaribacter. Next base: position 2,467 of record JAQXEU010000057.1, read on the forward strand.
AAAGCTGCAGAAGCAGATTTAGAATACTTACCAAAGCCTGAGATTGAAAAGCGGATTAGAGATACGCGT
>JAQXEU010000005.1 GCA_029250685.1 Polaribacter sp.
TATAAACAGCTTCAACCAAATTCATTGAATTCTGCCAAACATCAAGATTTCTATAACTAAACACCATTTTTTACCTTTTTATTTTTTTAACCACACATCACCCTTCTCCTTACACTCACCTCCATTCACAAATTATTCCAATACCATTGAACAGCTTCTTTTAACCCTTTTTGTAAAGAAAACTGCGGATTATATTCCAATAAGGCTTTTGCTTTTTCTATACTTGCATGAGAATGAGGAATATCTCCTTCTCTTTTTTCACCATTAACTACGTTAATAGCAGAAATGTTTTCATCAAACTTAGAAAGATATTCTTTTAAATATCTCATTAAATCATTTAAGGTGTTTCGTTCTCCATATGCAACATTATACACATTATTTGTTGCTTTCTTTTCCGCAATTATACTCAATAAGTTTGCCTGAATTACATTATCTATATATGTAAAATCTCTTGAATACGTTCCATCTCCGTTAATCGTTGGTGATTCTCCTTTCATTAACTGACTTACAAACTTTGGAATCACAGCTGCATATGTACTATTAGAATCTTGTCTTCTTCCAAAAACATTAAAATAACGCAATCCAATAGTTTCTAATCCATACGTTTTAGAAAATACCTCAGCGTATAATTCATTTACATACTTTGTGACCGCATAAGGAGATAATGGTTTCCCAATGACATCTTCTACTTTTGGCATTGATTCAGAATCACCATAAGTTGATGAGCTTGCTGCATACACAAAGCGTTTTATTTTTGCTTCTCTTGAAGCAACTAACATATTTAAAAATCCGTTTACGTTTACTTCGTTTGAAGTAATCGGGTCATTTATCGATCTTGGAACAGAGCCTAAAGCCGCTTGATGTAAAACAAAATCAACATCTTTAACTGAGTTCATACAATCATCTATATTTCTAATATCACCTTCAATCAACTTAAAATTAGGGTTTGACATGAATGATTCTATATTTTCTCTTTTCCCAGTAGAGAAATTATCCAAACAAAAAACAAAAGCATTTAACTCTAATAATTTTTCACATAAATTAGAACCTATAAAACCTGCCCCACCAGTAACTAATATTTTTTTCTCTTTTAAAGAATTAAACTCCATTGCGAATTAAATATGTGTCTTTAAGAAACGAAAATACAAAAAAGAATCGCTTTAATACAATTGTAATTGCTGTAATATTTGTGAGTGTGAAATGGAGATCATTAAATCTCATGTGTTAAACCGGAAGTAATGAATTCAAAGGACGTTTTCCTAAATAGATATGAAAAAATATCACACATTGAAGCCCTAAAATCCTTAATCTTTTGAGGTTATATAACTCAAAAATCAGCACCAAGAAAACTTGGCTGTTGAGCATCTTTAGCAGACACTTGTATTTCCTCATTAAGAACCTTCCAATCAATACCAAGCAAAGCATCATCATATGCAATACCTCTATCAAAATTCGGCTCGTAATACGCATCTACTTTATAAGCAAAAGTTGCTTCATCACTTAATACCACAAAACCATGAGCAAATCCTTTTGGAATAAAAAATTGCTTTTTATTCTCTCCTGTTAACTCAATAGAAACATACTTTCCAAATGTAGGAGAATCTTTACGGATATCAACTGCAATATCTAAGACACTACCACTAATTACTCTTATTAATTTTGACTGAGCATATGGTGCTAGCTGGTAATGCAGCCCTCTTAAAACCCCAAAAGTTGAGGACGACTCATTATCCTGACAAAAATTCAAAGTGTATCCAATAAATTCTTCAAGCTTATCTTTTCTAAAAGTCTCGACAAAATAACCACGATGATCTTTGTGAATTTTTGGTTCACAAATAATAACATCTGGAATACTAGCTCTTTTAAACTTCATTCATCTTATTCTTTAATTCTTTGGATTAAATAGCGTCCATAACCATTCTTCAACAAAGGTTCAGCGAGTTTTTCTACATCTTTCTTTGATATGTACCCCATTTCATAGGCTATTTCTTCTAGACAGGCAACCTTCAACCCTTGCCTTTTCTCTATAGCCTGAATATAATTAGAGGCCTCTAAGAGCGACTCATGTGTGCCAGTATCTAACCAAGCAAAACCTCTTCCTAATCGCTCAACTTTAAGACTCTTTCGTTCTAAATAAGTCTGATTCACTGTTGTAATCTCAAGCTCACCTCTTTCACTTTTTTTTACCCCTTTGGCTATTTTAATTACAGAGTTTGGATAAAAATACAAACCTACAATTGCAAAATTACTTTTTGGCATGTTTGGCTTTTCTTCAATACTAACTGCTTGCTTTTTTTTATCAAACTCAACAACTCCATAGCGCTCTGGGTCTTGTACATAATACCCGAAAACAGTCGCACACTTATCAACTATAACATTATGAATAGCTTTATTTAATAAACTTGAAAACCCTGGACCATAAAAAATATTATCACCCAACACCAAACAAACATCATCATCTCCAATAAAATCTTCTCCAATAATAAAAGCTTGTGCCAATCCATCTGGACTTGGCTGTTCTTTATATTTTAAAGAGATCCCTAAATCACTTCCAGAACCTAATAAACGTTCAAAATTCGGTAAATCTTCGGGTGTAGAAATTATCAAAACCTCTTTAATTCCAGCTAACATTAATACTGAGAGCGGATAATAAATCATTGGTTTATCATGAATTGGCAATAACTGCTTAGAAACAGCTTTTGTTAAAGGATACAGCCTAGTCCCAGATCCACCTGCTAAAATAATTCCTTTCATCCCTTTATTTTATATACTGCTTTTTATAATATGTCTGATAATCCCCACTTACAACATGATTCATCCAAATTTCATTTTCTAGATACCAGTCAATAGTTTTCGATAACCCTTGTTCAAAAGTAACCGAAGGCTCCCAACCCAACTCATTTTTTATTTTAGAAGCATCAATTGCGTAACGTAAATCATGCCCTGGTCTATTTTTCACAAAGGAGATCAACTGATTACTTGTTCCTTTACTTCTTCCTAATTTAATATCCATTTGCGAACACAAAAGCTGTATTAAATCAATGTTTTGCCACTCATTAAACCCTCCTATATTATATGTTTCTTTAGGTTTTCCTTTGTGAAATATTAAATCAATCGCATCAGCATGATCTTCAACATACAACCAATCTCTAGTATACTTCCCGTCGCCATATACTGGCAGTTTTTTATTTTCTATAATATTATTGATACAAAGTGGAATTAATTTTTCAGGAAATTGATTGGCACCGTAATTATTTGAACAATTCGAAATTACATAAGGCAAACGATAGGTTTCCCCATAACTTCTAACAAAGTGATCAGAACTAGCTTTACTTGCTGAATAAGGAGAGTTTGGATTATAAGATGTACTTTCTGTAAACAAACCTTCTTCTCCAAGCGTACCGTATACTTCATCTGTGCTTACATGATAAAACAACTTGTCACTCCAATCATCTTTCCAACTAGCTCTAAACGCATTTAAAAGAATCATTGTCCCAAGTATATTTGTTTTCGCAAACACTAAAGGGCTTGTAATTGATCTATCTACATGAGATTCTGCAGCTAAATGAATTACACTATCAAATTGATACTTCTCAAAAATTGATTCAATGAAGACTTCATCTGTAATATCACCTTTTAAAATGATAATTCTCCTTCTTTTCAACATCTTTTAAATTTTCTAAATTCCCAGCATAGGTCAAAGTATCAATATTATAAATTTCATATTCCGGGTATTTATTGACAAACCTTCGAATAACATGAGAACCTATAAAACCTGCCCCACCAGTAACTAATATTTTTTTCTCTTTTAAAGAAGTAAACTCCATTGCGAATTAAATATGTGTCTTTTAAGAAACGAAAATACAAAAAAGGAAAGGAATCCACATTAAATTCATCCCATAAAAAAACTCCATAATTTCTTATGGAGTTTTGTGGGCAATAAGGGATTCACTAAGTGCATCCCTGGTTGAAACCACGACTGCAGATACAATCTCCATGAGCTTCGCTCATATAGAGTTTTTAATTTTCAAAAATAATGAAGCAAGCTTCTAATTTTTGAAAACTAAAAATCCTGATGAAAATTCATCAGGATTTTGAATGATGTGGGCAATAAGGGATTCGAACCCCTGACCCCCTCGGTGTAAACGAGGTGCTCTGAACCAACTGAGCTAATTGCCCGATTTTTATTTTGAATTCCTTATCGAGATGGAATTTTGTGGGCAATAAGGGATTCGAACCCCTGACCCCCTCGGTGTAAACGAGGTGCTCTGAACCAACTGAGCTAATTGCCCTCAATTGCGGATGCAAATATAGTACAGTTTTATAAATTAACAATAATTTTATTCTTTTTATTTATAAAACTTCAGCCACTACAAAAGTACTTCCGCCAATATAAACTATATCATTTTTATCAGTATTTTCTTTTGCTGATTTATATGCTTCATTTACAGAAGTATATTTCTTTCCTTTTAATTTAAACGCATTTGCTTTGACTTCTAAGGCATCAACATTTAATGCTCTAGGAATGTTTGGTTGACAAAAATAATAACGAGCGTTTTTTGGAAACAACCCTAAAACGTCATCCAGTTTCTTATCCGAAACAACTCCCAAAACGATATGCAAATTATTATAGTTTTCTTTTTTAAGTTGTTTCATTGTCAAAGTTAACCCTTCTGTGTTATGAGCTGTATCACAAATTACTTTTGGTGATTCCTGCAAAACTTGCCACCTTCCTTTTAAGTTTGTGTTTTCAACAACATTCAAAAATCCTTTTTCAATTTGATTTTCATCAACAATAAAATCCTTTAATTTTTCAATTGTTAAAATTGCAGTTTTTAAATTTTTTTGCTGATAATCGCCCAACAAATCTGTTTTATAATTTTGAATTGAATCAGATGCAAAAACAATTTCAGAATTTAATTCTTTTGCCTTTTCAACAAAAATACTTTCTACTTCTTTTTGTCTTTCTCCAATTACAACAGTTGTATTTTTTTTAATGATTCCTGCTTTTTCAAAAGCGATTTCTGGTAATGTTTCACCTAAAAATTGCGTGTGATCCAATCCAATATTTGTAATTACCGAAACTTCTGGTGTAATAATATTTGTAGAATCTAACCTTCCTCCTAAACCAACTTCAATTATTGCAATGTCAACTTTTTGAGTTGCAAAATAATCAAAAGCCATTCCGACTGTCATTTCAAAAAAAGACAATTGTTGTTTTTCTAAAAATGATTTATTTTTCTCTATAAAACCAGCAACAAAACCCTTCGAAACTTCACTTCCATTTATTCTGATTCTCTCTGTAAAATTTTTTAAATGTGGTGATGTGTACAATCCAACTTTATATCCTGCTTCTTGCAAAATAGAAGCAATCATATGACTCGTAGAGCCTTTTCCGTTTGTTCCACCAACATGAATTGTTTTGAATTTCTTTTCAGGAAAATCTAATTCTTTTGAAAACGCTAAAATATTGGTTAAATCTTTTTTGAATGCTACTTTACCTTGTCTTTGATACATCGGTAATTGAGAAAACATCCAGTCTAAAGTTTCTTGGTAGGTCATAGTTTTTTGAGATATCTCGACTGCGCTCGATAAGACATTTTAGAATGTAAAAATAACAAATTATTCAGACAATGAAAATCGATAAACAATAGTACCTCTTTGTTTGTTTGGTGCGTTTGGATCCATATTCCATTTAGTTTTTAAAGCAGCTGATTTAGCAGGATCCAACAAACATTTTGCAGTATTTGTAGAACCTTTAACTCCCGCAGTTGCCTTAATTACTTTACCAGAATTATCTACCTCAATACTAACAACAACCAATCCTTCCTCATTACAATCTGGCTTTTCAATTGGTTTTGATAACGCATTTCTACCAGCTAAATTGTAATTTTTATCGCCTCCACTTCCATTATTTCCGTAGTATTTTGTTGATTTTGGATCACCTTTTTTATCTCCTTTCAAACCAGAATTATCATCATTTCCTTCGCCTTTATTTTCTCCATCTTTAGAATTCCCTTTCAAAAGATTATTTAATAAATCTTGCGTTTTTTGAGAAGGTTTTTTTGGCTTTGGAACAACCTTTGGCTCGACAATTTTCTCTTCATCTACTTTTGGTTTTTCAACCTTTTTCTTATCTGGTTTTTCTAAAACAGGGGCCTCTTTTGTATCTTGAGTAATTACTTCGTCTTTTATCGTTTCTTTAGGAACAACTTCTTCTTTTTCCTCAACTTGTTTCTCTGCTTTTTTTACTGTTGGATTCGCTTTTGTTTTCACAACCGGATCACCGTTTCCAACATTAGAATCACCAAAATTAATAGCCACACCATATTCATCTGGCGGATCTAAATATTGCATTCCGAAGTTGAAAACCCCAACCATAATCAATCCAAGGATTAAAGCAGTAATTATAGCGGATTTCTTTTTATGCTTTGTTTCTAAAAAACTCATTTATTTACCTTTTACAGCTAAAATCATTTTCAATTTATTTCTATTTGCAATGTCAATAATCTTCATCACATTTTTATAAGGAACATCTTTATCTCCTCTAATCACAACTGTTTTTGCTTTATCTGCACCAACAAGTTTTAAAATTTCATTTTCTAAATTGGCTTCACTTACTTCAGTTTTATCTAGAAAAAACAACGACTTATTCGTAATTGAAACAGCAACTGATGCTTTGTTCTCTGTTTTTCCACCTGCTTTTGGAAGTAAGATATCGATAGCACTAACCGTAACCAAAGTTGATGTTAGCATAAAAAATATCAACAGTAAAAAAACAATATCTGTCATTGATGACATGTTGAAGTTTGAGTTGACTTTATTTCTTCCTCTAATATTCATTATACAGGTTCGTTTAATAAATCTAAAAACTCAACCGAAGTTGCCTCCATTTTATAAACTACCTTATCAGTTCTAACCACAATATGGTTATACGTGATGTATGCAATGATGCCGACAATTAACCCAGCAACGGTTGTTGTCATTGCTGTGTATAATCCATCCGATAATAATTTTATATCTATTTGGCCACCAGAATTCGCAATTTCATGAATGGCAACAATCATTCCAATTACAGTCCCTAAAAAACCAATCATTGGCGCAGCTCCTGCTATGGTTGCTAAAACGCTTACGTTTTTTTCTAATTGATAAATCTCTAATTTACCTGAGTTTTCAATCGCTTTATTGATATCATCTAAAGGCTTACCGATTCTTGTTATTCCTTTTCCAACCAATCTTGCAGTTGGTGAATCTGTGTTCTTACACAAATCAGTAGCGGCTTCTAACTTTCCTTCAGAAACAAAATCTTTAATTTGATTCATAAAATTTTCATCAACTTTGGATGCTGCTTTTATTGCTAAAAAACGTTCAAAATAAATATAAAGTGCAATTGCTAACAACACAAATAACAATGCAATGATTATCATTCCTCCTGTTCCGCTTTCCATTATCAATTTATAAATTGACAATGTTTTTTCTTCTGATACTGTTTCTGTAACAGTATCAATGTTTTCTTGAATAGACAATAACATACTCTATTTTAAATTAAAAGATTTATGTAAACTTAACGAGTTTACTTTTCAAAAATTGTACCAAAAAAAAACCGAGTAAACTCGGTTTTTTATGTTTTATATAAATGACCTTAGTAGCATAAAGGCAAATGACCCTGCCACAAAACCAATTAATGCTAACCAAGCTATTTTCTTTAAATACCAAAAGAAATCTATTTTCTCCATTCCCATTGCAACAACTCCAGCCGCAGATCCAATGATTAACATAGAACCTCCTGTTCCAGCAGAAAATGCAATAAAGTGCCATAATGGATTGTCTAATGGTTCAGAGAACATCCCTAAACTTGCTGCAACTAAAGGCACATTATCAATCACTGCAGAACCAACTCCTAATAGCATTACAACTAAATCAGAAACTTGTGTTCCTGCTAATTCTGTTCCCATTAGAGGAATACTTTCTTTTAAACTATCTGCAAAATTGAATAAAATCCCTAAAGATTCTAAAGCTGCTACGGCCATTAAAATTCCTAAGAAAAATAAAATACTTGGCATTTCAATTTTAGATAATGAACTATGAACTGGACTATGATTTGCATGTGCAGCAGACTCTTCATCATTATAACTTGTCATTGAAAATTTTGATCTACTGTATATCTCTGCAAATGTTGCAACAACTGCTAATGATAACATCATCCCAACATAAGGCGGTAAATGTGTAATTGTTTTAAATACCGGTACAAATACAATTGCTCCTAAACCTAAATACAACATGGTTGCACTATGTTGACTTTTTGGCCCGTCATCTGCAACATCATCACTTTCAATTTCTCCTTGAAAAGCTGGTAAAAATGTTGCAATAAAAGTTGGAATAACCATACAAATTAATGAAGGGATAAATAAGTATTTAAATAACATTCCTGTACTTACTTTATCACCAATCCAAAGCATTGTTGTCGTTACATCTCCAATTGGTGAAAAAGCTCCACCTGCATTTGCAGCAATAATTATTAAACCTGCAAACCAAATTCTATCTTCTCTCGTTTTTACAATTTTCTGAAGGATAGAAATCAACACAATTGTAGCCGTTAAATTATCAATTATTGCTGATAAAACAAAAGCCAACCAAGCAAAAATCCAAAGAATTTTTTTCTTCTTTTTTGTTTTTACATACCCTTTAATTGTAGAGAAACCATCAAAGTAATCAATAATTTCCACAATAGTCATTGCTCCTAAAAGGAACACCAAAATTTCGGCTGTTTTACCTAAATGGTGTAATAATGTCTCTTCTACTAAATGTAATTTATCATCATGAACTAATGATGAAAACCCTTCAACTAAAGCATGTTTTGATGAATCAAACCAATTAGAGAATCCATCTACACCTAAAGCTACAATTGCCCAACAAACTGCCATCATTATCAGCGCTGGGATTAATTTATCTATTTTTAAATTGTGCTCTAATGTAATGGCTAGATAACCAAATACAAACACTAAGATGATAATAGTTTCCATAATCATAATTATATTAAATTAATTCTTTTAACGCTATCTCAAACGCAGTTTTACAAATTTCTGTTTTATTGTTATTCTTGTCAAAAGCTTTTTGTAATGCTTTTCTTATTGTTTCAGAAGTATCATTAAAAATAGCTTCATCTTGCATTGGCAACTCAACTCTAGCTTCCATTAAATATGCAAAAACCCTTGCAATTCCACAATTTGAAATAAAATCTGGCAACAAGCTCACTTTGTTATCCGTGTATTCCATAATTGGTCCGAAGAAAATTTCTTTATCTGCAAATGGCACATTTGCTCCTGGAGAAATTACTTCTAATCCAGAATCTATCATCTGTGAGATTTGCTCTCTGGAAACTAATCTTGAAGCTGCTGCTGGAACAAATATTTCAGCAGATAATGACCAAATTTTTTGATTTATCTCATCAAAAGGAATCATGTTTTCCGAAACTAATTTATTTCCGTCTTTCCTTAAAAATAAATCTTTCATTTCATCCATAGAAAAACCAGCTTCATTAATCAAACCGCCGTCTCTATCTATAATTCCAACAACTTTTGCACCTAACTGCGTTAAGTAATAAGCTGCAGCAGAACCTACATTTCCAAATCCTTGAACAACCGCTTTTTTCCCTTCAATATTACCACCATAAATAGTATAATAATGATTTACCGCTTCGGCAACTCCATAACCAGTTAACATATCTGCAACTGTGTATTTTCTAGATAAATCTGGTGAGAATTTTCTATTTTCAATAATCTTAATTACACCTTGACGTAATTGTCCAATTCTATTAATTTTATCTGCCTCTGTTGGCTTAAAGTGCCCGTTAAAAATACCTTCTTGCGGATGCCAAACACCACAATCTTCTGTAATCGGAATTACATCTTTATCTGCATCAACATTTAAATCTCCTCCTGTTCCGTAATAATGTTTTAGCAAAGGAGTAACTGCTTTGTACCAACGTTCTAAAACGCCTCTTTTTCTAGGATCGTTTGGATCAAAATTAATTCCAGATTTAGCACCACCAATTGCCGGTCCAGAAACTGTAAACTTAACTTCCATTGTTTTAGCTAAAGACAGAACTTCATTCATATCCAAACCTTTTCTCATTCTAGTTCCGCCACCTGCAGCTCCTCCACGAAGAGAATTAATCACTGTCCAACCCTCTGCATCTGTCTCGGGATCCTTCCAGTTAAAAACTATTTCTGGTTGTTTATTTTCGTATTTATTAAGTAATTCTTTCATTATGCTCTATTAAATCATTGTGTTTTTTATAAGGTTAAAAAACGAACACCAAATTAAAAAAAAAATACGTTTAATCGCTTACTTTAGAGTAAATATTTTACCTGAAGAATGATCTTTAATTGCCCCTGTAACACTTTTCAAACAATTAACCTGATTATCAACACGTAACAACCCTAAAAGAGCGAAAATTAATGCTTCTTTGTAATTGATAATTTCTGAATTTGGTATAATAATTTCTGTTGTTGAATATTCTTTTAATCTTTCGATAAAAAAAGAATTGAAAACACCACCTCCTGTTATGAAAATATTGTTTTTATTTCCTACACTTTTTGATATCTGAATCGCAACATGCTCAACAAAAGTTCTTAAAACATCTTTTATTTCTAAATTATATTTATCAATTATTGGAAACACAGTTGACTGAACCCATTCTAGTCCTAACGATTTTGGATGATTTATTTTATAAAACTCCAATTGATTCAACGCTTCTAATAATTCTTTATTGACATTTCCTTGAGAAGCTAATTGCCCTTTATCATCATACTCAAAACCTAATTTATTTACATAATGATTTAGCACAATATTTACAGGACAAATATCAAATGCAACTCTTGTTTCTTGCTCTTTAAAAGACACATTTGCAAATCCGCCTAAATTTAAACAAGCATCATATTGACAAAACAATAATTCGTCACCAATTGGAACTAAAGGTGCTCCTTGGCCACCAAATTCAACATCTTGAATTCTAAAATCGCAAACTACTATATGGCGAGTTTCATTAGCAATTATTTGTCCATTACCTATTTGTAAAGTGATTCCTTTTTCTGGTTGATGTAAAATAGTATGACCGTGGGAAGCAATAAAATCAATGCTTTTAATTCCGTGTTTATCAATAAAAAAATTGATTTTGCTTGCTAATAGTTTTCCATATTTTAAATCTAAATCAATTAATTCTTTGTCAGAAAAAGTAATTGCTCTTTGTAAAGTTTTTTTCCAATTTTTGGAGTATGAAATTGTTTCAGAATGTACTATTTTAAACTTGGAGATATCATTTTTATCAAACTGAACTTGAACTAAATCAATTCCATCAAGAGAAGTTCCTGACATTAATCCAATTACATTTCTAAAATCTGTTTCCATATCAGTAAAAATAGTAAAAGTTTATTGATAATTTACCTATAAAAAAGTATCTTTGAGCACATTTTTTACGAATATAATAACACAAATACATATGGATTTTAATCTTACCGAAGAGCACTTAATGATTAGAGATGCTGCTCGTGATTTTGCACAAACAGAATTATTACCTGGAGTTATTGAAAGAGATAATAAGCAAGAATTTCCTCAAGAATTAGTAAAAAAAATGGGAGATCTTGGTTTTTTAGGAATTATGGTTGATCCACAATACGGAGGAAGTGGAATGGACGCAATTTCATATGTATTAATTATGGAAGAGCTATCGAAGATTGATGCTTCTGCTTCTGTAATTGTTTCGGTAAATAATTCGTTGGTTTGTTACGGTTTAGAATCATATGCTAATGAAGAACAAAAGCAAAAATATTTGACAAAATTAGCTACTGGTGAATTTGTTGGTGCATTTTGTTTATCAGAACCAGAAGCTGGTTCTGATGCAACATCACAAAGCACGACTGCAATTGATCATGGAGATCATTATTTATTAAACGGAACAAAAAATTGGATTACAAGTGGTGGAAGAGCAGATGTGTATTTAGTAATTGCTCAAACTGATAGAGAAAAAGGTCACAGAGGAATCAATGCTTTTATTGTTGAAAAAGGAATGGAAGGATTTCATGTTGGACCAAAAGAAGATAAACTAGGAATTAGAGGAAGTGATACACATACATTACAATTTAATGATGTAAAAATTCCAAAAGAAAATAGAATTGGCGAAGATGGTTTCGGATTTAAATTCGCTATGAAAACGCTTTCTGGTGGAAGAATTGGAATTGCTTCTCAAGCTTTAGGGATTGCTGCAGGAGCGTATGAATTGGCTTTAAAATACTCTAAAGAACGTAAAGCATTCGGAACAGAAATCTGTAATCATCAAGCAATCGCATTTAAATTAGCAGATATGCATACAGAAATTGAAGCTGCAAGAATGTTAGTTATGAAAGCTGCTTGGGATAAAGATCAAGGAAATAATTATGACATGTCTAGCGCAATGGCAAAATTATACGCTAGTAAAGTTGCCATGGAACATACTGTAGAAGCAGTTCAAATTCATGGTGGAAACGGTTTTGTAAAAGAATATCATGTAGAGCGTTTAATGCGTGATGCAAAAATTACTCAAATTTATGAAGGAACTTCAGAAATTCAGAAAATAGTAATTTCTCGAGGAATTATTAAAGGATAATTACTTTTCATATAAAAAAAAGCTCACTTAACAGTGAGCTTTTTTTTATCGCTAAATATGTAATTCAATATTATACAATTGCAATCCTGAAGAAAATGCATTGTGTCTTAAATACTTTTGGTCGTTATCTTTTTTTAATGATTTTTTTATAAAATCTAAATCTAGGTTTCCTTTTCCCAATTCGAAAAGTGTCCCCATAATCAATCTAATCTGATATCTTAAGAAACCTTTTCCTTTGATTTTTAAGACATAACTCTCATCAGGGAAAAAACTTGCAGTAAATTCTGTGTTCTGAACAATTTCACAAGAATCAATAACTCTTTTAAAAATTGTATTAGCTGATGGTTTTGTACAATATTTATGAAAATAATGTTCTCCTTGAAATAGGTTTGCACCCTTTTTTATTATTTCAATATCTAATTTATCTGGGATATTAACCATAAAAGGAGCAGCAAATGGATGATTCTTATTTCCAAATGAAAAATAATAATGATATTCTTTTGTTTTAGGGCAATTGATTAAATCAAAACCAATTGGTGTTCTTTTAATAGCCAGCGCATTAATATCGGGAGGTAAATTTTCATTAAAAAAACGGATAAACCATTCCTCATCAATTTCTTTGTCTAAAAATAATTGAAAAAAATAATTATTAGCAGAAACCATGGCATCTGTTCTCCCAACTCCTAAAGACTTATATCGCTCATCTTTAAGAACAAAGTGCAGCGTTTTATCAATCATTTCATGTAAGGTCTTCACATTATTTTGCTTTTGCCAACCATGAAATCTAAATCCTAAATATTGTATTTCTACAACATAATTACAAGAATATTTCATATTTCAAACTTACAATAAAATCAATTTATGCAAAATCTAATTTGGGAATATTTTATTCAATAACAAAAAAAAACCTCAATCTAAAAAGATTGAGGTTTGTGATACTAAAACGAGTTTAGTATAAAGAAAGGCAACGACCTACTCTCCCACCTAAATGGCAGTACC
>JAQXEU010000009.1 GCA_029250685.1 Polaribacter sp.
TTAAAGCATTGGCACTTTTCTTGTTTTTCATCATTTAAGATTTAAAGGTTTGTAAAAATAATAAAACCTATCTCTTATATTAAAGTGATAATTAGTTCACTTTTTGCTGACGTTATACAGCTTACCTACAAAAGATGCTAAAGATTTAGGAAATGTGCTAATTAACAAATACAGTTTTAAAAGAGAAAATGTAATTATCTTAAATAATAGCCCAAAGGCAAATGACATTATTAAGGAATTTAGTAAACTAAAAAAGAAAGTTACTGATAAAGATAATGTATTAGTTTTCTATGCAGGTCATGGCGTTTATGATGAAGTGAGTCAAGTTGGTCATTGGTTACCTTCGGATGCAGATATGGAGTATGAATTAAACTTAATCAGTAATTCGCAAGTTGTAGATTTCTTAAAAACAATTAGATCGAAACATACATTATTAATTTCTGATGCGTGTTTTAGTGGAAGTATTTTTAAGACACGTTCTTTTGAGAAATCACCAAAATCAATTCAAAAGAAATTCGAGTTAACAAGTAGAAAAGCAATTACAAGCGGTACTTTAAAAACTGTACCAAATAAAAGTATGTTCTTAAAGTATTTACTAAACAGACTTGATGGCAATACAAAGCAGTACCTATCTGCTCGTCAATTATTTGACCGAATTGAAGAACCTGTAATGAATAATAGCCCGAACACACCGTAATACGGAACAATTCACGGAATTGGAGATGAAGGAGGAGATTTTATTTTTGTAAAAAAACAATAACAATTAATTTTAATTATTTTAAAAGCTTTAGTTTATTTTTACTAGAGCTTTTTATCTTTATAATTTATAGTAAATTAGCAAAAAACATTTTTAACATTGGAAGAACAGAAACCTACTGCTAAATGGAAACACCGCATTCATGAAATTATTTATGAAGCTGATACAAAAGGTGGAAAAATCTTTGATGTAATATTACTTATTGCCATTCTTGCAAGTGTATTACTTGTAATGTTAGAAAGTGTATCTAGTATTGATGCAAAATACCATGATTTACTTAACATATCAGAATGGGTAATTACCATACTATTTTCTATAGAATACATTCTACGATTAGTTTCTATAAAAAAACCTTTAAAATATGTATTTAGTTTTTACGGAATTATAGATTTACTATCTACAATTCCAAAATATTTATCTTTTGTACTTGTGGGTTCTCATAACCTAATTGCTTTAAGAGCATTACGTTTATTAAGAATATTTAGAATACTAAAACTAGCAAGATATATTGGAGCTTCCAATAGACTTTTAGTAGCGCTAAGAGCAAGTAGAACTAAAATTGCCGTATTTCTGTTTTTCCTAGTAATTATATGTATCATTCTTGGTACAGTAATGTATATGATTGAGGGCGAAGAAAATGGTTTTACAAGTATTCCTAGAAGTGTATATTGGGCAATTGTTACATTAACAACTGTTGGTTACGGTGATATCGCTCCAAATACACCTATTGGACAAGTTATAGCAAGTGCAATTATGATTTTAGGTTACAGTATAATTGCAATTCCAACAGGAATTGTTAGCTCTGAAATAACAAAAGCAGATTCAGTAAATACAAACACACAATCTTGCCCTAATTGTTTGATGCATGATCATAGAGACAATGCAGGATTTTGTTATAATTGCGGGAATAAAATCGACTAAATGTCTTCATTGAAAAACAAGTATCTAATTACAATTGTTGGTCCTACTGCAATTGGAAAAACAGCATTAAGTATTCAATTAGCAAATTTCTTTAACACTGAGATTATCTCTTGTGATTCTCGACAGTTTTATAAAGAAATGACGATTGGAACAGCTGTTCCTTCAGATGAAGAGCTAAACGCTGCAAAACATCATTTTATTCAGAATAGAAGTATTTTTGAAGATTATAATGTAGGTGAATTTGAACGCAATGCTTTAGCAAAACTTGATAGTTTGTTCGAATCCAATAACATAGTAATTATGGTTGGCGGAAGTGGTTTGTATGTTGATGCAGTTATCAATGGGTTAGATTATTTTCCTGATGTTGATGCTTCAATTAGAGAAAAACTAAATATTGAATTAAAAGAAAACGGAATTGAGTATTTACAAAAGCAATTGAAACAGTTGGATGTTGAAACATATCAAACAATAGCAATTGACAATCCACATCGAATTATAAGAGCTTTAGAAATCTGCATTGGAACTAGTAAAACCTATTCAAGTTTTAAAAACAAGCCAAAAACACCGAGAAATTTTACATCCATAAAAATTGGTTTAACCGCAGATAGACAAATCATTTATGATAGAATCAATCAACGTGTAGATATTATGATTGCAAATGGTTTATTAGAAGAAGTCAAAGAATTATATCCAAATAAAGAATTAAACGCATTACAAACTGTTGGTTACAGAGAATTATTCTCCTTCTTTAGCGAAGAAGCCACGAAAGAATTTGCTATTAAAGAAATCAAAAAAAATACTAGAAGATTTGCCAAAAGGCAATTGACTTGGTTTAAAAAAGATAAAAGCATTGTCTGGTTTGATTATAAATCAAAAACTAATTCTATTATTAAATCAATTGAAACAAAGCTTTAAGTTGTTAAAAATTCATAATAAATTAGGAGTAAGCACTTGCTTTCTTATATTTGCCAAAAACTCACAAAAATGAAAACTAAAATTACATTAATAGTTGCCGCTTTTTTAATTTGTTTTACAACAAATGCGCAAACAAAAGTTGGTACTGTAGATAGAGAATTTATCATTGCAAAAATGCCGCAATTAAAAATAGTTCAAGAAAGAATCAGTAAATATGGTACTAGATTAGATTCTATAAATCAAACAAAAATAGTGAAGCACGATGCTGTTGTAAAAGCATATAATGCAATTGCTAAAACGCTATCTGACACAGACAAAAGACCTAAACTTATAGAAATTAATGAATTAAAGCAAGAGATTTCTAAGTTTCAACAAAACGGAACTAAAATGATGCAATTAAGAAGACAAGACTTCATGAGGCCTTTGTATCAAAAAGTAAACTTACTTATTAAAGGTATTGCTGAAGAAAAAGGATATACTCAAATTTTAACGGTTAAAGGTGATAATTTTGCATATATTGATATCAATCACGATATTACTAAGCAAGTTTTATCAAAACTAGGAATTAAAGAATAAAAGATAAAATGTAGTATAGTAAGCCCAAACCTTAAAATAGTTTGGGCTTTTTTTATACTCAAAACTAAAGCATGTTAAAAAATATCTAAATTTCATAACAACACTCTTACTGGCACAAACTTTGATAAATTGTATACTTAATAATCACACAATAATTAACCTTCATATTGACCAAAAATGAAAAACTTGCTAGAAAAAGAAATAGAATTAATGAAACCAACACTAAAGAATGAAGTATCCCTAATTTTAAAAAATGATTTTGAAACCAAATGTGGGAGTTTAATTTATAAAGTATTAGGTGTTAATATTGGAGAAATATTAGTAGATACACACAATTCTGCATTTAGAGAAAACATTGTTATTCGTAAAATAAAAATGAAAGCACGTGTAAAAATGAATCAAGAGAATGGATCTTTTAAAGAATCTACCATCTCTTTAAAACTCAACAATGACATTCATTTAATTTTTAATAAAAATAAAAACGAGTATAAAATCATTAAAAGTAATCCTATTAAGATATTAGATATCAATCCTAATTAAAGTTTACAGAAAAAATTAAATAAAAAAATCCGAATCAATGATTCGGATTTTTTTATTAGAAAGTAAATTTTATCTTCTACTATAATTGGGCGCCTCTTTAGTAATGGCTACATCATGCGGATGACTTTCATTAATTCCACTTGCTGTTATTCTAACAAACTTTCCTGTTTCTTTAAGTGTTGCAATATCTTTTGCTCCACAATACCCCATTCCGGCTTTCAAACCACCTACAAATTGATGAATACTTTCTTCTAACTCTCCTTTATATGGAACACGTCCAACAATTCCTTCTGGAACTAATTTTTTAATATCATCTTCTACATCTTGGAAATAACGATCTTTTGAACCTTTTTTCATTGCTTCGATAGATCCCATTCCACGATACGATTTAAATTTTCTTCCTTCGTAAATAATCGTTTCTCCTGGAGATTCTTTTGTCCCTGCTAATAATGAACCTAACATCACACAATCTGCACCAGCTGCAATCGCTTTTGGAATGTCACCTGTATAACGGATTCCACCATCAGCAATAACAGGAATGCCTGAATCTTTTATAGCTGCAGCGACTTCAATTACTGCAGAAAATTGTGGAAAACCAACTCCTGCTACTACTCTAGTTGTACAAATTGAACCAGGTCCAATTCCAACTTTCACAGCATCAGCACCGGCTTCAACTAAAAATTTAGCCGCTTCTGCAGTTGCAATATTTCCTACAACAACATCTAAATCTGGAAACTTTGCTTTTACAGATTTTAAAGCAGTTACAACACCTTTTGTATGTCCATGAGCTGTATCAATAATGACTGCATCAACTCCTGAATTTACTAAAGCTTCTGCCCTATCAACAACATCTTCAGTAACACCTAAAGCAGCGGCAACTCTTAATCTACCAAAAGTGTCTTTATTAGCTGTTGGTTTTTGAGTCACTTTTGTAATATCTCTAAAAGTAATTAATCCTGATAAGTGATGCTCAGCATCAACAATTAAAAGTTTCTCAATTTTATTTTCTTGTAAAATTAATTCTGCTTGTGCTAAAGAAGTTCCTTTTGCTGCAGTAATTAAATTTTTAGAAGTCATTACTTCTGTAATGGCTCTTTCATTTTTCTTTTCGAAACGTAAATCACGATTAGTTACAATTCCTTTTAAAACACCTACGTCATCTATAATTGGAATTCCACCAATTTTATGCTCTTTCATCAACATTTTTGCATCTAAAACTGTTGCAGATAAAGGCAATGTAACTGGATCTATTATCATACCAGATTCTGCACGTTTTACTTTTTTAACCTCTTGAGCTTGTTGCTCAATAGACATGTTTTTATGCAAAACACCAATTCCTCCTTCTCTTGCAATAGCAATAGCCATTGAAGATTCTGTAACGGTATCCATCGCTGCGGATACAATTGGAACGTTAATCGTTATGTTTTTTGTAAATTTTGTTTGGATATTTACTTCTCTAGGAAGCACCTCAGAAAAGGCTGGTACTAATAGTACGTCATCGTAGGTTAACCCTTCTCCGACAAGTTTTGATTCGTGAGCTTTCATGGTACAATCAACTTGAAATTAATTGCAGGCAAATTTACGATTATTAATTGAATAGTTATAAGAATTCTATTTTTTAATTAGCAATCCTTTAAAAATAAAAAAGATGGATACTGAAAATGTAACCGTCATTAAGATTCCAGAAATCATAATTACATATTTCATCCAACTAATTCCTAACCACATAAAATAGATTCCACCGAAAGTTAAAAGGATTGAAACAAATGGCTCAATCACTAAAAATGATTTTAATTTCTTATTAATCCCAGTTGTAGCAACAATTCCACCTAATATAAAAAAGATAATAGATAATGATAAAATATGATTATGAACTAATGTCATAATCTCTGCCTTACTTTTTTTAAACTGCATTGTTGTTGCTGTTTCATTGTCTTCATTTCCAATATAACGTTCTTCAATTCCTTGAGGATTTGAATTACTTGTATCATTAACAAAACGAATTCCTGAATAAAAACCTATACTAAGTGTAATGATAAAAGCAGCAATTAAAAATTTTACTTCTTTTGGAAATTGTGATATGATTCCGTGAATTTGCATTATAAAATTTTGTTTTCTTTTAGAATTGTAATATTTTTCAAAAAAGTATTTACAGCAATGGTCATTGAACGAGCAGAAATTGTTGCTCCAGATATTGCCATGATATCTTTTTCGTATTTCAATGTGTCCCTATTTGACTTTCCAATAAACTGTTTTAACCAGCGTTTACTTCCAATTTCTCCTCCGTAATCTTCTCGATAAATTAATACTTTGGTTTTTTTTATGATGAAATATTTATCTATTAAAATCAAATAATCAAACTCATCTGTTTTACTTGGTGCTTTTCCTAAATAGGCATATCCAAGTAGTTGATTATCCTTTTCAATTTTAAAAAACTGATCACTTTTATGGATATCTATTTGTTGATCATTTAGTGGAAAAACTTTCAACTTTACATCTTTTACAACAAAAGATTTCTCAATTTCTTTTATTGCTTTTTTCAACAATTTATTAGGTGGTGTATAAGCACTTAATACAACAAATACAACACCTAATAAAAAGTATTTTTTTTTCTTAGAACCAAACACCAATCCCGAAATTTAATTGTTTTATCTCCATATTTGCTGCATTATTTTTAAACTGATAATCTGCTTTTACAACAGCTCCATTTGCAATTTTATAACTTAATCCTAATGTCCATTCCTGTCTGTCATATTGGTTGTTTTTTGTTAAATTTCCAGCAGTTGAAGCATGCGTATCATAATCTTCATATCTCAAAAAACTAATTAATTGTTGCTTTTTTTCTAGCGATAATAAATTATAAGCAGCTTCTACATAATAACCTTGTAATGCGCTTCCTAAATCCATCCCAGTTACTGTATTATATGCTTGTGTATCTGATAATGTTCCGTGTACAAATTGTCCTCTAGCACTAAAACGTTTTTTAGCATATCTTGCATCTAAACCAAACATTGTTATTCCAATATCTGCTCCATCAACATTTTGAACATCTACAGGTGATTGAGTTCTTCCAAAATAACCCGACAATCCTAAACGTAAACCTGGCAATCCGTAATAATCTAATTTTGCAGCAAAATTCACATTATTAAAATTTGACTTTGCTCCTTTTTGTCTTCCACCACGTAAACCTTTACTCCCTCCGATTTTTCCGCTAGAAATATTTCCATTTCCGTCTGATAGAGTAGATTGAAATCCGTTAAAAATATAAGCTTGATATCGCAAAGAAGCTTCATCTGATTTCCCAGAAACTCCTACTCCAATTTCTCTCCAAGTTGTTGGTACAATTGCACCGTCCATACTTGGTCTTTCAACTCCGTTAAAAGTTGTTGGCTCATGATATTCATTTACAATTCCCATCGGAACTAACATTAATCCGGCTCTTAAATTTACATTATCGTTTAAACTGTATTGCAAAAAAGCTTGTTCTACATATACTTCTTTTACGTGTTCAAATTCTATTTCTGTAATAAATTGTGTTCTTTCATCAAACTTATAACCGAATAATAACACTAATCTTTGAATATCTAATTCGGCGTTTTTTCCTGTTGGTCTGTTATATGTAATTTCTCCGTAACCACCAACAGTTACTCCTTTTGTATTAATATTTCCAGACAAAATTCTTTGTGCTGTGTTTTGTTGAAGTGTTGTATTTTGAGCCATCATAATTGATGAGAAACTCAATGCTAATAACAAAGTAAATTGTTTCATCTTTATTTAGATTTATTTAAAATAGTGTCTAATTATGCCGCAAAAGTAATACCTCTTTTTAGCATAAAAAAGTTTATTTAGAATTATTTTAAATAATGATTTAATAAAAAAAATAAGTGATTGAAATACTGATAATTATCTACAAAGATTTTAGATAAAGGATTACAGCATTTCTAATATCATAAGAGATTTCAGTAGATTTTGGGTTGTATACAGATACAACGTTTTTGTTTTTTTCTGATAAAAACGGAATGTCAAACCCCTTTAAGAGATAATCAGAAAATGCAACTGTATATATTTTATTAGGATTGATTGATTTATTTTGTATCAACCATTTATTGTTTGTTTTTTGAATATTGTAACGTTGTAAATAAGCGCCGGTTCCTGTAGCTTTTACTCCATAATCTAACACTTTTTGTAATAAACTTCCTTTTAGTTTCACTTTTAAAACTGCGCCACCATAAGGCAATACTCTAAAAATATCAACTGGAGTAATATTTCCTTCTAATTCATCATCAATTCTAATAGAACCACCATTTACCAAAGCACAATCTACCTTATCATCAAAAGCAAAAGACATAGATTTGGTTATCAATTCTCCTAAGTTAGTTTGCATGCTTCTAATTGGTTTATCTCTTCCATCTAATGAAATTTTAGCTTTTAAAATAACTTCATCTGGATTTTCAATAATCTCTTTAATTTTTTTCTTTAAAATAGTTTGCCATTTATTTACAACAGCTCCTACGCTTGCATCTTCAATAATTGAATTATTAATTTCTTTCAGTTCTGATTTGATGCTCGCCTTTTTCGTTTTCTTATCATATGAAATTCTATGGATATAAGCAGTTTTTGCGTTTGCATCTGCTTTTGCTACAAACGAATTACCAACAGGAATCATCATATTTGTATGTTCGTGTCCGCCCATAATTAATGGAATATTTTGCAACAATTCTGCTATTTTTTTATCATCAGTAATTTTTAAATGTGTCAAGCCAAAAACAACATCAACTTTATCTTTTAATTCGTTGTAAGAACGTTTTACTTCTTCAATTACATCTTTATATTTTACATAACTTTTCGGGTTTGAAGGTACGCAAACACTAATGAAACCAACTCTAACTAATGTTCCATCAGAATCTGTAAACTCTTTAATATATGTTTCGTTTACCTTATTTTTTTTGTTGGTAAATGGAGTTGTTTTTCCGTCTTTGACTTGTAAAACATTGCTTGTAATCCAATCAAAATTACTTTCATCTAAGCGTTTTTGTAAATCGTTAGCACTTAAATCAAACTCATGATTTCCAAAAGCTACCAAATCAAAATTCATGGCATTCATGGTTTCAATCATTTGTTTACCACGAATTCTTTCTCCGTTATATTTTACAGTTCCTAATAAAGACGGGTTTAAAAAATCGCCCGCCATTAACAATAACGTATTCTTGTTTTCTTTTAATAATTCTTGATGAACAGTTTCTACTCTTGCCATTCCGCCAAATTCGCCACCTTGAATCGGTGCGATTTCATAGACATCATTCAGTTGTAAAAAAGTGAAACCTATTTTTCCATCATCTTGATTACAAGAAAGAAATAAGAGTATCGATAAAAAATAGAAGATTGATTTGATTGATTTCATTTTGATATGTTTTTTTTAGGTTTCGATTCCGCTCAACCTGACAACTTTGTTACCATCTTACTCTGATTAAAAAACCTTCAAAGCCGAATTATAAGCACTTTCGAAACTCATTGGTTTGATACCCGTTTCTACTTTTTCAGCAGTAAAATAAGACAATAGTTTTTCTGTTGGCATATTTCCAGTTAATTCATCTTTTGCCATTGGACAACCGCCGTAACCCATCATTGCGCCATCAAAACGATTGCAACCAGCTTTGTATGCTGCATCTACTTTTTCTTTCCAAGAAGTTGGTGTTGTATGTAAATGTGCACCGAATTCAATCTCAGGATATTTCGGAATCAAATTAGAAAACAAGTAGTCAATTACTTCTGATGTTGAGCTACCAATTGTATCTGAAAGCGATAAAATCTTCACGCCCATATTTGATAATTTCTCTGTCCATTCGCCAACAATATCAACATTCCAAGGATCTCCGTACGGATTTCCAAATCCCATTGATAAATATGCAACTACTTCTTTATTAGAAGCATCAGCAATGTTTAAAATTTCATCTAAGGTTTCAATAGATTCAGCAATTGTTTTGTGCGTATTACGCATTTGAAAATTTTCTGAAATAGAAAATGGATATCCTAAATAATCAATTTCTTCAAATTGAGCAGCAGCATTTGCGCCTCTTACATTTGCAATAATTGCTAACAATTTACTTTGGGTTGATGACAAATCTAGCTGAGAAAGTACTTCAGCCGTATCTCGCATTTGCGGAATCGCTTTTGGAGAAACAAAGCTTCCAAAATCAATTGTATCAAAACCAACAAGTAATAAAGCATTGATATAGTTTGCTTTATCTTCTGTAGAAATAAAATGAGATTTTATTCCTTGCATTGCGTCGCGTGGACATTCTATAATTTTGACTTTTTTAACCAAGTATCAAAGATAATCAAAGCGTTGGATTTTGAAAACACAAAACACAATTGTTTCTAATCTCTTTTTTTGTAAATTACCAACTATTATTTTTCGAAATATTCAAATAAAAAACAAACAAAAATCATCATGAAAAAACTTTTTCAACTTTCTGTTTTAACACTATTAATTAGCTGTAATTCTGGCACTAAAAATGATGCTGATTCAGCACAAATTTTAGAACCAACAATTTCAAAACATTTAGAACGTTTGGCTTCAGATGATTTTCTGGGAAGAAAACCGTTTACAAAAGGAGAAACTTTAACGGTTAATTATTTAAAAGACGAGTTTTCTAAATTAGGTTTATTACCCGGAAATGGAGATAGCTTTTTTCAAGAAGTACCAATGGTAGAAATTACTGGAACTCCATCACAAAATATGGTGATTTCTAGCAAAAAAGGAATATTCAATTTAAAAGCATTGAAAGATTTTGTCGCTGTAACGAATAAAGCAGTTAATGAAGTGAGTTTAAATAATTCTGAATTAGTTTTTGCTGGTTACGGAATTGTTGCGCCAGAATATGGTTGGAACGATTATGAAGGCATCGATTGGAAAGGAAAAACTGCAGTAGTTTTAGTAAACGATCCTGGTTTTCAATCTGGAGATTCAACGTTGTTTAAAGGAAATGAAATGACGTATTATGGTCGTTGGACGTATAAATACGAAGAAGCGGCAAGACAAGGCGCAGCTGGCGTTATTATCATTCACGATACAGAACCAGCTTCTTATGGTTGGAATGTTGTAGAATCTGGTTGGAGCGGATCTAAATTAACAATTGAAAGCGATTTACCATTGGTAGATGTTGAATCTTGGATTAGCAGCGAAAGTGCAGCAAAGATTTTCAATGTTTCTGCAATGAAAGGAACAGATTACAAAACATTGGCAAGAACAAAAGGGTTTAAACCTGTTGAATTAGGTGTAAAAACTTCTGTGAAAATCACCAATAGAATTAAAAAAGACGTTTCTAAAAATGTAGTTGCTATAATTCCTGGTACAGATCAAAAAGATGAGTATATTATTTATTCTGGCCATTGGGATCATTTTGGAATTGGTAAAGCAATCGATGGCGATTCAATTTACAATGGTTCTGTAGATAATGCATCTGGAACGGCAGGTTTACTTGCAATTGCAGAAGCGTTTAAAAAGAGCAAACCAACAAAACGTTCTATCGTTTTTATTGCGGTTACTGCAGAAGAACAAGGCTTATTAGGATCAGCGTATTATTCGGCGTATCCAATTTTTGATCCAAAGAAAACTGTTGCAAATATTAATATTGATGCATTAGACAGTCCTGGAAAAATGAAAGATTTAACGATTACTGGTTTTGGTCAATCTGAAATGGATGAATATGCAGAAGACGCTGCGACTAAACAAAACAGATATATTATTCCTGATCCAGAAGCTGAAAAAGGGTATTTCTTTAGATCTGATCATTTTAATTTTGCCAAAATCGGAATTCCGGCTTTATATGCAAGTGGTTCTTATGAAGGATTTAACATTAGTATTGCTGATATTAAAAAACACAACGATAATTACAGAATTCATAAATACCACCAACCTTCTGATGAATTTGATGCTGCAACTACAGAATTAAGCGGATTGCAATTAGATTTTCAATTATTTTATAATGTTGGATTGAGATTGGCAAACGAAACGTATTTTCCGAAATGGTATAACGGTAGCGAATTTAAAGCTGCGAGGAATAAGTAAATTTAAAAGAAAATGAAAACAACAACATTTCTAACCTTTGTCGGAGATCAATGCGGAAAGGCTGAAGAAGCCATCAATTTCTACACGTCTATTTTTCCGAATTCTGAAATTAAAAGCATTATAAAATACGCAGAAGGAGAAGCTGGAGGAACACCAGAACTCATCAAATTTGGCGTTTTTACTTTAAACGGAACTGAATACAAGGTTTCTGAAAGTAATTATAAACACGCTTGGTCTTTTTCACCTGGAGTTTCAATATTTGTAGAATGCGTAACAGAAAATGAAATCGATATTTTATTTGAACAGATAGTTGCAAATGAAGGTCAAGTTATGGTTCCGCTTGATAATTACGAAACTGGAGATTACGGTTTTGGAAAAAAGTTTGGTTGGTGCCAAGATAAATATGGAATTTCATGGCAAGTAAATTTATCAGAGTAAATTATGGCAAAGAACAAAACCAAAGAAACTTTAGTAAATGTCAACCATTTTATTGAATCATATGTTGATGATGTTGCGAAAAGAAATGATTTAAAGATTTTTGAACAAAAAATCAGAAATCAAGAATCTTTGAATAAAACAAACCTTGATAATCTTGTGTTTTTTCAATATCTGATTGGAAACTTAGATTGGTCTGTTCCTAACAGGCACAATATGAAAATTGTAAAAGCAAAAGACAAAGGATTGCCTATTGCAATTCCGTACGATTTTGATTATGCTGGTTTTATAAATACATCTTACGCTGTTCCGCCAGTTGGATATAATATTTCTAGTGTAAGAACAAGAGTTTTTAGAGGGATTTGTAGAGTTAATAATTATATACCAACAATTAAATATTATCAAAGCAAGAAAGAAAGTTTATATGCAACTATTAATAACGCTACATTTTTAGATGATAAAAATCGAAAAAATATCTTAAAATATATCGATGATTTTTATGCCGTTTTAGACAACCCAAAAACGTTAAGTAAAAAAATTATTAAATCTTGTAGAGCGAAGCACAAGCATACGTATCAGTAACGAACCATCAATTAAGTAAAAATTCAATTGTACTTAGTTGTAAAAAATAAAAATGAGATAATTACTTCAGAATAAGAAAAGCAATTCCTAGAAAAACAACTATTTGCAACCATTTTAAAAACACTCCGGCTTTTTTATTCTCTTTAATAAAGTTTGAAACACTTCCTGCTAATAAAGCAATTGAACTAAAAACAATAAAAGAAACCAAAATAAATAACCCTCCTAAAACATAAAACTGAATTACTGTAGAAACTTCTTCAGAAAATAAGAATTGAGGAAAAAAAGCTAAAAAGAAAATAGTTACTTTCGGATTTAAAACATTCATCCAAAAACCCGTTTTAAATAATTGTAACGTTGTTTTTTGTTGTACATTATCCGTAGAAAAAACAATATCAGAATTACTTTTAAAAACTTGATATGCTAAGTATAATAAATAACCAGCACCAAAAAGTTTGATTGTAAAAAACAAGTTTTCGTTTCTCTTAATAATTTCTGAAACTCCAAATGCAATTAATGTTGTGTGAATGATACAACCCGTCATTAATCCATAAACCGTTGCTAAACCATACTTTTTTCCGTTTACAATACTTTGTGTCAATACAAAAATATTATCTGGACCTGGCGAAACAGCCAAGGCTAAAGTTGCTAGCATAAATGAAATTAACGTTTCTATCATTTACTTAATTGGCTTGTTTTAAAATTGCTCTATTGATTTTTTTAATCAAATTGGGTCCTTCGTAGATAAAACCTGTATAAATTTGCACTAAATCTGCACCAGCATTTATTTTTTCTAAAGCATCTTCTGCAGAATGAATTCCTCCTACTCCAATAATTGGGAACGCCTTTTTAGAATTGTCTGCTAAATATTGAATCACTTTTGTGCTTTGTGCTTTGATTGGTAGACCGCTAACTCCACCATTACCAATTTGCTCTAAACGTTCTTTAGAAGCTTTTAAATTATCTCTTGTAGTTGAAGTATTTGATGCAATTACTCCGTCAATTTTTGTTTCTGCAACTAATTCTATGATTTCATCTAATTGAACATCATTTAAATCTGGAGCAATTTTTAATAAGATGGGCTTTTGCTTTTCTTCTTTTTCATTTAACTTCTGACAAGCAATAATTAATTCGACTAAATATGCTTTGTCATTTAGTTTCGCATGACTTCCAACATTAGGACAACTTACATTTAAAACAAAATAATCTACATATTGATGCAATGCTGAAAACACTTCACAATAATCGTGTGTATAATTCTCAGGACTTGTGCCTGTATTTTTACCTAAGTTTCCTCCGATAATAATTTGACCTTTGTTCTTTTTAAGATTTTCAATAGCTGGTGCAATTCCGTCATTGTTAAAACCCATTCGGTTAATGATTCCTTTATCATCTTTTAACCGAAACAAACGTTGTTTTGGATTACCAACTTGCCCTTTTGGTGTAACTGTTCCTATCTCTATAAAACCGAACCCAAAATTTGCCAATTCATTATAAATTACTGCATTTTTATCAAATCCTGCAGCTAAACCAACTGGATTTTTAAATGTAATTCCGAATAATTTTCTTTCTAATCTTTTGTTATTTACTTGAAATACACTTCTAATGATTCCTGGAACAAACGGAACCTTGTGTAAAAATTGAATTACAGAAAATGTAAAGTAATGTACTTTCTCTGGATCAAAAAGGAATAAAATTGGTCTAATTATTAGCTTGTACATATTCTATTTTATAAAAAAAGCTCCAAAAAGGAGCTTAAAATTTATCTTAAAACAGCTTCTAAGTTTTTCTCAAAAGTTGCTTGTAATTTTTGCATTATTTTATCAATCTGTTTGTCTTCCAATGTTTTATTTGCGTCTTGTAACACAAAACTAACAGCATACGACTTTTTCCCTTCTGGTAATTTATCGCCTTCATAAACATCAAATAAATCAACTTCTTTTAACAAGTTTTTCTCTGATTGATTTGCCAAATTGTAAATTTCTTTAAACGTAATTTTATTATCAATTAACAAGGCTAAATCTCTTTTTACTGCTGGATATTTAGGTAAGTCCGAAACTTTAATATTCTTTTTACCACACGTTTTTAAAACGTTATCCCAATTAATATCTGCAAATAAAACTTCTTGCTTAATCCCGAATTCCTTTAAAATTGTACGTTTTACAACTCCAAAATCTACCAATTTAATTTTACCTAAACTCAATGTTATCCCTTCAGAGAAAACATCTGATTTTGTTGGTGTTGTTTTAAAATTGTTAATTCCTAATCGTTCTAAAAGAGCAGTGATAATTCCTTTTAAATAAAAGAAACCTGAATTTTGAGCAGCTACTTTCCATGTATCTTTTGTTCTGTTTCCAGTAACAAACAAAGTTACATGTTTGTCTTCTTGATATTTTTCGTTGTATTTATGATATGTTTTACCGAATTCATAAAACTTTAAAGTGCTGTTTTTTCTGTTGATATTATAAGCAACCGATTCTAATCCACTAAACAATAAAGATTGACGCATCACTTTTAAATCCTTACTCAACGGATTTAGCATTTCTACGTTATTCTCTGCATTTAGATTTTCAGTTAAAGAAACATAATCTTCTTTTGTCAACGAATTTGCCATCGTTTCATTAAATCCTAATGAAGTTAGTTGATTCGCAACAATATTTTCAATCTTCGTTTCTTTATTAGAATCAAACGAAATTGAGGTATTTAATTTGTGAGAGAACTCAATATTATTATATCCGTAAACTCTTAAAATCTCTTCAATAATATCAGCTTCTCTTTGTACATCAACTCTGTAAGACGGAATTGTTAAACCTA
This sequence comes from Polaribacter sp., assembly GCA_029250685.1. Lineage (GTDB taxonomy): Bacteria > Bacteroidota > Bacteroidia > Flavobacteriales > Flavobacteriaceae > Polaribacter. The sequence goes on from JAQXEU010000009.1 coordinate 15,609, forward strand.
ATCCTCCTTCAGTTTCGCTGCTAATTTTAATTTCTAAAGAAGCTAAAATATTTTTAATAACCTCTCTTTCAATTTCTTGACCGATTAATCGATCAACATTTTCATATGATAAAAATACTTGAAAATCTTCTACTTTCTCAGGATAAAAATCCATCACATCAGAAGCTAAAGTTCCGCCAGCATATTCTTCAATTAATAATGCTGCTCTTTTTAAAGCATATTCAGTTAAATTGATATCAATTCCTCTTTCAAAACGGAAAGAAGCATCTGTATTTAACGCATGTCTTTTTGCTGATTTACGAATAGAAACTGGATTAAAATAGGCACTTTCTAAAAATACACTTGATGTGTTTTCTGTAACACCAGAGTCAATTCCGCCAAAAACACCAGCAATACACATCGGGTTTGATTCTGCATCACAAATCATTACATCATCCGCAGATAAAGTTCTTTCAACTTCATCTAAAGTTGTGAATTTGGTTCCTTCTTTTAAAGTTTTAACAACAACTTTATTTCCTTTAACTTTTTGAGCATCAAAAGCGTGCAAAGGTTGCCCTAACTCGTGCAACACATAATTGGTAATATCTACGATGTTGTTTTTTGGAGTAATTCCAATTGATTTTAAACGATTCTGTATCCATTCTGGAGAATCTTTTACTTCAATATCAGTAATTGATATTCCACAATAGCGTGGCGCTAAATCTTTATTTTCTACTTCAACATCAATTTTTAATTTTCTTTCATCAACATGAAAATCACTTACAGAAGGAGAAATTAATTCTAAGTTAATCTCTTGCTGCATTAAACCTGCGCGCAAATCTCTAGCCACACCAAAATGACTCATAGCATCTGCTCTATTTGGCGTTAAACCAATTTCAAAAACTTGATCTTTTTCTATATCAAAAACTTCTGAAGCCAAAGTTCCTGGTTTTAAATCTGCATCTAAAATCATAATTCCTTCATGTCCAGAACCTAAACCTAATTCATCTTCGGCACAAATCATACCATGACTTTCTTCGCCTCTAATTTTTCCTTTTTTGATTTTAAATCCTTCTCCTTTTTCATCATACAAAGTTGTTCCGATTGTAGCAACTGGTACTTTTTGTCCGGCTGCAACATTTGGTGCTCCACAAACAATTTGCACAGGTTCTCCTTCACCAAGATTAACTGTTGTAACTTTTAACCTGTCTGCGTTTGGGTGCTGAATACACGTTAGAACTTCTCCAACAACAATTCCAGCCAAGCTTCCTTTTATAGATTCTTTTGTTTCAATTCCCTCTACTTCAAGTCCTAAGTCAGTAAGTAATTCACCTACTTTTTCTGCTTCCCAGTCAATCTGAATAAATTGTCGCAACCAATTGTATGATATCTTCATGTTTCTATTATCAAATTTCAGCTGCAAATTTAAGCATTTTATCTGTATTTTATAGCCTAAAATAAAGTCTAAAGTAAGTTCATTTTAAATATGTTTATTTGTAAGTTTATAACTTCTTTTTCGAAAATATACTTATGAGAAATATTGTTATTTTTTTATGCATTTCCTTATTCATTTCATGTAAAAATAAATCAATTAAAAAATTAGAAAACGGCATGTACAGAGCTTGGTTAACTGTTCAAGATGATCAAGAGTTGCCTTTTGTATTTGAAGTTAAAAATGACTCTAATTTAGTTATTTACAATGCCGAAGAAGAAATAATTGTAGATGAGATTACCTATATAAATGATTCAATTAAAATTCAAACCCCTGTATTTGAAGGATATATTATCGCTAAAATTTCTAACAATGAATTAACAGGAAGTTTTATCAAAGAAAGTTACGATAGAATTGTGCCCTTTAAAGCTGTAAAAAAGAACACAAGGTTTACGCAAATTAAAGATGCAGGTCATAACATTTCAGGAAATTGGGAAACTGTTTTTAGTGAAAATGCTGAAACAGAACGTTATGTTGCTAAAGGAATTTTTTCTCAAAAAGGAAACTCGGTAACAGGAACTTTTAGAACGACAACTGGAGATTATAGATATTTAGAAGGAATTGTTGATGGTGATTCTTTAAAATTATCAACTTTTGATGGCGCTCACGCATTTTTATTTGCAGCAAAAATTACTGATTCAACTATGGTTGGTGAATTTTATTCTGGTTTACATTGGAAAGAACCTTTTGAAGCAAAACTGAATAATAGTTATGAATTACCAAGCGCTGATAATTTGACTTTTTTAAAAAAAGGTTTTGATAACCTTAATTTTTCTTTTCCTGATAAAAACGGAAAACTGTTTTCACTATCTGATAAACGCTATCAAAAAAAAGTAACCGTTTTGCAAATTATGGGAACTTGGTGTCCAAATTGTTTGGATGAAATTAAATATTTATCAAAATATTCTCAGAAAAACAAAGAAGTTGAAGTAATTGCATTGGCTTTTGAAGTTGCTAAAACCAAAGAGATCGCTTTTAAAAGAATCAATCGTTTACAAGATCGAATTGGAATAAATTACCCGATAGTTTTAGCGCATTTTGGAAATGAAAACAAAATAGAAGCCCATGAAAAGTTACCAATGTTAAATCACATTATTTCTTTTCCTACTACTATTATTATTGACAAAAAAGGAAATGTGAGGAAAATTCACACCGGATTTAACGGACCAGCAACTGGACAAAACTATTTAGATTTTAAAAAGAGTTTCGAAGCTTTTATTGATGATTTACAAAAAGAGTAATTAATCCTCTAAATCAATTTCACTTTCTGGAATTTCACGTTCATCAGTTCTTACTTTTCTAGTTCCTGCATACATATCATAACGTACCAAACGACAATCTAAATCTCCATTTTTAAGTGGAATTCTTTTTGACGTTCTTAACCCAACAAATTTTAAAGCTTCTAAATCTGAAGTAATAAACCAAACTTTAGAATCTGGATAACCGTGTTTTAACGTATCACCTATTTTTTTATAAAACTGTTCAGTATCAATATTTAAACGTTCCCCATATGGTGGGTTAAACAAGATTGTTGTATTTCCAAAAACTTCTTTCTTCGAGTTAAAAAAGTTTACGTGATGTACACCAATAAATTCATCTAAATTGGCATTTTCTACATTATCTTTTGCTTTTTGAACAGCTGATGGCGCTTTATCAAACCCCATAATTTTAAAATGAGAACTGCGTATTTTTTTTAATAATACATCCTGAATTAAAAAATACAAATCTTCATCGTAATCTTTCCAGTTTTCAAAACCAAAATGCTTTCTATTGATATTTGCAGGAATGTTATTTGCAATCATTGTTGCTTCAATCAAGATCGTTCCTGATCCACACATCGGGTCTATAAAATTTTCTTCCCCTGTATAACCAGAAAGTAATACTAACCCAGCTGCTAAAACTTCATTAATTGGGGCGATATTTGTAGCAGAACGATATCCTCTTTTGTGTAATGAATCACCTGAAGAATCTAATGAAACCGTACACCATTCTTTCTGAATATGCACATGGATTTTTAAATCTGGGTATTTTAAATCTACGTTTGGCCTTCTGCTATATTTATGTCTAAAATAATCTGCAACAGCATCTTTAGATTTTAATGTAATATAATGAGAGTTTGTTGTGAAGTTTTTAGAGTTTACAACAGCACCAATAGAAAAAGTTCCATCGACATCTAAATAGTTTTCCCATTTAATTTTTTGCAAACTATCATATAAATCTTCTTCATCAAAAACCTTAAAAGACTTAATTGGTTTTAAGATTCTAATAGCAGTTCTAAGGGCAATATTTGCTTTATACATAAAACCTTTATCACCTTTAAAAGAAACATTTCTGATTCCAACTACTACATCTTGCGCACCTAAATTTTTCAATTCTGTTGCCAAAACCTCTTCTAATCCAAACATGGTGGTTGCCACCATTTTAAAATCTTTTCTACTTTCCATTTTGCAAAAATAATTTAATATCTTTGAATACTCTTCGTTTTTTAAAATTTAAATATTGCTTTATGAAAACAAAATTACTTTTCGCTTTATCGTTCCTATTTGCTTTGGGTTTATATAGTCAGCAATGGCAAAGAACTGGTGGTCCAATTGGTGGTTTAGGGTATAATATTAAGATTCATCCAACAAATAATCAAATCATTTATATATCAGATGCTTTATCTGGGATTCACAAAAGTGTTGATGGCGGAACAACTTGGATCCCAAAAAATAATGGGATTACTTCTAGAGGTGGAAGTTCAAATGATGATATTCCTGTTTTTACAGTTGCTATAGATCAAAATAATCCAACAACAATTTGGGCAGGAACACAAAATGATAGTGGAATTTATAAATCTACAGATAGTGCAGATAATTGGATAAAGAAAACCAACGGAATTACAGAAACAAATATTGTTTTTAGAGAAATTTCTGTTGTCAATGGAGATTCGAATACCATTTACGCAAGTGGTGAAGTGCCTACTGGAAATCAAGGGAACGAATTTGAAAAAGTAAATGGTGTTATTTATAAATCTATTGATGGTGGGGTTAATTGGACTAATATTGGCCAAGGAATTCCTGACCAAACGATTCTTGCAATTGCGTTGGCAGATAATAACTCCATCATTTATGCAGGTACAAAAAGTAAAGGTGTATATAAATCAACTGACAATGGAAGTAATTGGGCACAAATTCTTAGTGAAGTTAATACTACTATCGGGGATGAACCAACAAAATTAATAACAGGAATTGTTGTAAACCCAACAAATAAAAACAATATAGTTGTTGGTGATATTCACACAGGAGTATATATGTCTACTGACGCTGGCGCAAATTGGACAAATATTTCTCAAGGGTTAACGAATAGAGCAATTACTTCTCTTGCTTTTTCTTCTGATGGAAAAACCTTGTTTACTGGTACAAAAGGAGCTGGTGTTTTTTCATACAATACTTCTACATTAGCTATTGATAATTATCAAACTCTTTCGGATATAAAAAATGTATTTCCAAATCCAAGTTCAGGTAAATTTACGTTAGATTTGCAATCCAATTCTTTAAAAAGTTTAGATGTAGAAATCTTCTCAATATTAGGAAAACTTGTACATAAAAAAACATATCGAGCGACTAATAAAAAAATCGAAATCAACATAGAAGATTTAAGTAAAGGAATGTATATTGTAAGTTATCAATTATTAAACGGACAAAAGAAATCATCAAAAATTTTAATTGAATAAATAAAATTGAAAGCAAAAACAGATTGGTTTACTTCTTGGTTTGACACTCCTTTTTATCACATCTTATATAAAGATAGAGATGACAAAGATGCACAGATTTTTATGCAAAATATCACCTCTTTTTTGCAGTTAAAACCACACACCCATATTTTAGATTTAGCTTGTGGAAAAGGAAGGCATTCTGTTTTTTTAAACTCATTAGGTTATAAAGTTACCGGTGCAGATTTATCTGAAAACAGTATTGTTTTTGCAAATACTTTTGCTAACGAAAGTTTGAACTTTGTTGAGCATGATATGAGAAATCCGATTGTAAACAAATACGACGCCATCTTTAATCTCTTTACAAGTTTTGGTTATTTTGAAAATGATAATGAAGACATAAAAGTATTACAAAATATTAAAAATGGCTTAAAAGATAATGGTGTTGCTGTTATCGATTTTTTAAATGTCTTTGATGTAAAAAAGAATTTAATTTCAAATGAAGTTAAAACTATTGAGGGGATTGATTTTTGTATTCATAAAAAAATAGAAAATGAATTTATCATTAAAGAAATAGAGTTTACCTTTAAAGGTGAAAAACATTCCTATTTTGAAAGAGTAAAGTATTTAGATAAAGAGAAATTCACTTTATACTTACAAAAAGCTGGATTAAAAGTAAAACATATTTTTGGAGATTATCAATTATCAAAATTTGATAAAGAAAATTCTAAAAGATTAATATTTGTAGTATCGTAATGAGTTATATATTGTTAATACTTTCCGTTTTAGTTGGTGCTTTGGTTGTTTTAATTTTTAAACCATCAAATAAGATCACCCGTTTACTATTGTCTTTTAGTGGTGCATATTTACTGTCTGTTACCATTTTGCATTTAATGCCAGAGGTTTTTATAGAAGCTAGTAATGTAAAAAGAGTGGGGATATTTATTTTAGCTGGAATTATAATTCAATCTGTTTTAGAATCTTTTTCTAAAGGAGCAGAACACGGACATATTCATGTGCATTCAAACGAAACAAAGTTCCCTTTTTTACTTTTTATAAGTTTATGTATTCACGCTTTTTCTGAAGGAATTCCAATTCATTCTGATGATGATAATTTATTATGGGCAATTGTGGTTCACAAAATTCCGATTGCTATCGTTTTAACAACCTTTTTAATACACTCAAAATTCTCAAAAAGTACAGTTATAATATTCTTAAGTATTTTTGCTCTCATGAGCCCACTTGGGGTTTTAGTAGCAAATAAAATTACTTTTATTACTGAATATCAAACTGAAATAACTGCATTAATAATTGGTGTATTCTTACACATTTCTACAATAATATTATTTGAAAGCTCTGAAAATCACAAGTTCAATATTCAAAAATTTACTGCAATCTTACTAGGGATATTAGTAACTATCTTTACTCTTCATTAATAATCAACTAATCAAATCTTGGGTTTACAACCGTATTGAACATTGAACCAAATGTATAACTAAAACCTATATTAAATCTATAATTATAACCTGATTTTATTTGCTGTTGTTGTAATAAAATTTCTTCTACAGTTAAATTACCTGCTGGTAAATTAATTTGATTATTTGTAATATTATAATTACCCCCAACATTAAAAGAGAAACCTTTAAATAATCTTACCCTTGCGCCTAGATTAAATGAAAATTGATTTAAAGCAGTGTCATGCAAATAACTTTCATAACGAACAGATCCATTTATATTTCCCCAAACCTGTCTAACACTTGCTTTTAAACTTAATGAATGATTCCATAAATATTCATCATTTTTTCCAAAAACTGTAGTTTCTGTATAGTTGGTATAATTATAACCTAATCTGTAAGCTAATGTAATTTGTTTTTTAAACGATTCTTTGTAATCAAAAAAGTTATATTCAATTGCTGGTGCTAATGTTATATACAAATCTTTATTTGAATAATCAGAACATCCAGCTCAACTAAAAATACCTGCAGACCAGTGACTATTAATACTAAATACATTGTAAAGTGTTATGTTTTTGTTACTATTATTGTAAACTTGATCTGGATTTCCATCAAATTTATAGATTGACTCATCGTTACCATATCTTAATCTAAATATGAATTTATTTTTTTCGGTTATCCTTCTAGCTGATGTATTAAAGTTTAAATTACGTTTACTATACGTTTCATGACCATTAAAATTACCTCTAGCTTCAAGTTCAAAAATCCAATTATTCCATGGGTCTTTTTCTTTTACTAATTCTTCTGGTTTTGATCTTTTAATTGATATTGATATTTTATCTTGTAAACCTTCTTTAACCCAATAACGAATCAAGCCCAAACGAATGTTTTTTAACATCAGTGCACGAACTTCATCACTTGTGTTATTAGAGTTTGTAGAAAATATTATTTTGTCTTTGAATTCTTTAAATTTGTTTTGACCTACTATATCAATTTCATAAACTCTTCCTCCACTACCATTTCTTTGATTGGTGAAAAATAAATAGACATCAGCATAATTCTGATCTCTTACAAATTCTGCATGCTCTAAGTTTTGTTTGATGTATGATTGATCACAGAAATTACAGTTTAAAAAAACATTTAATTTTGATTCTTTTTCTTGGGAAAAAATTGGTGAAAGTGTTAGTAGTATTACTACTAATAGTGAGAGTCTTTTCGCTTGCATATTTTTATTTTTTCAGGCCGAAACTACAATTACCGTGCCTTAAAAATGTTAAAAGGATGTCAAAAGAATGTTAAAAAGGAAAGTATGGTTTTTAAAACATTGAAGTATAATTAATTAGCAACTTCATTTATAAATTTTATTCGCATTAATCGAAGTTCTTCCTCGTCATAATCACCATCAAATTCATCTAATGCATCTTGAATTTTATCAGATTCAGCTTCCATAAAGTAATCAAAAATCTCTTCTTGTTGCTCTTCATCTAATAGGTCATCTAAACTATACGTAATATTTAATTTAGTTCCTGAAAAAATAATGGCTTCCATCTCTTTAATCAACTCTTCCATATTTAAACCTTTCGATTTTGCAATGTCAATTAAAGGCAGTTTTCTATCTGTGTTCTGAATAATGAATAACTTTAAACTCGAATTTACTCCAGTACTTTTTACAACTAAATCATCTGGTCTTAAAATATCATTCTCATCAACATATTTTGCAATTAAAACAATAAAATCTTTTCCGAATTTACGTGCTTTTCCTTCACCAACACCATGAACGTTTGCTAAATCGTCTAAAGAAATTGGATATTTTAAAGCCATATCATCTAAAGATGGATCTTGAAAAACTGCAAACGGCGGAACTCCTAATTTTTTAGCCAATTTTTTACGTAGATCTTTAAGCATAATCATCAATTCTGCATCTACACTCACAGAATTTCCTTTTGTATTTGTAATGATAGAATTATCATTTTCGCTAGAATATGTATGATCTTCTGTCATCATAAAAGATGTTGGAGATTCAATAAAGTCTAACCCTTGTTGCGTAATTTTTATAACACCATATTGTTCTATTTCTTTACGTAAAAAACCAGAAACTAATACTTGTCTAATTAATGCCATCCAATAGATGTTTTCTCGATCTTTTCCTATTCCGAAAAATGGTTGAAAATGTGTTTTATGTGAAGTTAACATCGCATTTTCTTTACCAACAATTGTACTTACTAGGTCTTTTGCTTTGTATTTTTCTTTCGTATCTCTTACAACAGAGAGTAATTTCACCACTTCCTCTTTTGCTTCATGCTTTTTCTTTGGATTCTTTGTGTTATCATCCAATTCGGCGCCTAAACCATTTATCTCGTCAAATTCTTCCCCAAAATAATGTAGAATGTATTTGCGCCTATTCATTGAAGTTTCTGCATAACCAACAACTTCTTGCAATAGAGCGTGACCAATCTCCTGTTCTGCAACAGGTTTACTCGCCATGAATTTTTCTAATTTTTCAATATCTTTATATGCATAAAAAGCTAAACAATAACCTTCTCCTCCATCACGGCCAGCACGACCAGTTTCTTGGTAATAACTTTCTAAACTTTTAGGAATATCATGATGAATTACAAAACGAACATCTGGTTTGTCAATACCCATTCCAAATGCTATTGTGGCAACTACAATATCAGTATCTTCCATCAAAAACATATCTTGATGTTTTACTCTAGTTTTTGCATCTAAACCTGCGTGATAAGGAACTGCTTTTATTCCATTTACTTGTAAAACTTGTGCAATCTCTTCTACTTTCTTTCTGCTTAAACAATAAATAATTCCTGACTTACCAATTCGTTGTTTTACAAATCGTATAATATCTTTATCAACATCTTTTGTTTTTGGTCTTACTTCATAAAATAGGTTTTCTCTATTAAATGATGCTTTAAAAGTTTTAGCATCAGAAATACCTAACGTTTTTAAAATATCTTCTTGTACTTTTTCTGTTGCAGTAGCTGTTAAACCTATTACAGGAACATTATCAATTTGTTTAATGATTGTTCTTAAGTTTCTATATTCTGGTCTAAAATCATGTCCCCATTCAGAAATACAATGCGCTTCATCAATTGCAACAAAAGAAATTGTTTGATTTCTTAAAAAAGCAACATATTCCTCTTTAATTAAAGATTCTGGAGCAACATACAAAAGTTTTGTAATTCCACTTTCAATATCACTTTTAACTTGGGCAACTTCTGTTTTATTTAATGAAGAGTTTAAAACATGTGCAATTCCTCTATGTTCAGATATTCCACGAATTGCATCCACCTGATTTTTCATTAAGGCAATTAATGGAGAAACAACAATAGCTGTTCCTTCACTCATTAATGCTGGCAATTGGTAGCATAAAGATTTTCCACCACCAGTTGGCATAATAACAAATGTATCTTTTCTACTCAAAATACTTTGTATTACTTCTTCTTGTAAACCTTTAAACTTATTAAATCCGAAAAACTTCTTTAACGGTTTATATAAATCAATTTCATCACTCATATTATCAATCAAACGGGGAATTTATTTGTGTATGTTTAAAAACCAATTTTTGGTTTGGGTCTATCATTATTTATAGTAAATTTGTAGAAGCAATAAAAAAGTGTTTTCTACAATAATTTAAAGATATAACTTTTTTTTTTACTACTAAAATTATAAAACCTTGAAAGACATAAATTCAATCAACACTATTGCAAAAGAAACTATTCTTATAGAAAGTAACGCTATTGCTAATTTAGTGAATTTAATTGATGATAATTTTGAAAATTCCGTTAAATATATTTTAAATTCTAAAGGAAGAGTTATTGTAACCGGAATTGGAAAAAGCGCGAATATTGCTACAAAGATTGTTGCTACTTTTAATTCTACCGGAACACCAGCAATTTTTATGCATGCTGCAGATGCAATTCATGGCGATTTAGGAACGATACAAAATGATGATGTTGTTATTTGTATTTCTAAAAGTGGTAATACACCTGAAATTAAAGTTTTAGTTCCGTTGATTCAGAATTACGGAAATAAAATTATTGCTATTACTGGAAATACGGATTCTTTTTTAGGTACAAATGCAGATTTTACTTTAAATACTTTTGTAGAAAAAGAAGCGTGTCCAAACAACTTAGCGCCAACAACAAGCACAACAGCCCAATTAGTTATGGGTGATTCTTTAGCTGTTTGTTTATTAAAGTTAAAAGGGTTTTCTAGCAACGACTTTGCAAAATATCATCCTGGAGGTGCTCTAGGGAAACGTTTGTATTTGCGTGTTTCAGATTTGATTAAGAACAATCAAATTCCGAAAGTTGGTAAAAACAGTAGTATTTCTGAAGTAATTGTAGAAATCACCGAAAAAAGATTAGGCGTTACTGCTGTTATTGAAAACAATAATATTATTGGAATCATTACTGATGGAGATATTCGTAGAATGTTAACAAAATCTACCGAAATCAATTCTTTATCAGCAAACGATATTATGTCAAAAGATCCAAAAACTATCGCTATCAACGCCATGGCAATTGATGCTTTAGAAACTTTAGAAAGCAATGACATTACTCAAATATTAGTAACAAATGACAACAATGAATATTTAGGAGTTGTGCATTTACATGATTTAATTAAAGAAGGTATTTTTTAAATGAGTGAAGAAGCAAAAGAAATGTCTTTTTTAGGGCATCTAGAAGAATTACGTTGGCATTTAGTTAGAAGTGCGGTTGTAATATTTGTTTTAGCAATTGTTCTTTTTGTTTTTAGAGAAGAAATCTACAACAACTTTATTATAGCACACACGCATTCTGATTTTGTTACTTATCGTTTTTTCTGTCAAGTATTTGGAGCAATCGGAATTGAAAGTAGTTTTTGTGACGTTCAAATACCAAGTAAGCTACAAGCATTATCACCAACACAACAATTAATGAGCTCACTTTGGGTTTCAATGGTATTAGGTGTTATTATTGCTTTTCCATATTTATTATGGGAAATGTGGCGATTTATTGCTCCTGGATTGCACAAAACTGAGAGAAATAAATCTAGAGGATTTTTATTTATAGCTTCTCTTTTGTTTTTTATTGGTGTGCTTTTTAGTTACTATGTAATTATGCCAATGTCTGTATCATTTTTCTATGGATATAAAATTAGCGATAGCATTGTAAATAACTTTACATTAGATTCTTATATCAGTTTATTTACCAATACAATGTTAGGTATTTCATTAGTTTTTGAATTACCAGTTGTAATTTATTTCTTATCAAAATTAGGATTAGTAACGCCAGAATTTTTAAGAAAATACAGAAAACATTCGTTGGTTTTAGTATTAATACTATCAGCAATTATTACTCCGCCAGATGTTGCGAGTCAAATAATTGTTTCTATACCTATATTAATTTTATATGAAGTTGGAATTTACATTTCTGGTTTCGTTCAAAAAAGACAATTAAAAAATGCCAAATAAAGTTGAAGAATTTAATGAGTATCGTCAAAAAATGAATGATAAACTCTTAAGCAATGACAACAAAGTTATTAAGAGAATTTTTAATTTAGACACCAATGCTTATTCTGAAGGTCATTTACCTGTTAAAACAAAAGAGTTATTGGGTTTAGTTGCTTCAGCGGTTTTGCGATGTGATGATTGCATTCAATATCATTTAGAAACTGCATATAAAAATGGTGTTTCTAAAGCAGAAATGATGGAAACTATGTCAATAGCTACTTTGGTTGGCGGAACCATTGTAATTCCACATTTACGTAGAGCTTACGAATATTGGGAAGCATTAGAGCAAAACGATTTATAATTAAATTAAGAGTTCACTAAATCTCAATTCCTATATTTGACTTATGATTTTAAGAGCAGATAATATTCAAAAAATTTATGGTAGCCGAAAGGTTGTTCAAGGAATTTCTTTAGAAGTTTCTCAAGGAGAAATTGTAGGTTTATTAGGACCGAATGGCGCAGGAAAAACCACTTCATTTTATATGATTGTTGGAATGATAAAACCCAACGACGGTCATATTTATTTGGATGATGAAGAAATTACAAATGACCCAATGTACAAGCGTGCTCAAAAAGGAATTGGATATTTAGCACAAGAAGCATCCGTTTTTAGAAAATTATCTGTTGAAGACAATATTATGTCAGTTTTAGAATTTACTGGCAGAACAAAAAAAGAACGTAAGGAAAAATTAGAATCTTTAATAGAAGAATTTAGTTTAGGTCATGTACGTAAAAACAAAGGTGAATTGTTATCTGGTGGAGAACGTAGAAGAACAGAAATTGCTCGTTGTTTAGCTTCTGATCCAAAATTCATTTTATTGGATGAACCTTTTGCAGGTGTTGATCCGATTGCTGTTGAAGATATTCAAAGTATTGTTGCGCAACTTAAAAACAGAAATATTGGCATTCTTATTACTGATCATGATGTTCAAGCAACATTAGCAATTACCGATAAAACTTTTTTAATGTATCAAGGAAGTATTCTTAAAAGCGGAACGCCAGAAGAATTAGCTGCGGATGAAACAGTTAGAAAAGTATATCTTGGTAAAGATTTCGAATTGAAAAAGAAGAAGTTTTAAGCTTTTTTCTTACTCAAATTACTTCCTACAGAAAGAAGTACATATAAAATAATTACTAACGGAATAGAAATAACTTCTAACGTTAAAATCATAATTATTGAAGCTACTAAAAAAACATATTTCAATAGATTTTCTTTAACTCCGTATGATTTAAACTTTAATGAAAATAAAGGGATTTCCGCATTCATTAAAAAACTCAAGACTAACGTTACTCCTATTAAGAAATAATTGTTTTGCACTAAATCAATAAAAAATTGATTGTCAGAATACAACGGAATTAACGGTAAAGCAATTACAAACAAACTCATTGCTGGGGTTGGCATTCCAATAAAAGAATCTGACTGACGTGTATCAATATTAAATTTAGCTAAACGATAACAAGCGGCTAAAGTTAGGATTAAACCAAAATATGGAAAATATCCTGTACTAAAAGAAGCAATATTTAAAGTGTCTGCCGATTTTTCAAATAAATTTAATGAGTTTTCTTGCAACAAAGTAAACATTATAATTCCAGGAACTACTCCACTCGTAACCATATCTGCTAACGAATCTAATTGTTTTCCTAATTCACCAGAAACTTTAAGTAATCTTGCTGCAAATCCATCAAGAAAATCAAGTATAATCCCTGTAGTTACAGATAAAGCTGCAATTTCAAAATTTCCATTTACTGCAGCAATAGTTGCAATTGTTCCACACAATAAATTTCCTAAAGTAATTAAATTGGGAATGTGTTTTTTCATCTTGTTGGGTTGGTTTATGAAGCGAAAATAAGAAAATCAATTTGCTCTGATTTCAATTTCCTTCTTTTTTTATCATCTTTGTGTTTCAAATTGTTTTAAAAAAAATTTATGCCAATATTAAAATCTGATTTTAACCCTTCATTGCCATTTAGAAATGGTCATTTAAACACTGTTTATAGGCCTTTATTTATGAAAGAAATTTGTAATTATACACGAAAGCGTATAAATACTTGGGATAATGATTTTATAGATTTAGATTTTTCAACTGTAAACTCAAATACATTGGCAATTTTAATTCATGGTTTAGAAGGTAGTTCAGAATCTAAATATATGATTTCTACCGCAAATGAATTAAATACTAAAAAAATTGATGCTGTTTCTATTAATTTACGTGGATGTAGTGGCGAAGATAATTTGTTACTAGGAACATATCATAGTGGAAAAACAGAAGATGTTGAGTTTATTGTGAATCATATTTTAAAAACTTATGATTATGAAAATATTATTATAATAGGGTTTAGTTTAGGAGGAAACTTAACCTTAAAATATTTGGGAGAGTTTTCTGAAACACTTTCACCAAAAATAAAAGGAGCTATTGCAACATCTGTTCCTATTGACATTGAGAGTTCTGAAAGAGAAATGGATAAATTAAAAAACAAACTTTATATAGAAGGGTTTTTAAAAACCATCCGATTGAAAGTACTAGAGAAATCTTATAAATTTCCTGAGTTTGAACTCGATAAAGACAAACTTTTTAAAGCAAAGAAGTTTAAACATTTAGAATATTTATATACCGTTCCAGTTTTTGGATTTGAAAGTCCAGAAGATTATTGGAAAAAAGCAAGCTCAAAACCCTATTTATCTAAAATAAAATTACCTACACTACTCATTAATGCTGAAGATGATTCCTTTTTAGGAAAAGAATGTTTTCCTTATGAAGAAGCAGGAGATTCTGAAACTTTTTTTTTAGAGGTTACTAAATATGGTGGTCATGTTGGATTCTTATCAACCTTTAAGCAAGAAGAAAGTAGATGGTTAGAAAAACGCATAAGTAGATTTATTGATGAAAATATTGAAATCAAAATTGAACAAACAATATCTTAAGTTAACAATGGTTATTATAATAGGATTTTAGATATTTGTCATAAGCAATTTTTATTTTGAAAAAACTTTATTTCATATTTTTTATATTTTATTCACTTCAACTATCTGCGCAAACTTTTAGAAATTATTCAAACGAATTTTTAAATATTGGTGTTGATGCCAGATCTTTAGGAATGAGTAGATCTGTGGTTGCTACCAGTAACGATATAAATGCAATTTACTGGAATCCAGCTGGTTTAGTAAATCTAGAAGATTACGAGGGTTCATTAATGCATGCATCATATTTTGCAGGAATTGCTAATTATAATTATGCTGCAATTGCGTTACCTATTGATGATAAAAGTGCAATTGGAATTTCAATTATTCGTTTTGGAGTTGATGACATTTTAAACACAACTGAACTTATTGATAATCAAGGAAATATCAATTTTAATAGAGTTAGTCTTTTTTCTGCTGCAGATTATGCCTTCACGATTTCTTATGCTAGAAATTTAATTTTTAAAGACATGTATTTTGGAGTTAACACCAAAGTAATTAGAAGAATTATTGGTGATTTTGCTTCTTCTTGGGGATTTGGATTTGATGCCGGTATTCAATTTGAAAGAAACGATTGGAAGTTTGGTTTAATGATTAGAGATATTACAACAACTTATAATACTTGGAGTATTGATGAAGTTGAATTTGATAAAATTAAGAATTCAATTCCGGGTCAAAATCAAGAATTACCTGAAACTACAGAACTTACAAAACCTAAAATTCAGCTTGGTATTGCACGAAAATTTAGAGTTGCTAGAGATTTCCATTTATTAACAGAAATCAATTTAAACATGCGCTTTGCACAAACAAATGATGTTATTTCATCAAATGTAACTAGTTTAGATCCTACTTTTGGGTTTGAGCTTGATTATACAGATTTAATTTATTTACGTGGTGGAATTGGAAACATTCAAAATACAACTCAGTTTGATGGAAGTAAATCAGTATCACTACAACCAAATTTTGGAGTTGGGTTTAAATACAACGGAATTCAAGTTGATTATGCATTAACGAATATTGGAAGTGTTGGAAATGCGCTGTATTCAAACATTTTTTCTATCAAAATTGATTATAAATTCTTTAGAAATTAATTATAATGAAAACTAAATTCACTTTTTTATTTCTAATCTTATTTGTTGTTCAAATTACATTTTCTCAATATAAAAAAATACCTGATAAAGCAGAGGTAAGTATAATTACAGCTGGACCTGGAAAAGTATTATACGAAGGTTTCGGACATAGTGCTATTAGAGTGAAGTCTGTTGATTTTGATTTTATATATAACTACGGTTTTTTCGATTTTAATGCACCCAATTTTTACCTCAATTTTACTAAGGGAAAAATGCTTTATAAATTAGAACGCTACCCTTTTCATTATTTTGTTAGAAGTTCTCAAAGAGATAAACGTTGGGTAAAAGAGCAAGTTTTAGATTTAAAGTGGTCTGAAAAACAACAATTTTTTGAATATTTAGAGAACAATGCAAAACCAGATAATGCCACTTATTTATACGATCCTTTTTTTAATAATTGTGCGACAATTATAAGAGAGATTGCTGAGAATGTTCTAAAAAATAAAATTATTTTTCAGAGCAATTACCTTAAAGATGGTCAGTCTTTTAGACAATTAATGAATATAGAAATTCCTTGGAATACTTGGGGAAGTTTTGGTATTAACTTAGCTTTAGGACGCAAATTAGATCAAGTGGCAACCGCTAAACAATATATGTATTTACCAGATTATGTATATAGTGGATTTAAAAATGCAAAAATAATTAGAAACGGAAATTATAAGGGTTTGATAAAAACTGATCGCTATATATTAAAATTTAATGAATTAAAAATTGAACCTTCTTTTCTTAATCCATTTTTAGTTTTCACATTGTTATTATTAATTGGAGTTTTTATTACCTACAAAGATGTAAAAAGAAAAAAAAGAACAAAATGGTTTGATTTTTTATTGTTCTTTTCAACAGGGATAATCGGTTTATTAATCGTATTTCTCTGGTTTTTCACAAATCACTCTACTACCCCAATCAACTTTAATTTTTTATGGGCTTTTGCTCCAAATATAATTATTGCTTTTTATCTTTTGAAAGAAAACCCAAAATTATGGGTAAAAACATATCTTAAAATTTTGATTATTTTACTTTTAAGTATTGCTTTTATTTGGATTGGGAAAATACAGTTATTACCATTTGCAATTTTGCCAATTATATTACTATTACTTATTCGCTTTTTTTATTTATCAAAAAAATTATTGTCCTTTAAGGAGTAGGACTGTAGAAATAGTCTTTATAAGTATTTTAAAATTAAGAAATGAGCTTCTTTCTTTTATGTAAAACAAATCGTATCGTAATTTTGTTTCTTGTTCCTCTATTGTATTGGCATAAGGATAATTTACTTGTGCCCATCCAGTTAACCCAGGTCTAACAACATGTCTAATAGCGTAAAAAGGTATTTTTTCTTCTAATTCTTTAACAAACTCAGGTCTTTCTGGTCTTGGCCCAATTAGGCTCATTTCTCCTTTTAAAATATTAAAAAACTGAGGGAATTCATCTAATCGTGTTGTTCTCAAAAACTTTCCAAATGATGTTATTCTAGAATCATTTTTTTGCGCCCAAATAGCTCCATTTTTTTCTGCATCCACTACCATAGAACGAAGTTTTAATATTTTAAAAATTTCACCTTTAAATCCAACTCTATTCTGTGTATAAAACAGTGCCCCTCTATTACCAATTAAATTAGCTATGAACAACAAAGGCAAGATGGCTATAAAGAAGCTGATGCCAATTAAAGAAATAACTATATCAATAACTCTTTGCATAAAATGATAAAAATGATTATCATTATTTTTACTAAAGTTTATTTGTTTATAAAAGTTATAGTCTAAATGATCCCTAGGAACTCTATCTGTCACCTCCTCATAATAGGTTTCAAAACTTTTAATATTAATACCTTCTTTAAAAAGTGAAATTAACTGTTTGTTTAAATTCTTTATTATTTCTTTTGAAAAACCAGAAGTAGAAATTACAATTTCTGAAGCTAAACTTGAATGAACCAATTCGATTAAATCAACAGTTTTTACATCATGAAAATTACTCAATTTATTTATTTCAGTATTAGAAACATACGAAGCTATATTATGGAAATTTTTAAATTGAATTAATTCAATCAATTTCTCTGTTGCCAAAGAATCTCCCACTACAACTATTGTTTTAAAATATTTTGGCGAAAAAAAGATCCAGATATAAAAGAGCCTCCAAATGATTGTCGGTATAGATATTAATAGGAAAAAGTAAATTATTTGTAATCTATTCTCAGGTAAGGATGGTGCTATGTAAGGAGAAAAAACATACAACAAAGTTGTTATTATTGATGTTATAAAAACACTTTTAAAAACTAAAAAGTTATTGTTGGAAACATTTAAATTATATAATTGAAATATTTGGCCAAAAAGCAAATAATATGTGATTAAAAGTAAAAACCAGCTGTAAACTAGATCATTTGATAAATCTATATAGTTAAAATCTGTATAAATAGATGCTACAGAAATACTCAACACAATAGTAAAAACATCCACTGTTCTAAGTAATACTTTTCTTTCTTCATTCTTAAAAAATAGGTATCTAACAAATATAAGTAATTTAAAGAAGTTTTAACAATTCTTAGGTATTATAAATTCATATTTCTTTACTTTTGAAATCAACAAAAAAAAACGAATAATGAACAAGCAAATCATAGAGTGCGTCCCAAATATTAGTGAAGGAAAAGATCTCACCAAAATTCATACAATTGCAAATGTTGTAAAAGAAGTTGATGGTGTTAAATTATTGGATGTTGATCCTGGGAAAGCAACAAACAGAACCGTTATAACATTTGTTGGAGAACCTAAAAATGTGATTGAAGCCGCTTTTAGATTGATAAAAAAAGCATCCGAATTAATTGATATGAGCAAACAAACTGGAGAACATCCACGTTTTGGAGCAACAGATGTTTGCCCTTTAGTACCAATTGCAAATATCTCTATGGAAGAAACAGCTAGTTTTGCCCATCAATTAGGAGAACGTGTTGGAGAAGAATTAGGTATTTCTGGATATTTTTACGAAAATGCAGCAACTTCTGACGAAAGAAAAAATTTAGCAACAGTTCGCTCTGGCGAATATGAAGGATTAAAAGATAAATTAAATAACCCAAACTGGAAACCCGATTTTGGTCCATCAAAATTTAATCAAAAAGTAATATCTTCTGGAGTTACCGCAATTTCTGCTCGTGATTTTTTAATCGCATACAACGTAAATTTAAATTCTACCTCTACTAGACGTGCTAACGCAATTGCTTTTGACATTCGTGAAAACGGAAGAGTAAAATTAGTTGATGGAAAAAAAGTCTTAGATAAGAATGGAGAAGCAGAAAGAATTCCCGGAAAATTAAAAGCCGTAAAAGGAATTGGTTGGTATATTGACGAATATGGAATTGCTCAAATTTCTTACAACTTAACAAATATTACTATCACTTCAATGCACGAAGCTTTTTACGAAACTGATTTAGCTGCTAAAAAACGTGGATTACGCGTGACTGGTTCAGAATTAATAGGCTTAGTTCCTCTACAAGCCATGTTAGATGCAGCAGATTTTTATTTAACAAAACAACAACGTTCTTTAGGAATTAGTGATCGTGAAAAAATTAAAATTGCTGTAAAATCTCTAGGTTTAGACGATTTAAAACCTTTCAATCCGAAAGAACGGATTATTGAATATGTAATGAATGCAGATGCAGATAAAAAATTAGTAGATTTTTCTGTGAAAGATTTCGCAGAAGAAACGGCTTCAGAATCTATGGCACCAGGTGGAGGAAGCATTGCTGCTTATGTAGGAACTTTAGGTGTTTCTTTAGGTACAATGGTTGCTAATTTATCTGCACATAAACCAGGTTGGGATGATAAATGGAAATACTTTTCTGATTGGGCTGAAAAAGGTCAGAAATATAAAAATGAATTGTTGTTTTTAGTTGATGAAGACACCAATGCTTTTAATAAAATTATTGACGGATTTCGTTTACCAAAAACTACTGAGGAAGAAAAGGAAATTAGAAAACAAGCAGTTGAAGAAGCTACAAAATACGCAACTGAAATTCCGTTTAAAGTAATGGAAACTGCTTACAATTCTATGGAGGTAATGTTAGAAATGGCGAAAAACGGATTACAAAATTCGATTTCTGATGCCGGAGTTGGCGCATTATGTGCAAGAACTTCTGTTATTGGAGCATATTTTAATGTTCGCATCAATGCAAAAGATATTAAGGATAAGGAATTTGCAACTAAAATTCTTGCTGACGCAAAAGAAATTTATAACAAAACGATTGCCTTAGAACAAGAAATGATGGTAATTATTGATGCGAAAATTTAGTATATGTTAGACACTTCTATTATTCCATTTGAAGAAAAATACTCAAATGATTTTTACAATTTAAATGTAGAATGGCTTGAGAAATATTTTTATGTAGAACCTTATGATAAAAAGGTATTGAGCAATCCGAAAGAATATATTATTGATAATGGTGGATTTATCTTCTTTGCAAAACACGAAGAAGAAATTGTTGGAACTGTTGCGTTAATAAATCAAACAAATTTCTTTGAACTTAGTAAAATGGCAGTCTCACCAAAACATCATGGGTTAAAAATTGGACAAAAATTAATGGATTATTGTATTGATTTTGCAAGAAGAAAAGAATGGAAAAGTATTACTTTGTATTCTCATAGAACACTAGTTCCAGCAATCAATTTATATAAGAAAGTAGGTTTTAAGGAAGTAGAAGTAGAAAAAAATTCACACTACGAAAGAGCAGATATTAAAATGGTTTTAGAATTATAGAAAACTCTGAATTGCTAAATCGTACCCTTTAATTCCGAAACCGAAAATTACCCCTTTTGCATTTGCAGAAACAAAGCTCTGATGCCTAAATTCTTCTCTTGCCTGTACATTAGAAATATGCACTTCTACAACTGGAGTTTCAATTCCCTTTACCGCATCACCTATTCCAACTGAAGTATGTGTATATGCGGCTGCGTTTAAAATAACTCCATCATAATCAAAACCAACCTCATGTAATTTATCTATAATCTCTCCTTCAATATTGGATTGAAAATAAGTCAGTTCAATTTCTGAGAATTTATTTTGCAGATTATTGAAAATAGCTTCAAAAGTTTCTGAACCATAAACTTCAGGTTCTCTTTTTCCTAGTAAATTTAAATTTGGCCCGTTGATAATGATTATTTTCATAGAGCAAAAGTACAATTAATTCATAAAAAAACGAAGGCAAAAGCCTTCGTTTTAGTATTATATGCTTAGTTATAAATTAAAATCTATAACCTACACCTATTTGAAAAGTGTCAAATTTTATTGAAGCACCTGCAGGAGCATTCTCAACTCTATTAGACAAGCCAAGTGAATATCTGGTTGTCACATATATCTTTTCTGAAAAATCATATCCTCCTCCAAAACCTAGACCAAAACCTAAGGAGTTAAATCCAGCTGGCGCACTTAAAAACAAATCCAATTGTGGACCAGCTTGTAAGTTGAATTTTTCAGAAACATAATATTTCGCCATGATTGGTATCACTAAAGTATTGTCGGCTGAATTTGCATATTGCAATTCCGGTAGAATACTCAATTTTTCAGCAACTTGAAATTCTGCTGATACCCCAAGATAAAATCCTGTTTCACCACCAGAAGCTGCAAACCCTCCAGCACTTACTTTAAGTGTTAAATTATGATATCCAGCTGTAACTGCATATTTAATTTTTTGAGCTTTAACAGAACTCAAACTTGTTACAACTAAAATAGCTGCTAAAATCACTTTTTTAATGTTTATTTTTTTATGGTTAGTTTATAAAGATATACTATTTTTACTTTAAAAAATGATTTTTTTGTTTATACTGTAAGTCAATATGAAATGGCAACACGCATTAAAAGATTATCAATTATTTCTAAAAATTGAAAGAGGATTAACTAAAAACACGATTGATAGTTACACTAGAGACATTCAAAAATTGATGCTTTTTCTAGAAAAGAATGAAGTTTCTGTTTCACCAATAGAGATAGATTCTAAAATCATTCAGCAATTTATTTATGAAGTTGCTAAAAACGTTCAACCAACAACACAATCAAGAGTTATTTCTGGATTGCGTAACTTTTTTGATTATTTAATTTTTGAAGATTATCGTTCAGAGAATCCAACTGATTTAATTGAAACTCCAAAAATTGGGAGAAAACTACCTGATACATTATCTGAAAACGAAATAAACGATTTAATTAATGCTATTGATTTAAGTCATCCACAAGGAGAACGCAACAGAACAATTCTAGAAACAATTTATAGTTGCGGATTAAGAGTTAGCGAAGTAATCTCTTTAAAAATTTCAGATTTGTTTTTTGAAGAAGGGTTTGTAAAAGTTCTTGGAAAAGGAAATAAAGAGCGCTACACACCTATAAATTATAATACTCAAAAGTATATTGCTTTTTATTTAAAAGACATTAGAAGTCATATTTCTCCCCAAAAAGGATATGAAGATGCGCTGTTTTTAAGTCGAAGGGGAAAAGGCTTATCCCGTCAAATGATCTTTATGATTATTAAAGATTTGGCAATTAAAATAGATTTGAATAAAAAAATTGGTCCGCATACATTACGACATTCTTTCGCTACACATTTATTAGAAGGTGGTGCAGATTTAAGAGCAATACAACAAATGTTAGGTCACGAAAGTATTACAACAACCGAAATTTATGTACATTTAGATAAAACGTATTTAAAGAATGTGGTTGAGAAATTTCATCCTAGAAATTAAAAAAGCCTTAAGATAAATCTTAAGGCTTTTTAATAATATAATTTTAAACTTTATTTCGCTACGTTTACTGCTCTAGTTTCTCTAATTACAGTAACTTTTACTTGACCCGGATATGTCATGTCATTTTGAATTTTCTGTGAAATTCCGAAAGATAATTCTGAAGCTTTTTCATCACTTACTTTTGCACTTTCAACCATAACTCTTAATTCACGTCCTGCTTGAATTGCATATGCTTTTTGCACTCCGTTAAATCCGAAAGCAATTTCTTCTAAATCTTTTAAACGTTGAATGTACGAATCTAAAACTTGTCTTCTTGCTCCTGGTCTAGCACCCGAAATAGCATCACAAACTTGTACAATTGGTGACAATAAACTTTTCATTTCTATTTCATCATGATGCGCTCCAATCGCATTACAAACTTCTGGTTTTTCACCATATTTTTCTGCCCATTGCATTCCTAATAACGCATGCGGAAGTTCACTTTCTGCATCTGGCACCTTTCCTATATCATGCAATAAACCAGCACGTTTTGCCATTTTAGCATTTAAGCCCATCTCTGCAGCCATAATTCCACATAAATTAGAAACTTCTCTAGAGTGTTGTAATAAATTTTGACCGTAAGAAGAACGGTATTTCATACGCCCAACAGTTTTAATTAACTCTGGATGTAAACCATTTATTCCTAAATCAATAATGGTACGTTTACCAACTTCTATGATTTCTTGTGTGATTTGTTTTTCTGTCTTTTTAACAACTTCCTCAATTCTCGCTGGGTGAATTCTTCCATCGGTAACTAATTTATGCAAAGACAATCTTGCAATTTCTCTTCTAACAGGATCAAAACAAGATAAAATAATTGCTTCTGGTGTATCATCAACAATAATTTCAACTCCAGTTGCAGCTTCAATTGCTCTAATGTTTCTCCCTTCTCTACCAATAATTCTACCTTTTACATCATCAGATTCTAAGTTGAATACAGAAACACAGTTTTCTACTGCTTGTTCTACCCCAACTCTCTGAATAGTACTTAAAACAAGTTTTCTTGCATCTTGTTCAGCCGTTAATTTTGCTTCTTCAAGTGAATTCTGAATAAAAGCCATTGCATCGGTTTTAGCTTCATCCTTTAGTGTAGTAACTAACTCTTTTTTAGCTTCTTCGGCAGATAAACCTGATATTTGCTCAAGCATATCAACTTGCCTATGATGCATTTTATTTAAATCTCCTTCTTTCTTTTCTAAGAAATCTAACTTATGTGTAAAGTCGGCTTCTTTTTGTTCTAAAGATTTATTAAGCTTTTTATTCTTATCTAATTCTGATGCTACTTGAGACTCTCTATCTCGAATTCTTTTTTCTACATCAGAAATTTTCTTTTCTCTAGATAATATTACTTTTTCGTGCTCAGCTTTCAGTTCTATAAACTTTTCTTTTGCCTGTAATATTTTGTCTTTCTTAAGAGACTCAGCATCTATTTTCGCTTCTTTAACAATTGACGCTGCTTCTTTTCTTGTACTATTTAAAAGTTTTTTTCCTTTTGATTTTTCTATTGCTACCGCAATAATAAATCCTATAACTGCTCCAACTACACTAAGTGCAAAAGGAAGTATCATTCCATCCATAATTTACTATTTATATATAAAAAAAGCCTACATCAGTTGTTTTTTTAAACTCCATTATGGCATTTATAGGACTAACTAATTGATCAAGGATCCGTTTAAAACGGCTTGCTTTTACAATTAAGACTCATCCTTCATAATTGAATAGTGTTGAGTTTAATAAACTTATACTAACGTAGGCAGTGTATTTTAATGTTATTTTAAAGAACTTAGCCTAAATGAGATTGTAACATTTCATTTAGTTCATTTATTTTTTCTAATGCTTTATCTGTATTTTCACTTTTATCAATTGACGATATCTCTAATTGTGATGCAAATCGCAATGCGCACATTGCAAGAACATCTTGTTTGTCATTAACTGCATAATTTTGCTCGTATAAAGAAATCAACTGATTAATGTTACCTGCTGCTTTTCGCATACCTTCTTCTTCTTGCGTATTTTTAACACTTAAAGGATAAGTTCTACCTGCAATTACTACATTAATTTTTAATTTACCTGACACTGTTAATGACTTTTTTATTCGCTTAATTGAACAATACATTTATCGATTTCTCGAATTAAAGCATTTATTTTGAGTTTTGTTTCTCGTGTACTTTCGTTACTGCCATCAATAGTTTTTGCAATTTTAAGAAGTTCGTGTTTTTTATTTTGATCTTCTATGATTTGCAGATTCACATTTAATTGAGTTTGTAATTTACCAACATTTTGAAGAAGTATTTCGTTTTCTTCTTTTAAAAATTCATAATTCGCTAAAAGTGTTTTTAACTTATCTTCCAGTGAATGAATTGCTTCTAATGCTTTACTCATTAATTTTCTGAATCAAAACTATTTCAACAAAGTTAACATTCTGAATTAGAAAAGCCAAAAAAATAAACTCTTTTTAAATTATTATTTCTAAACTACTGTTTGTTAGTATTCTATAAGATTGACTTTTATCTACTTATATTTTTCCCTATTTTAGCTAAAAATTGAAATTTGAGAACATTATTTCTTTTGTTAACCGTATTTACGACCACTTTATTTTTCGGTCAAAAAAAGTATCCTACTAAAGATTTCAGAAACCCATTAGAAATAAAAACTGTTTTGGTAGGAACTTTTGGTGAATTAAGAACTAATCATTTTCACGCTGGTTTAGATATTAAAACCCAACGAAAAGAAGGTTTAAAAGTATACGCAGCAGCTGACGGTTTTGTTTCTAGAATTAAAGTTGCGCTTTGGGGTTATGGAAAGGTAATTTACATTTCACATCCAAATGGCTACACAACTGTTTACGCGCATGTTAGTAAATTCGGAAAAGGAATTCAAGAATATGTAAAGGCAATTCAATATAAAAAAGAGAGCTACGAAACCGGAAATATTTTTCCAAAAAAAGGAGAAATTCCAATTAAAAAAGGACAAATAATTGCTTATTCTGGAAGTACTGGCGGATTTGTTGCACCACATTTGCATTACGAAATTAGAGATACAAAAACAGAAAAAATAATCAATCCCTTTTTATTTGGCATCAAAGTAAAAGATACAATAGCTCCAAAAATTAGAGGATTATTTGTATATCCATTAGCTGATTCAACACGAATTAACAAGTCAATAAAAAAATCATTATTAGCTTTTAAATCGATTGGTAATAACACATATACAACGAATAGAATTACCGCTAAAGGTCCAATTGGTTTTGGCATTCAAGTTTTTGATCAATTGAATGGAGCGCCTAATAAAAACGGAATTTACAGTTTAGAAATGAACGTAAATGGACATAAAGTTTATCATCACAAATTTGAAACTTTTTCGTTTGCAACAAGTAAGCACATCAATTTATTGATAGACTATGAAAATTACGCTCGTTTTAAGAATAAGTTTCAAAAAACATTTAAAGATAAATCAAGTAAATTAAAAATCTTTAAATCACTTATAAATAACGGAGTTGTAAATATTAAAAAAGGCTTCAACTATAAAGTAGAAATCATTGCTTCAGATTTTGAAGGTAACAAAACAACAATTAGAGTTCCTGTAAAAGGCGTTGAAAGTAATGCTGTTTTTAGACAAGTAAAAGATACAACTGCTTATAAAATTACAGCAAATAAATTCAATAAATTTGAACATAATGGAGTAACAATTGCGTTTCCGAAAAACACTTTTTACAAAGATTTCTATTTAGATTTTAAAGTTGAAAATGATATTGCAATTATTCATAAACCAAGAATTCCGTTAGATAAAAGTTATACGTTAACTTTTGATGTTTCTAAGTTTACAGAAGAAGAAAAAAGCCAATTATATATTGCAAATATCAACAACAAAAAATATCCTTCTCATCAAAACACAAGAAAAAAAGGGAACAAAGTTTTTACTACAACAAAAACTTTAGGTAAATACACATTACTATTTGATAAACAGAAGCCTGTAATAAATATAAAAAGATTTAAAAGCGGGCAATGGATTACAAAACACAATAAAATTGTTGTGAAAATTGAAGACAAAAAAACTGGCATAAAATCGTACAGAGCAACCATTGATGGCCAATGGATTTTAATGGAATACGATTTAAAAAAGAAACAAATTGTCTATGATTTTAAAGATAAAAAATTAGTTGGCGCAAAACATCTTTTAGAAATTGAAGTAGAAGATAATGTTGGAAATACGAATACGCTTAGTGCTACGTTCTATAAAAAAGAATAAATTAGCGTTTTAAATAAATCACCTAAGTGAAAAGACTTTTTTTATCATTATTTCTAATCTTCCCTTTTGCGCTTCTAGCACAAAATACTACAACTTTAAAAGGTGTTGTTAAGAACAAACAAAACTCGCCGATTAAAAATGTATCAATCAAATACAATAACAAAGGAACAGTTACAGACGCAAACGGATATTACGAATTAACAATTCCGATTAGAAAAACCATTGAAGTTATTTTTAGTCATGTTTCTTATCTCAAACACACTAAAAAAATCACATTAAGAAGCAAAAGAACACTTACATACTCACCCACTTTAGTTTCATTAAATAAAGAATTGAACGAAGTTATTATCAAAAATAACAGAAACAATGCAAAAGGAATAAAAACAATTGATGTTGCTGACGTGAAACGTTTACCTGGCGTAAACGCTGGTGTTGAAAATTTATTAATGACAATGCCAGGCGTTAATAATAACAATGAATTAAGCACACAATATAATGTTAGAGGTGGTAATTTTGATGAAAACTTGGTGTATGTTAACGGAATTGAAGTGTATCGTCCATTTTTAGTTCGTTCTGGTCAACAAGAAGGTTTGAGTTTTATCAATTCAAATATGGTGCAAAATATCCACTTTTCGGCAGGTGGATTTCAAGCAAAATATGGAGATAAACTATCATCTGTTTTAGATATTACGTATAAAAAACCAACCACTTTTAAAACTCAAGTAGAATTAAGTTTAGTTGGCGCAAGCGCAACGATAGAAGGGCAGACTAAAGATAAAAAAGGTAGCGCAATCATTGGATTTAGGCATAGAAACAACAGTTTATTTGTAAATAGCAAACAAATTGAAACGAATTACAAACCCAGTTTCACAGACGTTCAAGCATTAGCGAGTTATCAAATTAATAATAAATTGAGTGTAGATTTTTTAGGAAACTTTTCTTTAAACAATTACAATTACACACCAATTTCTAGAAGAACACGCTTCGGAACATTGGTAAACCCAATTGAACTGGTTGTTTTTTACAGCGGACAAGAAAAAGACAAATACATTACTAGTTTTGGTGCTTTTAAAGCGGATTATAAGCTCAATAAAGAAATTACATTAAGCGCAACTACATCATTATACAATACGCAAGAAGAAGAGTATTTTGATATTTTGGCCTCATATAATTTGGGTGAAGTTGACAGTAATTTAGGTTCTAAAAACTTTGGAGAAGTTGAGTTTTCAACAGGAATTGGCTCACAATTAAATCATGCGAGAAACGATTTAGACGCACTAATTACGAATTTACAACTAAAAGGAATTTATAAAAAAGACAACAATCAAATTGAAGTCGGAATTAAATACCAACTTGAAGATATAAAAGACCGAATTATAGAATGGGAAGTGATCGACTCTGTGGGTTTTGCCATTCGACCGCCACATCATTCTATAAATAACCAACCTTACGACCCGTATAAAAGCGAATTAAAACCATATCAAAGTATTAGAGCAACGAATAATGTTACAATTAATCGTATTTCGGGATTTGCGCAATTTAGTAGAAAAGATTTTTTGAACGAACATCAAATTTGGTATAATGTGGGAATGCGTTTTCAGAATTGGTCTGTTAAAGCAAATGGAACCACAAAAGAAAGTCATTTTATTTTTAGTCCACGAGCACAATTTGCCATCAAACCAGACTGGGAAAAAGACATGCTATTCAGAGTTTCTGGAGGATTTTATTACCAACCGCCCTTCTATAAAGAGCTAAAAGATAATCTAGGTGGAATTCATCCTGAAGTAGAAGCTCAGCGATCTATTCATGCAGTAATTGGCAATGATTATAGTTTTACCATGTGGAATCGTCCTTTTAAACTAACTACAGAAATTTACTACAAGCATTTAAGTAATGTAAATCCGTATACGGTAGACAATGTTCGTATTCGATATCAAGCAAAAAATAACGCAACTGCTTATGCTGCAGGAATCGACATTCGTTTAAATGGAGAATTTGTTCCTGGTAACGAAAGCTGGATTAGTTTAGGGTTGCTTAAGACACAAGAAAATATAGATGGAAAAGGATTTATTGACAGACCAACCGATCAACGCTTTAAATTAGGTGTTTTATTCCAAGATTACGTTCCTAATTTACCAGACTTAAAAGCCTATTTAAATTTAGTGTATAACTCGGGTGTTCCTGGCGGATCTCCTAGTTATGCCGATGTATATAAATTTCAAAGTCGATTGGGTGCATACAAACGTGCTGACATAGGAGTTTCATATATTTTTGTGGATACCAATAAAAAAGCGACTTCTAATTGGTTAAGGTATTTTAAAGAATTAACTGCAGGATTGGAATTGTTTAATTTATTCGACATCAACAACTCTATTACCAATACTTGGGTACGCGACGTATATTCTAAAACCATGTATGGAATTCCGAATTATATGACGGGTAGAGTTTTAAATTTTAAAATTGGAATGCAGTTTTAATTTAGAATTATTCTTTTAACAAAATAGCATACATTTACTTCATTATCAAATTATTATCAATGATGAATAGTAACAATATAAATTTAGTTAAGCTTATTATAGTTACATTAATACTCTTTTCATGCAACTCAAAAATAGAGAAAAGCAATAGCTACACAGTTAATGCCAATATTCAAGGAGTAAAAAACGGCTATGCTCAATTAGCCATGCTAGACTTAGTAACAAATGAGCGTGTAAATATTGACTCTACAGAAATAATAAATGGCAAATTTTCTTTTACAGGGGATTTAAAAAACCCGTACCTGCACACAATCTTTATTAATGGTGACAAAAATAAAATTCATTTTTTTCTAGAAAACAGTAAAATAAATATTAACGCTAATATTAAAGATATAGAAAATGCCAAAATAGTTGGTTCAAGAGAAGATAGTTTATTTCGCTATTATAAGATAGATGATATTTTTGACAGAAAGAAAGGAATGGAAATAATGTTAAACAACCCTGATTACTCTTTTGCTGCTTTTACAGCTTATTACCAATTTCAGGTTCACAACATCTCTAAAGACACTATGTCTTTGATTGTAAACAACTTTAAAAAACCAATAACAGAAACAATCTATTTTGAGCATTTAAACAAATTATATTCAAACATAAAAAGAGTTGCTATTTCTGCTCCAGCTCCAGCATTTTCTGTGCCTGATGTAAATGGAGACATCGTTACATTAAACGACTATAAAGGCAAGTATGTTTTGATAGATTTCTGGGCATCTTGGTGCGCACCATGTAGAGCTGCAAATCCAACTTTAGTAAAAACTTATAATGGATTAAAAGATAGAAATTTTACTATTCTAGGTATTTCTGTTGACAAAAGCAGAAAAGGGTGGCTTAAGGCTATTGAGAAAGATAACTTACCTTGGACAAACATCTCTAACGTTAAAGGATGGGATATTGTTTCAGATGACTATGGTGTTAAAGCTGTTCCACAAAATTTCTTAATTGACCCAGAAGGGAAAATTATTGATAAAAACATAGAACCACATGACTTAATGGAGCGGTTAAATGCTATTTTGCCTAAAAAATAATACAGCTTATGAAACCTACATACAAATTTTGTGTACTACTATTTATTATTAGCTACACAAGTTTTGCACAACAAAAAGACACATTAAATGTTCTTTTTGTTGGCAATAGTTACACATACTATTCTAATTTACCAAAAATGGTCTCAGACCTTTCAAAAAGTACATCTACTTTTATAAAAACTCAAATGAGTGCAATTGGTGGCGCAAAATTAAAACAACATTTCAATCAAGAACGTGGATTAAAAACAAAGGATTTAATCAAAAACGTAAACTTTGATATTGTAGTTTTACAAGAACAAAGTATGGGGACATTAACAAACAAAGAAGAGTTTTTGTTGTATTCAAAAAAACTGAGTGATTACATAAAAAAACATGGAGCTAAACCTTATTTCTTTACTACTTGGTCAAGAGAAAAAACTCCTCAAACACAAAATACTATTACAGAAGTTTACAAAGAAGCTGCATTACAAAACAACGGAGTTGTTGTTTTAGTTGGAGAAGCATGGAAATTAGCAAAGAAAAAACAACCATCGATTAAATTATATGCTGAAGATGGTAGTCATCCTACCCTGCTTGGCACATTTTTAACAGCAAGTATTTTTCTGAAAAAATTTACAGGATCTTTACCTTCAAAAATAGATAACACAAGAAAACTAGATTTGAGTTCTTTTGAATTTTGTTTTCAAATTGCTAATCAGTTTTAGAACAATTAATTTTTTTTACAATATCTGAGCAGCATGCGCTTTCGTTTTCACTTTGGTAATTACATCTTCTATAACACTATTTTCATCAATTATAAAAGTAGTTCTGTGAATTCCGTCATATTCTTTTCCCATAAATTTCTTCGGCCCCCAAACTCCAAATGCATTAATTACGGTTTTGTCTTCATCAGCCAACAACGGAAAAGGCAATTCGTGTTTGTCAATCCAATTTTGTTGTCTCTTAGCAGAATCTGCACTTGCCCCTAAAATAGCATAACTCTTTGATAGGAAAGTTTGGTAATTGTCTCTTAAATCGCATGCTTCGGCAGTACAACCGGGTGTGCTTGCTTTTGGGTAAAAGAACAATACTAATTTTTTCCCTTTATAATCAGATAATTTTACAATATTTCCTTTTTCATCTTTCGATTCAAAATTTGGTGCTTTATCTCCTGTTTTTAGTGTGGTCATAATTCTTATATTTGTTTACGTAAAATTAGTCAAAAATGACCAAACAAGAAAAGGTAGACTTTATAATTGAGACACTTCAAGAAACCTATCCAGAAATTCCGATTCCTTTAGATCATAAAGATCCATATACCTTGTTAATTGCTGTGTTACTTTCTGCACAATGTACTGACGTTCGTGTAAATAAAATCACGCCAATTTTGTTCGCTAAAGCGGATAATCCATTTGATATGATAAAAATGACGGTTGAAGAAATCAAAGAAATTATTCGTCCTTGTGGTTTATCACCTATGAAAAGTAAAGGAATTTATGGTTTATCAAAAATATTGATTGATAAGTATGATGGCGAAGTTCCACAAAGTTTTGAAGGATTGGAAGAATTACCAGCAGTTGGTCATAAAACGGCAAGTGTTGTGATGAGCCAAGCTTTTGGAATTCCAGCTTTTCCGGTTGACACACATATTCATCGTTTGCTGTTTCGCTGGAATTTAACGAATGGAAAAAATGTTGTTCAAACCGAAAAAGATGCAAAACGCTTGTTTCCAGAAGAATTATGGAACGATTTACATTTACAGATTATTTGGTATGGGCGGGAATATTCTCCAGCTCGTGGTTGGAATTTAGAAAACGATATTATCACAAAAACAATTGGGAGGAAATCAGTTTTAGAAGAATATTATAAAAGAGTAAAAGCATAAAAAAAGCCTCAACTGGCAGTTAAGGCTTTTCCCTCTTAATTCAAATTCAACTCAATAACTCGGTTTGGTCTCGTTTTAATTACTTTCAATGATTTTGAAAAATTAATTAAAAATTGAATTGTTTCTTTTTTTGGTTGCTCCCTAAAGTTGGGAGACTTTTTAGAGTAAAGTTGCATCATATAGTATCTTTTATTACTTGATTATTAATCAGATAACGATGCTTTTTTACTTTTAGTATTTAGTTCACCAAAATAATTTTATTTTTCTCTATGAGCTTTCTTAAATTGATTAATGCATAACGCATTCTTCCTAACGCAGTATTGATACTTACACATGTGTTTTCTGATATTTCATTAAAACTCATATCATTATACATTCGCATTACTAATACTTGTTTTTGCTCTTCCGGCAATTCATTTATAAGCTCTCTTACATCTTCATGAATTTGCTCTTTAATAATTTTTCTCTCAGCATTTAAAACACCATCACCAATTACAGAAAAAATATCAAATTCATCTGTATTTCTGAATTTTGGCATTCGGTTAGATTTCCTAAAATGATCGATTATTAAATTATGAGAAATACGCACAACCCAAGGTAAAAATTTACCTTCTTCGTTGTAATTTCCTTTTTTTAAAGTTCTAATTACTTTTATAAATGTGTCTTGAAAAATATCTTCGGTAATGTCTTTATTTTTAACTTTACTATAAATAAAACTAAATAAACGTTGTTGATGTCTCTTAATTAAAATTTCAAGAGATATCTCATTACCGTTAATGTAATCGCTAACTAATTTGCTGTCTGGGGTATTATTATCACGCATCATAAATTACTTTAAGAAAGCAAGATTGCTTTCTGGTTTCTACTTGTTTAATAAACAGTTAAAGTAATTTTAAACTATACGCACGTGATTTTTAGTGGATTAATAATTCAAATATGATGATAATAATCAAGATAAACAAATATCTTTCTGTTTTTTAAATGAAAATTCTCTTTTTCTTCTCTTAAAAAATGGTATTTTTAACGCTTACTTTTTTTAAAAATGGCATTAGATTTAAACAGCGTAAATCCAAAAGAAAATATCATCATTAAAGGTGCAAAACTGCACAATTTAAAAAACATTGATGTAGTTATTCCCCGTAATAAACTAGTTGTAATTACTGGTTTATCGGGCTCAGGAAAATCTTCTTTGGCTTTTGATACGCTGTACGCAGAAGGACAACGACGCTATGTAGAAAGCTTATCTTCTTATGCACGTCAATTTTTAGGAAAATTACACAAACCAAAAGTAGATTTTATCAAAGGAATTGCACCAGCAATTGCTATTGAACAAAAAGTAAATTCTACAAATCCGAGATCTACAGTTGGAACTTCTACAGAGATTTACGATTACATAAAGTTGTTATTTGCTAGAATTGGTAAAACCTACTCTCCTATTTCAAATTTAGAAGTAAAAAAAGATACTGTTGCAGATGTTATCAAACATATAAAAACCTACGAACTAGGTTCAAAATTATTATTGTTAGCTCCTGTATACTTAGATAAAACAAGAGATTTAAAAACCTTATTAAATATTTTCTCTCAGCAAGGATATGCAAGAATTAAAATGGCCGATTCAATTCTTAGAATAGAAAATTTTCCTTTTGATTCTTATAAGGATGAAATGTTACAATTAGTTGTTGATCGAATTGTTTTAAAAGATGATGAAGATTTTTACAATCGATTGGCAGATGCGATTCAAACTGCTTTTTTTGAAGGAAAAGGAACTTGTAAAATAGAAAATCTAAGCAACAACAAACTTGTAGAATTTAGTAATAAATTTGAGTTAGACGGAATTACTTTCTTGGAACCAAATACACACTTATTCAGTTTTAATAATCCATACGGAGCATGTCCAACTTGTGAAGGCTACGGCAATATAATCGGAATTGATGAAGAATTGGTCATTCCAAATACAGGTTTATCAATTTATGAAGACGCCATTGCTCCTTTTAAAACAGATTCTTTTAGAAAGTATAAAGACGATTTAATTACCTATGCTTTTGAGTTTGACATTCCAATTCATAAACCTTGGTTTGAATTGACTTCAACCCAAAAAGAGCTGATTTGGTCTGGAAATAAAAAGTTCAAAGGAATCAATCATTTCTTTTCTGCGTTGGAAGAAAAAAGTTATAAAATCCAAAACAGAGTAATGCTTTCTCGTTATCGAGGAAAAACAAAATGTAGCGAGTGTCACGGAAAACGATTACGAAAAGAAACCAATTATGTAAAAGTTGACAATAAAACCATTTCAGATTTAGTAACCTTACCAATAGACGAATTAACTGCTTTTTTTAAAATCATCAACTTAAATAAACACGAAGCAAAAATCGGAAAACGTTTACTAACGGAAATCAATAACAGATTACAATTTTTATTAAATGTTGGATTGAGTTATTTAACCTTAAACAGAACTTCAAACACACTTTCTGGTGGAGAAAGCCAACGTATAAATTTAGCCACCTCTTTAGGAAGTTCCTTAGTTGGTTCTATGTATATTTTAGATGAACCAAGTATTGGTTTGCATCCAAAAGACACAGAAAGATTGATTGGCGTTTTAAAAGATTTACGCGATTTAGGAAATACAGTAATTGTAGTTGAACATGATGAAGATATCATGAAAATTGCCGATTATATTATTGATATCGGTCCAGAAGCTGGAACTTTTGGCGGACACGTTGTCGCAGAAGGAAAATTCAAAGATATTTTAAAATCTGATTCTTTAACAGCACAATATTTAACAGAGAAACTAAAAATTGAAATACCAGAAAAAAGAAGAAAATCAACCAATTTTATAGAAGTTATCGGAGCAAGAGAACATAATCTGAAAAATATTGATGTTACTTTTCCTTTGAATAATCTGACGGTAATTACTGGAGTTTCTGGAAGTGGAAAAAGTACTTTGGTAAAGAATATTTTGTACCCAGCAATGCAAAAGAAAATTATTGGTTATGGTAATAAACTAGGTCAATTTACAGAAATAAAAGGCTCATTTGAGAACTTAAAACACATCGAATTTATTGACCAAAATCCAATAGGAAGATCTTCTCGCTCAAATCCTGTAACATATATAAAAGCTTATGATGATATCAGAAATTTATTTTCAAATCAAAAGTTAGCGAAAATCAGAAATTACAAACCAAAACATTTTTCTTTTAATGTTGAAGGTGGGAGATGCGAAGTTTGTAAAGGAGATGGTGAAGTTACCATCGAAATGCAATTTATGGCAGATGTGCATTTGCAATGCGAAACTTGTAATGGAAAACGTTTTAAAAAAGAAGTCTTAGAAATTACTTTTGATGGAAAGTCAATTGACGATGTTTTAAACTCAACCATTGATGATGCAATTGCATATTTTGAAGAAAATGAACAGAGAAAAATTGTTCAGAAATTAAAACCTTTACAAGATGTCGGTTTGGGTTATGTGCAATTAGGACAATCTTCATCTACGCTGTCTGGTGGTGAAGCACAGCGAATAAAATTAGCTTCATTTTTAGTAAAAGGAAACACGAAAGACAAAGCCTTATTTATTTTTGATGAACCAACAACTGGATTGCATTTTCATGATATTAAAAAATTATTAGCTTCCTTTAATGCATTGATTGAAAAAGGACACTCAATCATTGTGATTGAACACAATATAGAATTGATAAAATGTGCAGATTATATTATTGATTTAGGTTTAGCAGGTGGGAAAAATGGCGGTAATTTATTGTTTCAAGGAACACCAGAAGAGCTAATTTTGAATAAAAAATCATACACAGCAAAATATTTAAAAGAGAAATTACTATCTTAATCCCATGATATTCAACTTAACTGACAAACAAAAAGTAAACGCAGTTAGAATTATTGCAATGCTATCAACATTATTAATGATGTTGTACGCGCCAGAACTTTGGATTACTGATAAAAACTTTCCAGTTATTCCATTGTTTGATTGGGTTCCGATTCCAACTTCTCCATTTGATACTATTTTAGCTGGAATCTTTTTTGTAAGCCAAGTTGTATATATTTTTAAACCAAAACGTTTGTTAGGTTGGTTTGTATTAGCATTATACATTTATTTATGTTTTGTAGATCAAAACAGATTACAACCCTATTTCTATCAAAGCTTTTTAACGCTATTTGCAATCTTAATTTACCCAAAGAAAACAGAAGCTAGAAAGATTTTATTTACGCTGATTCTAATTTTTATTGCGACGTACTTTTGGAGTGGAGTTCACAAACTAAACGACATCTTCTACGAGCAATGGATGCACGCTTTAACTAAGCACTTTAGTTTTATCTCAGAAAGTTTATTATTGGCATTTACCTATGCCGTTCCATGGCTAGAAGCCCTTTTAGGAGTCTTTATTTTATCAAATAAAACAAGAAAAATTGGTGTAATCGGAATCGTAAGCATGCACTCAATTATTATAGTAATGCTATTATATTTAGGCTATGGGTTTAATGTGATTCCATGGAATCTTCAAAATATTTCTAGTGTAATCATTATCTTTTGGACATTAAAAACAACATCCTTTTTTGAAACTTTTACAGATTCGAAATCTTATCAAAAAGGATTGATTTTTCTTTTTACATTTATTTTACCTTTTAGCAATCTATTTGGTGGTTGGGATCATTTATTATCGTTCAGTTTTTTTACTTCAAAATTAGATTATTACTACATTCAAATTGATGATTCTTTAAAAGACAAATTACCAAAACACGTTCAGAAGTATTATAGAAGTAACGAACACATGACCGTTTTGTATTTGAATGAATGGGCTGGAGATATAAACAAAGTCCTACTCTATCCTCAACCAAGAGTTGCTAAAAAAGTAGAACAATATATTTTATCTTTTGCCGATAATCCTAAAAAAGAAGGCTTAATTAAAATGGTTGTTTATAATAAATAACGAATTCTAATTCAATCCTTACGAATTCTAAAAGCCAAGAAATTTAACCACTTTCTGATACTAGATTTGATTAATCTTAATTATTAATCTAAAACCTAAGTATCATGAAAAAAATCGTAAACACAAAAGCAATTGCAATCGTTTTGCTAGCTTTTAGTATTTCTTTTACAAGTTGTAACGGAAAAAAGAAAACTGCTCAAACAACAGCTCCAACAATTCTTGCTGAAGAAGTACAAGAAATTCCAACTTACAGAGAAGAAGTTGTTTTTATTACTGGAAAAGATTCAGATCACTCAAACTATTACGAAAGCGCAAAAACATATTTCGAAGAAAAACAGTTCGAAGTTGTTACAGAAGCGTATTCATTAGAAGAAATAATTAGTTGGTTAAACAATAATTATGATGAAAGATTATACTCAAACATTCATATCGTCAGTGAAAACAATCCTTATAAAGGAATGGATTTAGAAACAACAGTAAAAGGGAAAATTTTAAATGAAAACTCACTAAGAAATGCGTTGATAAATGATGAAATTCCGAAATTATTAGAAGGAATTGCTGACGATACTAATGTTATTTTTCATTCGCCTGCTTTGGCTGATAATCCGAATTTATTAAAAGGATTAAAAAATGTTTTTAGCACAAATAAACAACCAAGAATTATTGCAACGCCATATTACACAATGTTTGGGAGTCAGTTTTCTAAATATCATTTAGCGAAACCGTATTACGGATTTTATCCGACGGCACACTCACCAGGAAAAGTAGATTTATCAAAAGAATTTGCTAAGAATTATCCGAATGAAAAAGATATTGACTGGTTAGAAACTTTGTATAATGATTACGAAAGATATGTTGGAGAAGCGTTTACAACGCAATTTAATTTGCCAATAAAAATGGAAGTTGATTTTACAGATTCTGATAATGAAATTCCAACTTTAAAAACCCAAGAAGCAATCATGGATTTTATTGAAGGAAACGAAAATCTTAGTAATGAATTTAATACATACAATATTAAAATTGAAGATTTTAGATGGAAAACTTCATTGAAAGACAGTAAGTTAACTGTCAAAGGAATTACGACTGTAATTTGTGTTTTAAAGCCAATTATTAAACCTTATGGAGATTTACAACACGTAGAACCAGAAATAGATAACTTGCGTTTGTTTATTGTGGAATAAGTTTTGATTACACTATAAAAGTAGTTGTTCATTATTGAGCAACTGCTTTTTTATAGTAAGTTTGTTTATATGAAGTTTAAAAAATCGTTTTTCTTTTTTTTTGTTGGATGTTGGTCGGTGCTTATACAAGCGCAACAAAACCAATTACAACATTTTACTGTAGAAAAAGGCTTACCACAATCTGATGTAACCGACGCAGTTCAAGATAAAGTTGGTTATTTATGGTTTGCAACACAAGGCGGTGGAATTGCTCGTTTTGATGGAAATGATTTTGTTGTCTTTAGTCAAAAGGAAGGATTACTTTCTAATTTTTCGAATTCACTTTTCATAAAAAATGACAGTTTATTTATTGGTACAAATAATGGTTTGTCAATTAAAATTAAAAACCTGTTTACCAATTATAAAACACCAAAAGTGAATAAAATTGTTTGGCTTGATAATAAAATGTACTTAGCCACAAATCAAGGAATCTATCAATTCAAAACAAATTATGTTACGCCAATTAAAATCGATTTAAAAATTGATCTTTCTAATGTTTTAGACATTAAATATAAGAACTCATTCTATTGGATTAAAACTTCAAATAAAATTTGGAAGTTAAAAGCATTGATTGAAAAAATCAAGCTTAAGGAAAGCACTATAAATGAATTTGATCTCGTTTTTAGTACTCAGAAGAACAGCATCAATAGTATAGAAACTGGTGCATTAATGAAAGTAAGTTCACATAAAATCTTAATTGACAAACAACAAAATAAATGGTTATTAACCAATGGAAATGGAGTTTACAAATCAACCTTTAGTAGCTTTGAACATTTTGATAAAGCAGATAATAAAGCAATAAAAGAAGTAACTGCTATTCATAAAAACAATAACAAAATTTGGTTTACAGATACAAATAGAAACTTATTTAAGATTGATCGTTTAGGGATTCAATTTGTTAGAAAAAATAATTTCAAAACAACTTCCATTACAAGTGATAAAAACAATAATCTTTGGTTTAGTTCACAAAATAAAGGAATCTACATCTTTAGAAAAAAAACTGATTCTTTAGTGAGTTCAGAATTTAAAATCGAAAGGTTATATTCCAAAAATGGTTTACCAAATGATCATATTCAAAATATAATCATACAAAATGATGCTGTTTGGCTAACTACTAAAAGTGTTGGGGTAATAAAACTAGAGTATAATTTTCAACAAAATTTCGTAAAAAATATAAATCGATTTAATAAAAGTAACGGAATTAAAAATACACAAATTACCACTACTCTACTCCACAAAAACAAAATTTGGTATGGAACGCAAATTGGTGATTTAGGTTTTATTTCAAACAATAAAGTAACACATTATTCAAGGTTTATAAATCAAAACACAACAATTACTAATTTAGTTTTTTCTAATAATCAATTATATATTGGAACTTTAGAGAATGGAGTTTGGAAAACATCAATTTCTAAATTGAATGCTCCAAAACAGATTAATAACGGCTATTTAAGTTCAAAAAGCAGCAATCAACTATTATTTGACAAAAAAAAACAATTATGGTTTGGCTCAGAAAAAGGAGTTGATAAAATTGAGTTTTATAATAACAAAATCTCAAAATCAACTTTTTACAATACAAACGATGGCTTCTCCGGCATTGAAACAACAAAGAATACAAGTATTGAAGATGAGTTTGGTAACATATGGTTTGGTACTAAAAACGGAATTACAAAATACACACCAAACGAAAATCAGAAAACAGTATATAAACCAACAATTCATTTTGAAAAGATAGAAGTTTCAAATCAATCTGTAGATAGTATTCAAAAGCAATTTAAAAAATCTGTTTTAGAGCTTTCACCAAATCAAAATAACATTTCTTTTAACTTTAAAACGATTGATATCAATCAACCCAAAAGAATAGAATATCAATTGACTTTAAATGAAATTAAAAGCAAATGGAGTTCAAATAATGCAATCAATTTAGCAAATCAATCTCCTGGAAAATATACATTTTCTGTAAAATCTAGAAACGCATCAAAAATTGAAAGTGAATCAATTTCATTTATCTTTTTTATTGATAAACCTTTGCATCAAAAAACTTGGTTTATTGTCAGTATTATTTGCTTTTTTGTATTTGTTTTATTCTTATTTATTTCTATTTACTTAAAGAGAAAAGAGCAAGAAAATCAGCAGAAAATAAAAAAAATAACATTAGAAAATCACCTAGTTACTTTAGAACAAAAAGCCTTGCAGCTACAAATGAATCCGCATTTTATTTTTAATGTCTTAAACGGAATTAAAGCATATGGAAATAATGGAAACACAAAAGAATTAAATACAACAATTAGTCAGTTTGCTACATTACTCCGCTCACTTTTACAAAATTCTAGAAAGGAAGAAATTAGTTTATTTGAAGAAATAGAAACACTGAAAAATTACTTAGATTTAGAGCGAAAAATGAATGCTAGTTTTGAATATCAAATAAGAGTTGATACGCAAGATATTTCGGTAGAAGAAATTTTAATTCCACCCATGTTAGTTCAACCTTTTGTAGAAAACAGTATCAAACATGGTTTTACAAAAAATGGAAAAATATCAATTGAATTTAGTTCAAAAAACAATTATTTGTATTGTGCAATTATCGATAACGGAATTGGTTATGAGCAATCTAAGAAAGTGAAAACAAATGATAATCATAGTTCCATTGCATTAAAAGTTACCAAAGAGCGAATTGAAAATTTATCAAAAAATAGTATCTTAAAAATTGAAGAATTATCAGAGAACGCCCAAATAAAAGGGACAAAAGTAGAATTTAAAATTCCTTTAAAGACAGATTATTAATGAAGAAACAAACTGCAATTTTGATTGATGATATGCCACAAGCATTAGAAATGCTAGAGAATGACATTTCTAACAAGCATCAAAATATAACAATTATTGGAAAAGCAAATAGCGTTGTTTCTGCGGCTAAATTATTGCGTAAAACACAACCAGATATTTTGTTTTTAGATATTATGTTGGGAGACGGAACTGGATTTGATTTATTGGAGATAATACCTAATTTAAAATCAAAAATCATCTTTGTAACGGCAAGTGATGAATTTGCAATTAGAGCTTTTAAATTTGCAGCAATCGATTATATTTTAAAACCATATGCTGATGAAGAATTAAAAAATGCTATTGAAAAAGCTATTATACAAATTCAACCCAAAAACGAACAATTATCAGTATTACAAGAATCTATTGCTTCGCCATATAAACAGCCAACGAAAATCTCATTGCACACCTTAGATAAAATTATGGTAGTTTCGTTAGATGAAATTGTCAGATGTAAATCAGACAATAACTACACGACATTTTATTTTGAAAACGGTCATAAAATTATGGTTACCAAAACCTTAAAGTTTTATGCAGATTTATTAAAAGAAAATTCATTTTTAAGAGTGCATCAAAGTCATTTGGTAAACACCAAATACATCAAAGAGTTTATAAAAGCAGATGGTGGTTATTTAGTTTTGAAAGATAAAATTACGGTTCCGGTTTCAGTTAGAAAAAGAGCTGAGGTTTTAAAAGCTATTGAAAAACTATAACAAAAAAATCCTTCTCAAAAATGAGAAGGATTTTATTTTGGGTGGAAGACGGGATTCGAACCCGCGACCCTCGGTACCACAAACCGATACTCTAACCAACTGAGCTACAACCACCATGTAATTTCGGATGCAAATATAATCCAATTTTTAACTTACAACAAAAGAAAACTTAAATTAATTTATCTAAATTTTCTACAGCAACGTAACGCTCTGTGGTAAAACCTTCTGCATGTTCAACACCAATCAATCTACCTAAATCATTTGCTCTATAACCAATACTATCAATAAAATTTTTACTTGTAATTGGTGTTTCGGGTTCTTTACTTGTTGGATCAAAAAATTGTGAACTATACGCTTTCACAGAATCAATCTTCGAATTCATAAAACCAGTAACATCAACTACAAAATCTGGTTCAATATTTTTCCATTGTATATAATGATATACTTGTTTTGGTCTCCACTTCATTTGTTGTATCCCTTCAACTTCGGTTTCAATTTTTAACAATCCGCTTAAAAAACATGCATCAGAAACTAATTTACTTCCTTTCGGGTGATCAATATGTCTGTCGTCAATTGCATTACACAAAACAATTTCTGGCTTATATTTACGAATCATTT
The DNA here is from genome assembly GCA_029250685.1 of Polaribacter sp. Classification (GTDB taxonomy): domain Bacteria; phylum Bacteroidota; class Bacteroidia; order Flavobacteriales; family Flavobacteriaceae; genus Polaribacter. The sequence goes on from JAQXEU010000009.1 coordinate 58,560, forward strand.
TTATGATTTCCAATTGATGTGCCTTATCATTGATAAAAAAACCATCAGCAAAACCAACATTTTCTCTAACAGAAACCCCTAAAATTTTTGCAGCATTTTCAGCTTCAATATCACGCAAATCAGCAGAACCACGAGTTCCTAGTTCTCCTCTCGTTAAATCTACAATTCCAACTTTTTTTCCTAAAGAAATTTCTTTTGCAATGGTTGCTCCTGCTCCTAACTCTACATCATCTGGATGTGCTCCAAAAGCTAATATATCTAGTTTCATTTTTTTTAAGTGTATTTGTTTATTCGTTGAATTGTTTATTGTTACTGCAAACTGCTCAACGCTTGCTCAATATCAGCAATTAAATCTTTTGTTTCTTCAATTCCAACTGAAAAACGAATTAAACCATCTTTTATTCCTTGATTCTCTCTTTCTTCTGGTGTTAATAATGCGTGTGATGTTTGTGTTGGACTTAACATTGTGCTTTCAATTCCAGCCAAACTCATTGAAGGTTTTATCAATTCTAAAGCATTCATAAAATCCATTGCGTTTATGGAATCATTCAATTCAAAAGACAACATTCCTCCAAAATTTTTCATTTGCTTTTTAGCCAATTTATAATTAGGATGTCCTTTTAATCCTGGATAGTAAACTCTTGAAACGTTAGTGTTTTGCGCTAAATATTTTGCCATTTTTAACGCGTTTTTACTTTGACGTTTTACACGTAAATTCATCGTTTTTAAACTACGTTCTAGTATCCAAACCATAAAATCACTTAAACTTCCACCCAGATTTTTAGCAACATTCCATATTATCTCAATATGTTCATTAGAAGCAGCAACTGCTCCTGCTAAAACATCAGAATGTCCGCCCATATATTTTGTAGCAGAATGCAACATAATATCAATTCCGAAATCAACAGGTGTTTGATTTATTGGTGATGCAAACGTATTATCAATCATAGTTACAATACCTTTTTTTGTTGCCAATTTAGAAACTGCTTTCATATCTGTAATTGTTAACAACGGATTTGAAGGTGTTTCTATATATAAAACTTTCGTGTTTTCTTTGATTTCTTTTTGAAATGATGCGATTGATAAATCTTTTGTAAATGAGTACTCAATTCCGAATTTATCAAACTCTTCAACCACAAAATTATACGTCCCTCCATACAATGTTTGTTGTAAAACAATATGATCTCCTTTGTGTAAAAAAGCTAATAAAGTTGTACTAACTGCTGCCATTCCAGAACCAAAAATCAACGCATTCTCGGTCTTTTCTAGTGCTGCAATTTTCTTACATAACATTTCTTGATTTGGAGTATTAAAATATCGTGGATAACGCTTTACATCCACATTATCAAATTCATACGAGGTTGACATATATATTGGAGAAATTGCGCCTTTAAATTGTTCGTCTTTTACCTCACCAATATGTGTACAAATAGTATTTATCCCTAAGTTTTTATTTTCTTTCATTTTAATAATTTCTATCAGCTAATTTAATAAAACAATTACACTTGTACAGTTTTCCATTTTCCTTTTTTAAAGAGCCAAATTCCGATAACTGCAATCAATACTTCTGCTAAAGTTATTGATAAAAACACACCGATTGGTCCAGCTTCAAAAGTAATTGCAACTAGGTATGCAAATGGCAATTGAAATAACCAAAAGCAAATAAAATTGATATATGTTGGCGTTTTTGTATCACCAGAACCATTAAAAGACTGAATTATAACCATTCCGTATGCATAGAAGATATAACCAGCTGCAATAATTTGCAAACATAATGCACCATTTTTGACGACTTCAGGGTTATCGCTAAACCAACTTAAAAATGTAGATGCAAATACCAAGTAAATAATGGAAACGATCCCCATAAAATAAGCAGCATATTTTCCAGTTTTCCAAACAGATTTTTCTGCTCTTTCTGGTTTTTTAGCTCCAAGGTTTTGTCCAACTAACGTTGCAGCAGCATTGCTCATTCCCCAAGCTGGCATCAATGTAAACATCATTATTCTAATTGCAATTGTATAACCAGCTAAGACTTCACTTCCAAACTCTGACATGATTCTCATCAAGAAAACCCAACTAGAAGTTCCTATTAAAAACTGCCCAATTCCGCCTAAAGAAACCTTAATTAAATTCATCATAACAACAACTCGTATAACGATATCTTTTACTGCAATTTTGATTTTCCCAAAACCATAAAACAACGCAATTAATTGCCAAATAACTGCAGTTCCTCTACCAATTGTTGTTGCAATAGCAGCACCTTCTACTCCGTAAGCAGGAATTGGTCCAAATCCAAAAATAAAAATTGGATCTAAAATAATGTTTAATCCGTTAGATAAAATCAACGTCCACATGGCGATCGATGCATTTCCTGCTCCTCTAAATATTGCATTGATTAGGAAAAGAAACATAATTGTTAAATTTCCTCCTAATAATATTTTTGTATAACCAGAACCTTCAGCAATTAAATCTGGTTCTGCTCCCATTAATGCTAGTATTTCTTTAGAATATAGAATTCCAACTACACTAATAATTACTGAGATTACAAAGCCTAAAATTATGACTTGAACTGCAGCTTGACTTGCTCCTTTATTGTCCTTTTCTCCAATTCTACGAGCAACAATTGCTGTTGCTGCCATGCTTAATCCGATAGCAACTGCGTATACTAATGTAATTATAGATTCTGTTAATCCTATCGTTGCAACGGCATTTACGCTTACTCTAGAAACGTAAATAATATCGACTAAAGCGAATATTGATTCCATTAACATTTCTAAAATCATTGGTATAGAAAGCATAAAAACTGCTTTTCGAATGCTTCCAGTAGTAAAATCTTGTTCTTTGCCGGTTACTGCGTCTTTAAAATATTGAAAAATATTCTTTCTTGTAAGTTGATTGTCTTGAGACATAATAAATAAAATATAAAATAATAGAAAACAGCTTTGAAGAAATTTCAATGCTGAAAATTTTGGGTCGTGTAAGAAACGACAAAACGGAAGTCTATTTAGTCAATCATAAGGCTGCAAATATGCGAAAATAATTTTAAATACCCAATTGTTGAAAATTAATTTCAATATCTTCGCCTTTATGATTTCAGTAGTAATTCTAGGTAATGGAAATGTAGCAACACATTTATATAATGCTTTTTCTAAAGCAGAAGATATAACTGTATCAAAAATTAACTCTAGAAATCTAGAAAGTATTACAGATTCTGATGTTACCATAATTGCCGTTTCTGATGATGCAATTCAAGCCGTTTCTAAATCAATTCAGCATAGAAAAGGATTGATTGTTCATAATTCTGGAGCTGTTGATATTGATACAATTACAAATGAAAGAAAAGGTGTTTTTTATCCATTGCAAAGTTTCACTAAAGATAAATCTGTAGATTTTAATAGTGTTCCCTTTTGTTTAGAAACTAAAAACAGTGAAGATTTTAATTTACTCGAAGCATTAGCAAAATCCATCGGAGAAAAAACATATAAAATTAATTCAGAACAGCGAAAAAAACTCCATGTTGCTGCAGTTTTCGTAAATAACTTCACAAATCATATGTATAAAATTGCGAATGATATTTGTGAGAAAAACAATGTTCCTTTTGAGATATTATATCCATTAATTGAAGAAACTGCAAAGAAGATACAATCGATTTCTCCTATCGATGCTCAAACAGGACCAGCAAAAAGAAATGATGAACAGACGATAAAAAATCATTTAGAAAATTTAAATTTGCAGCAGCAAGAAATATATAAATTGATTACCAAATCTATCCAAGAAAACTAAGTATGGAAAAAAGTTACAAAGAGTTTTTACCTCAAATATCTACATTAATCTTTGATGTTGATGGCGTTTTAACAAACGGAATGGTTACTGTTTTTCCGAATGGTGAATTGGTTCGTCATATGAATATAAAAGATGGCTATGCCCTTAAAACCGCAGTTGACGCTGGTTTAAACGTGTGTATTATTTCTGGTGGAAATAATGAAGGAGTTAGAACTCGTTTACAAGGTTTAGGTATTAAAGATATTTATTTAGGTGCTCATGACAAGATTAAACAGTACAACGAAATTATAGAGAAATACAATCTACAACACGAAAACGTGTTGTATATGGGTGATGATATTCCAGATTTCCCAGTGATGAAATTAGTTGGATTGGCATGTTGCCCGAATGATGCTGCTCCTGAAATACAACAGGTTTCTAAATATATTTCTTACAAAAAAGGTGGCGAAGGCTGTGCTAGAGATGTTATTGAACAAGTATTAAGAGTTCAAGGAAAATGGAGTGGGAATTTTGATGCGAAGTATGATTAAATAAAAAAGCGATATAATTTAAATGAATTGGAATCTCTTGCATAGGATATTGTTTAATTTTCAATCATTAAAAGTACTAAATTTAATTTTTTTCCTCTAACATGGGTACAAAAGCAAAATCTCCTAACTCATGTTTTTCAAATTCTTTAGCAGATTTCCGAATAAATAAAGTCATTATTTGTGTATGATCTCCAACAGGAATTAACAATTTTCCTCCTACTTTTAATTGACTCAATAAAGGTTTTGGAACAAAAGGTGCTCCAGCAGTAACAATAATTTTATCAAAAGGGGCTATTTCTGGTAATCCTTTATAGCCATCCCCAAAAATCAATTTCTTAGCTCTGTAACCTAACTTTGGTAAGAATAAAGATGTTTTTTTAAATAGCTCATGTTGTCGTTCAATAGAATACACTTCTGCTCCCATTTCTAATAACACTGCTGTTTGATATCCAGAGCCTGTGCCAATCTCCAACACTTTATCATCCGTTTTTACCTCTAATGTTTGTGATTGAAAAGCAACAGTATATGGCTGAGAAATAGTTTGTTCAGCTGCAATTGGAAATGCTTTATCTTGATAGGCATGTGCTTCGAAACTAGAATCAATAAACAAATGACGTGGAATTTTACGCACAGCTTCTAATACTTTTTGATCCGTAATTCCTTTAGCCTCTAATACCGTAGCTAACTGTTTTCTAAGTCCTTGATGTTTGTGAGTATCTTTCAATTCTTGGTAAAGTTTGGAGTTCTAAAAGTAGTAATAAATCCAAAAAAAATAGCTATAAAAGTGTATCTTTGTTCTCGTTATTTTTCAATAATAAAAATTCGGAATAATTGCCTGTTCGAGTGCAGTCGAGAACTACTAGGCAATTGAATAATTAACCTCTCGACTGCGCTCGAGGAGACAAAAATATATTTATATGCTAAAAGTAGGTGTTCTTGGCGCTGGTCATTTAGGGAAAATTCATCTCCGCTTATTACAACAATCAGATAAATACGTATTAGTAGGTTTTTACGATTCATTTACAGAAAATGCTAAAAAAGTTGCCAAAGAATTTGGGTATACGTTGTTTGATTCTGTAGAAAGTTTAATTGATGAAGTTGATGTTATTGATATTGTAACTCCAACATTATCTCATTTTGATTGTGCAAAATTAGCCATCGAAAAGGGTTGTCATATTTTTATAGAGAAGCCAATTACTAAAACTGTTTTAGAAGCTGAAGCAATTAGAACATTAGCTAGTCAAAAACATATTCGTGGTCAAGTTGGTCACGTTGAACGTTTTAACCCAGCGTTTACAGCTGTTAAAGACATGATTGATTCTCCAATGTTTATTGAAACACATCGTTTGGCAGAATTTAATCCAAGAGGAACCGATGTCCCTGTTGTATTAGATTTAATGATTCATGATATTGATATTATTTTATCAGTTGTTAAATCACCTGTAAAAAACGTACACGCAAGTGGTGTTTCCGTAATTAGTGAAACTCCAGATATTGCAAATGCAAGAATTGAATTTGAAAATGGTTGCGTTGCCAATTTAACTGCGAGCAGAATTTCAATGAAGAATATGCGTAAATCTAGATTTTTTCAAAAAGACGCTTATATTTCTGTAGATTTTTTAGAGAAAACTGCTGAAGTTGTGAAGATGAAAGATGTACCAGAAAACCCAGATGAGTTTGCTATGATTTTACAAAACGCAGAAGGCGTTAAAAAGCAAATCTATTTTGACAATCCAGAAGTTGAACCAAATAATGCAATTTTAGATGAATTAGAATCATTTGCTGATGCGATTGAAAATGATACAACTCCAATTGTATCTTTATCTCAAGGAACAGAAGCATTAAGAATTGCACAACAAATAATTGATTGTTTCGATAATTAACAAAAAACACAAATACACATGAAAAATATCGCCGTAATCGGATCAGGAACCATGGGAAATGGAATTGCACATACTTTTGCTCAATTCGGATTTCAAGTTCAATTAATAGACATTTCACAAACTGCATTAAATAAAGGAATCGCAACCATCACTAAGAATTTAGATAGAATGGTTGCTAAAGAAAAAATTTCTGAAGCTGATAAAAACACTACTTTAAAAAATATCACAACCTACACTTCTATCAAAGAAGGTGTGCAATATGCAAGTTTAGTTGTTGAGGCTGCTACTGAAAATGTAGATTTAAAACTAAATATTTTTAGAGAATTGGATGAAGTTTGTCCTGAAGATACCATTTTAGCAACAAATACTTCTTCGATTTCTATTACACAAATTGCTGCGGTTACTAAAAGACCTGGACAAGTAATAGGCATGCATTTTATGAACCCGGTTCCAATTATGAAATTAGTAGAAATAATTAGAGGTTATAATACTTCTGATGAAGTGATGCAATTTACAATTGATTTGACTAAAAAAATTAATAAAATCCCAGTTGAAGTAAACGATTATCCAGGTTTTGTTGCTAACAGAATTTTAATGCCAATGATTAACGAATCAATAGAAACTTTATACAACGGCGTTGCAGGAGTTAAAGAAATTGATACCGTTATGATGTTGGGAATGGCACATCCAATGGGACCTTTACAATTGGCAGATTTTATTGGATTGGATGTTTGTTTATCAATCTTAGATGTTTTACACGACGGATTTAAAAACCCAAAATATGCGCCTTGCCCTTTATTAGTAAATATGGTAAGAGCTGGTAAATTAGGTGTTAAATCTGGTGAAGGTTTTTACGATTATTCTGAAAACAGAAGAGCTGAAAATGTAGCGAAGCAATTTGCAAAGTAATGACAATTAAACTCTTATTAAAATTGATTTTTGTCTGTGTGATTGCTAAATCTTACGGACAAAAATCAAATAAGAGTTTTTTTACGCCAATCAAATACGGAATTCAGTTTTCGCAAGGAAATGAAAATAATTTCTTATTTGATGATCTTGATTATTTCTACAGAACAAATACAATAAAAGGACAATTGTATTTTCCAATTACAAATTTCAAAACGATAGAAATTTATTTGGTTTTTCAGCCACAAATTCAGTTTGCTCAACATCAATTGTATAATGAGCAATTTGTACTTCCATCCGAAAATAACTATTTAGAAAAGAGAAAGCGCTTTACACTATTAAAGAATCTTTCAATCACTGCAATTGAATTCAGTTTAGAAGCAAAAAAACAACTATTTAAAAGCTTTGGTTTCTTTTTACAAGTTGGTTTAGGGTTGAGTTATATTAGTACAGAAACAGAGCGTTTGGCTAAGGGTTTTACATTTATAGAAAACGGAACTTTAGGTTTTGATTTTCAAATGAGTTCTAAGTTTTCGATTCAGTTTTTTGGAGGAGTTGGACATGTTTCTAATCTTAATTTCCAAAACCCAAATAGCGGATATAACCTTTTTAATACTGGCTTTGGGTTTCAATACTCTATAAAATAAAAAGAGGAAATTTCTTTCGAAATTTCCTCTTTTTATACATTATGATTAAAGATTAGTCATTTCTTCTTCCACCATTATCATTGTCATCATCTTTCTTAGAAGCTTTATTCCAAATTTTAATTTGGTCATCTTTGGTAACACCAGAAAGTACTTCCACATTTACACCATCAGAAGTTCCTAATTTTAAAGTTCGTTTTTCAAACTTCTCTCCTACTTTTACTTCGACATAAGGCTCTTCTGTTTTTCTATCAAAACGTAATAAACCTTCTTTAATAGACAATACATCTTTTCTTTCTTCTAAAACGATGTCTGCGTTTGCACTATAACCTGCTCTTATAAAATATTTGTTATCTAAAGTAACATCCGCTTTAATTTTAAATTGAACTGCTCCTCCTTCTTCTGTACCTTTTGGAGCTATAAAATTTAATATTGCAGGAAATTTTTTATCTTCTATTGCACCTAAAGAAACTTCTATTTTAGTTCCTACTATAAGTTTACTAACTTCAGATTCATCAACTTTACCTTCAAAGATCATTTTTGTCATGTCTGCGATACTTGCAATTGTAGTTCCAGCATTAAAGTCGTTTGTTTGTGTTACTTGATACCCTTTCTTTACTGGGATTTCAAGAATCATTCCTGAAGCCGTAGCTCTAATATTTGTATTCGTTGTTTTTCCCAATCCAGATGTAGAACCCTTTTTAATGATTTCTAAATCAGATTCTGAATTTGATAAACTTAACTTTGCATTATTAAAGTTTAACTCTGTAGATTCAAACTCTTGACGAGAAATTACTCCTTTATCAAAAAGACTTTTACTTCTATCGTAAGAAACTTTTGCATTATTATATGCTAGTTTAGCAGATTTTACTCTACCTGTAGCGCTGTTTAACGCAGAAATATTTGGCACAACTCTAACTGTTGCAATCAAATCTCCATTTTTAACAACGGCTCCTTCTTCAACAAATATTTCATTGATAATACCTGCAATTTGAGGTTTTATCTCTACTTCTTCCAACGGTACAACTTTACCAGTTGCCACTGTTTTTTTAACAATTGTAGTTGTGAAAGCTGTTTCAGTTTCAAATTCTATGATATTTGTTTTGTTCTTTTTACCGAACCAAATAAGTGCCACAATAAAAAATATTGCTATAATTCCTAAAATAATTTTTGCTCTTTTACTCATAATTGTTACTTGTTTATTCTTCTCTTAATGCTTCTATTGGTTTAACTATTGTTGCCATATAGGCAGGTATCATTCCTATTAATGTTCCTAAGATTACTAATAATAAAAAGGCTAATAATATTATTGGAATATTAACTGTTGGGTTTATCAAAATTGCATCATCTCCACTTCCAACCATTTTATCTAACCCAAATAAGACTAATGCTCCAAAAACGATTCCTAACATTCCTGCAACGGTAGTTAAAAATATTGACTCTAATACAATTTGCCTTCTTATACTAATTGGAGTTGCTCCAAGAGCACGTCTAATTCCAATTTCTTTTGTTCTTTCTTTTACTGTAATCAATAAAATATTACCAATTGCAAAAACTCCAGCAATTAATGTTGCAATACCAACAAACCATGTTAAAAATTGCATTCCAGTTAAAAACCCAGTTACCTTACCTATTTCTACACCAAGGTTTATACTACCAAATGCTCTTTTATCATCTGGGTGTACTTTATGTAAGTTCTTTAAAGTTAAAAGAATATCAACCTCCATTTGCTCAATATCTATTCCGTCATTAGCTGTAATCATCATCCAACCAATTCTATTTCCTCTATTATATACTTTTTGAAATGTTGAAAATGGAATATATGCTGTATCTCCGTCAAAACTAATTCCATTAGATCGTTTATAAACACCAACTACTTTATAGTTTATACTATTGATTTTAACCAATTGACCTATTGGCATTTCGTTTTTCTCAAATAATTGCTTGTACATTTCTTCAGAAATCACACATACTTTTGCGTAAGATAAAATATCGTTTCCGTTTAAAAAACGACCATACATTAACTCTTTCTTCTGAATTTTGTCTAAAACCGGATAATCTCCACTAACTTGAAAATTACCAGTTTTAAAATCTTTAACAATTAAATTAGATGTTTGACTTCTTGGAGCTAATAATTTTATTTCGTTACTATATTCGCTTTTTAATACTTCAACATCCTTTGTGGTTAAACTAAATCTACGATTCTTCTGAAACCCTTTAAATGGAATTTCTGTTGCACGTGGAAAAATAAAAACACTATTGGTTGCGAAATTTCCAAAAATTTTATTAAAATTATTTTCTATTCCTCTTGCTGCACCTAATAATACTACTAACAAGAAGATTCCCCATAAAACACCAACAATAGTAATTGCTGTTCTCGTTTTATTTTTACGAATACTTCCGTAAATTTCTTGCCATGTATCTGAATCAAATAAAAACTTCATGTTAATCTGCTCTTAATGCTACAATTGGTTTAATTCTCGCTGCTCTTTTTGCTGGAACATATGCTGCAATTAATCCTGAAAGGATTAAAGTAATTGTTGCTCCTATTACAATTCCTGGACTCACACTTGGGTCTTTAATAAAATAATCTTCAAGCCCATCATCTATGGCACTTAATATAAAAGTCCCTAATGATAACCCTAAATACCCTGCAATCGTTGTAATTAAAACAGATTCTTGCACAACAATCCCTACAATAGATGAAGGTTGTGCTCCTAATGCTTTACGAATTCCAAATTCTTTAGTACGTTCTTTAATAACAAAAATCATAATATTACTGATTCCAATAATTCCTGCAATTAAGGTTCCCGATCCAATAAAAATGACAATAAAATATAATGCAATTACAAAAGAACCAACACCTTTGTTTGCTTCTGCCATATTCTGAATAGATAAGGCACTTTGGTCATCTGGATGAATGTCTAATTTTTTTCTTAAATCACGTTCCATTTTATTTCCAAAAGCAATGGCTTCGTCCAAACTTAAATCCGGATTATATCCAATAACAATTTGGCTAAGGTTGTCATTATTACCATAAATCATTTGAGCTGTAGAAACAGGCATAAAAGTCTTACGCTCTTCATTGTCTCCACCTTCATCAGAAAAAACACCAATAACTTGATATGAGATTCCACTTACATTTATTCGTTTTCCAATTGCTGGTTTTTCTCCAAATAAATCTTCTTTCACCAAACGGCCTATTACAATTACTTTGGCTCTTTCTTTTAAATCTCTATCATTTATATATCTACCTTCCTCAATAATTGTTTTTTCTAAAAATTGGTGATCTGGATGTACTGCTTGTAAGGAATAATTATCTTGCTTAGTTTTGTATGAAATATTTACATTTCTGTTAACTCTAGCTGTTAAGTGTTGAATTTTAGAATCATACTCTTCTTTTACAAAATTGAAATCTTTATTCTTAAGTTGAATTCTTCTTCCTGTTTGTAATCCTTTAAAAGGTTTTGATGTTTTCCATACTCTAACAGACATGATATTTGCTGCATCATCTGAAAACACATCTTTAAAAGTATTGCTTAAACCATTTACAACACCAAACAGTAATGTAAATAGTAAAATGGCAAAAGCAACTGTAAAACCAGACATTACTGAACGTAACTTGTTTTTACTTATGCTTTGAAAAATTTCTCTCCAACGATCTAAATCGAACATATTAAACTGCTTTTGAGTTTATGTTTGTTAATTCATCACTAATAATAACACCATCTTTTAAACGGACTATTCTTTTTGTTTGTTCAGCAACTTCTTCTTCGTGCGTAATAACAAAAACTGTCATTCCTTCATTATTAATATCTCTTAATAAATCCATTACGTTATCTGTAGTTGTAGAATCTAAAGCTCCTGTTGGCTCATCAGCTAAAACAACTTTTGGTTGCGTTACCAAAGCTCTTGCAATTGCAACACGTTGTTTTTGTCCACCAGAAAGTTCGTTTGGCAAATGATTTGCCCAATCTTTTAATTCAACTTTATCTAAATAATCCATTGCAATTTTCAAACGTTCTTTCCTTGCCATTCCTTTATAATACAAAGGCAATGCAACGTTTTCTAAAGCTGTTTTATAAGAAATTAAATTAAACGATTGAAATACAAACCCTAAGAATTTGTTACGTAAAATTGCTGCTTTCTTTTCGTTTAAATTATCGATTAACTGACCATTTAAATAGTATTCTCCTTCATCGTGTTCATCTAATAAACCAACAATGTTTAATAATGTAGATTTACCAGAACCAGAAGACCCCATAATAGAAACAAATTCACCTTCTTTAATGTGTAAATCTATTCCTTTTAAAACATGCAAAGAATCTTTTCCAATTGGATAAGATTTGTGGAGTTTTTTAATTTCTATCATCTTGAATGGTTAATTTTTTGCGAAAGTAAATATTGTCCTTTTAATAGCTATTAATGTTATGTTAAAGATTAATATCAATAAATATTTATACCTCTTTTTAATTACTTCTGTGTATCTGACGTCTTAAAGCAATATTTGTTACAAGAAATTCAGAAAATTTATGGAAATTTGTGAAATAATTTTTTTAGCAATCATTTTTTATGATAAGTACATTTGACAAACTCCACAATAATAAAAAAATAGTGCTTTTTGATGGTGTTTGTAACTTTTGTAATTCTTCTATTTTAAGAATTATAAAAAACGATAAAAAGAATGTATTTTTATTTGCTTCGTTACAATCTGAAATAGGAAAGCAAATTACTAATCATTTTAAAATTGATACAAGTAAAATCGATTCTATTATTTTAATTGAATCTAAAACTAGCTTTTATATTAAATCTACAGCAGCTCTAAAAATCATTAACCATTTTGGTGGATTATGGAACCTCTTTAAAATAGGTTGGGTTTTACCAGCATCATTTAGAGACTTATTTTACAATTATATAGCCAAAAATCGTTACAAATGGTTTGGTAAAAAAGAAAGCTGCATGATACCAACACCTGAATTAAAATCTAAATTTATTGAATAATGAACAATATTAAATGTGTGATTTTTGATATGGACGGAGTAATAATTGACTCTGAATTACTACATAAAAAAGCCTATTATGAAACTTTTGTTTCATTAGGGTTAAATGTTTCTGAAGAATTATACAAAACCTTAACAGGTTCTTCAACTATTAATGCATTTCAGAGATTGATTGCTCATTTTAATTTAAATGAAGATCCAAATGAGTTGGTTTTACAAAAGAGAAAACGTTATGTAAATTTCTTTGAAAACGACCCTACATTACATTTGGTAAATGGCGTTGAGGAAATTATAAAATATTTTTACGATAAAGGAATTACGCTTGTCCTAGCCTCTTCATCTGCAATGGTAAATATTGATAGAGTTTTTAATCGATTTGATTTAAATAAATATTTTACAGCAAAAATTAGTGGAGCAGATCTAGTAGAGTCAAAACCACATCCAGAAATTTTCGAAAAAGCTGCCATTTTAGGAAGCACTCCAAAAGAAAACTGCATTGTAATTGAAGATTCTGATAACGGAGTTAAAGCAGCAAATGATGCTGGTATTTTTGTATTTGGGTATAAAAATCCTTTAGCAGCAGATCAAACCCTTGAGTATGCTGATAAAGTTATTACAAATCATTCTGAGTTAAAAAAATACATCTAATTTTTTAAAATAATTACAATATAGTATTGCTAACATAAATATTAATCGTAATATTGCAATGAAGCAATCAATGAGTAAAATGGGATTAGCAAAAACAGAAATATTTACAGATCAACAAAATAGAATTTCATTGTATGCAAAAGTTTTTGGCCATCCTGCAAGAGTTGCAATCTTGCAACATTTATTTAAAATAAACACTTGTGTTTGTGGTGATTTAGTTAACGTAATAAAGCTAGCACAACCGACAATTTCACAGCATTTAAAAGAATTAAAATTGTTAGGATTGATAAAAGGAAACGTAGAAGGAACTCGTGTTTGTTATTGTATCCATCAAGAGAATTGGACAAGTATGAAAGAAATTATGTTTCAGTTTTTAAATCAAGACAGAACCAACAAAGAAGGTTGTTTTTAATTTATTTACCAACAAGAACATATTAAAATAAAAGAATCATGAAGTTATCAGAAATCAAATCAAGCTTAAAAACATTAGATACAATTGCTTTTCAATTGCCAAACGGAGAATTAGTTCCAAATCATTTTCATGTAACTGAAATTGGAAAAATCACAAAAAACTTTATCGATTGTGGCGGAACAGTTCGTAAAGAAGAAGTTGTAAACTTTCAACTTTGGGATGCAGACGATTATGATCATAGATTACATCCAGAAAAATTGATAAATATTATTAATCTTTCCGAAAAAATTTTAGAAATTGGGGACTTAGAAATTGAAGTTGAATTTCAAGGAGAAACGATTCAGAAATTCGGACTTGATTTTGACGGAAAAAACTATTTGTTAACTTCAAAACAAACCGATTGTTTGGCAAGAGATAAATGTGAAGTTCCTGCTTTTTCAGAAACAGCAAACTGTTGTTCACCGTCAAGCGGATGTTGTTAATTTAAAAATTATAAAAAATGCCTGTATTTGAATCCATTGAGGAAATTATTTCAACTTTAAATATTGCTTCAATTTCAAACGAAAGAAAAGCAGTTCTAAAACCGTTAATTGATTTTATTCAAACTAAAACTTTAGAAAATCAAGAAATTCGATTGAATTTTATTTGCACACATAATTCTCGAAGAAGTCATTTATCACAAATTTGGGCGCAAACAATCGCGCATTATTTCAATTTAAAAAATGTGTTTTGTTATTCAGCTGGAACAGAAGCAACAGCACTTTTTCCTATGATAATTGAAACATTGCAAAACGCTGGTTTTAAAATGAATAAAAGTTCAGAAAGCAATAATCCTAGATATACTATTATGTTTTCAGAAAATGAACAACCAATTATTGGATTTTCTAAAACATTAGATGATGAATTTAATCCAACCTCTAAATTTGCTGCAATTATGACATGCACACAAGCTGATGAAGGTTGCCCGTTTATCACTGGAGCAGAAAAGCGAATCTCTGTTCCTTTTGAAGACCCTAAAGTTTTTGATAACACACCACAACAAGCTAAAAAATACAAGGAAAGAAGTCTACAAATTGCTACTGAAATGAAGTATGTGTTTTCTCAAATAAAGGTTTAATTTATAAATAGAAAATGAATTATTTCTCAACGGGTAAATGAGATAAACTACCCCACTCTGTCCAAGAACCATCATAAACAGCAATAGAATTATTATTTGCAATTGTTGCTCCTAAAGCGAGAACACAAGCTGTAATTCCTGATCCACAAGAAAAAATAAGCTCTTTGTTATCAGGATTTATTTCTTTGAACAAATCCTCTAATTCATCTTTAGTTTTTAATTCTGAATTATTTAAAAGCGATGAATATGGCAAACTTTTAGAAGTAGGAATATGACCATTTCTTATTTCTTTTCTCGGTTCTAATTCAGTTGCATTAAATCTTCCTGAAGAGCGTGCATCAACAATTAGATTAGTAGAATTTGAAATCGATTCTAAGACAACATCAGAATTAATGATTTTTTCTGATTGATAATTTGCTTCAAAATCACCCAACTCAAAACTATGAGTTTGTTTTTTTTCTACTGAATGATTTGCTTTTTCCCACGCTGGAAATCCACCATCTAAAATAGCAATATTTTTAAACCCCATCGACTTAAAAAGCCACCAAACTCTAGGTGAAGAATAAATTCCGTACGTATCATAAACCACGATACAAGAATTTTTATTTATTCCTAATTTCTTCGCTTCATTTTCAAAGTCTTTAGCACTTAAAGTAGTATTTGGGAATTGTGCTCCTTGAATAGAAAACACTTTTTTAATATCAAAAAAACGTGTATTAGGAATTTGATTTTCATTTAAACTATTAGCTGTTTTATTGAGTGAAACTTTAGAAATTGTACCGTCTAAAACTATTAAATTGGTTGCATCTTTATGTTGAAACAACCAATTTACAGAAACCAATGGTTCTTCTATTTGTAATAAAGTATCCATTAATTATAAATCTAATATTCTTATTTCCTATTTAACTGCATCGTAATTATCATCCCAGTTTTGAACATGAGGGTCGCCTAACTTACCTACAGATTTTGCAACTAACATTGAAACCGCTGCATCACCAGTTACGTTTACAACAGTTCTACACATATCCAAAGGTCTATCAACCGCAAAAATTAATGCCAAACCAGCTTCTGGAATTCCTGCATACCCTAAGACTCCGACCAACATAACCATTCCTGCTCCAGGAACTGCGGCAGAACCAATTGATGCTAAAGTTGCAGTAGCAATAATTCCTAATTGTGTTCCGAATGTTAAGTCCATTCCGAATGCTTGCGCAATAAATACAGCAGCAACAGCTTGATATAAACTTGTTCCGTCCATATTAATAGTTGCTCCTATTGGCAATACAAAACTTGCGACTTCTTCTTCTACTCCAATATGCTCTGTAACTCTTTCCATTGTAACTGGTAAAGTTGCCGCACTTGAGCTTGTTGAAAATGCTAGTAATTGCGCTGGTGAAATTGCTTTCATAAAAAAACTTGGACTTTTCTTTGTAAATATAACCACCAAAATATTATAAATAACGATCATCAACATTAAACCACCAACTACTGTTATTGCGTACCAACCTAAGGCTTTAAATAAATCTAAACTTGGCGATTCTACAACCAGCGCTGCTAATAATGCAAATACACCATAAGGAGCTGCGAGCATTATTAAATCGACCATTTTAAGTATGACTTCGTTAAATCCGTCAAAAAATTTCTTTACCGTTTCTCCTTTTTCTTCTGGAATTAAAATCAATCCGATTCCAAAGAAAACTGCGAAAAAGATTACTTGCAACATGTTTCTATTACTTGTTGCTGCTGCAAAAATATTTTCGGGAACCAAATCTATTAATGCCTGTAATGGCCCGCTATCTTTTTGTTTGGCGGCTTCATCCTTATATTTTGTAGTGTTTGTGCTATAACTATCTACCATTTCTTGTCTTGTTTCCTCGCTAATAGATTTACCAGGGTTTACAATATTTACTAAAACCAATCCGATAGAAACAGCAATAACAGTGGTAACAATATAAATACCGATTGTTCTTCCTCCCATTTTAGAGAGTTTAGAAATATCTTTTAAATCAGAAACTCCTTTAATTAATGCGGCTAGAATAAGCGGAATTGCAATTAATTTTAACGAGTTGATAAAAATGGTTCCGAAAGGTTTTATCCAATCTTTTATAAAGTCTTTACCAAAATCAAAGTTTGTCATAATCAGAGCAAAAACAACTCCTAATAACATTCCTAATAAGATTCTCCAGTGTAGTGCTAATTTTTTCATTTAATAGAATTATAATTATAGTTTTGAAAGGTAAAAAAAATACAAACCAACAACCAAATTTCTTAGCGTTTATTTAGAAAACTAATGCTGTAAATTTTCTGTAACTAGAATCATGTTGTATTTTTGCAGCATATTTTACAAAATGGAAAAATTAAAAAAGCACTGGAACTTAAAATCTAACTGGCAAGTCTTTATTATTTTATTAGTATTTTCAATTACTGGTTACAGTTCTTTATTGATTGCTAAACCAATTTTAAGTTTAGTAGGTTTGGATCAAGCAACAACAAATCCTTGGGTTTATAGACCTTTAAGAATTCTATTGATTTTTCCTTTTTATCAAATTTTAATTGTTTTCTTCGGATGGCTTTTCGGTCAGTTTACTTTTTTCTGGAATTTTGAAAAGAAAATGTTAAGCAGATTGGGATTTAAACGATTCTTTAAAACTAAAGAACAATAATGGAATTTACTTCATTTTTAAATACTATTAATCATATTAAAACTGCAAAAATTGGTGGTTTAGAATCACAGTTTAGACTGGCACCAAAAATGCGTTTAAATTATAATGAAGAAAAAATTGCAGCGAGCAACCCTAAAAAAGCAGCAGTTTTAGCTTTATTTTATCCAAATGAAAAAGGAGAAACTTGTTTTTTATTAACGCAAAGAGCAAGCTATAAAGGAACACATTCTGCACAAATTAGTTTTCCTGGTGGGAAAATTGAAAAAACAGATAAAAATTTAAAAGAAACTGCACTTAGAGAAACATTTGAAGAAGTTGGAATTTCCGAAGAAAACATTAATGTAATTAGAGAAATTACGGATGTTTACATTCCTCCTAGTAATTTTTTAGCAACGCCATTTATTGCTTTTTCTAAAGAAAAACCAAATTTTATAATTAATCACGAAGTAGATCACACTTTTGATGTATTGTTAAAAGATTTGCTAGACGACTCAAATATTACATCCATAAACATTACAACTTCATACGCTAAAAATACTGATGTACCTTGCTTTAAATTAAACAATTACATCGTTTGGGGCGCAACTGCTATGATTCTTAATGAAATTAAAGAATTATTAAAATAGTGTGTTCCTTTATTCTTTTGTACTTTCGTAATCAACTAACTAGTGAAAATTAAAACCAATTATTAATGCCTTTATTCAAAAGAAACCCTTTTGGACATATTCTGTTTTTAAAAAAATGGGTTGTTCGAATTTTCGCTGTCGTTTCTCATGGTAGATATAGACGATTTAATAGCTTACAAATTGAAGGCTCAGAAATTATTAGGAGCTTGCCAGATAACAATGTATTATTTGTTTCTAATCATCAAACTTATTTTGCAGATGTAACAGCAATGTTTCATGTTTTTAATGCTGCATTAAAAGGCAGAGATAATAATATTAAAAACATCGGTTATATTTGGCAACCAAAATTAAATCTTTATTATGTTGCCGCTGGTGAAACTATGCGATCTGGATTATTACCTAAAATACTTGCTTATGGTGGGTCTATTTCAATAGAGAGAACTTGGAGAAGCGAAGGTAAAAATGTGAATAGACAAGTAAAAATGTCTGATGTTTCTAATATTGGTAAAGCTTTAAATGATGGTTGGGTAATTACTTTTCCACAAGGAACAACGACTCCTTTTAAACCAATTAGAAGAGGAACTGCACACATTATAAAAAAGCATAAACCAATTGTAGTTCCAATTGTTATTGACGGATTTAGACGTTCTTTTGATAAAAAAGGTTTGGCTATAAAAAAACGTAATGTATTACAATCAATGGTCATAAAAGAACCTTTAGATATTGATTATGAGAATGAAGACATAAAGGATATTGTAAAGAAAATTGAATTTGCAATTGAGCAACATCCTTCATTTTTAAAAGTGTTATCAGTTGAAGAATATGCAAAACAAGAAGAAGAGTTAAACAAAAAACGAGAGTTTTGGAGTTAAATAGATAAAAAAAAAGGAGCAACAAATGTTGCTCCTTTTTTTATTCAAATAAATTACTATTATTTACCTAACCAAGCATTCATCATCCAAATTGTTTTTTCTTGTTCAGCAATAAAATCACTCATCATAGAGTTTGTTCCTTCATCATTAGCATCTCCAGACGCATCTAAAATTATTCTTTCGATTGATAATAATTCAGAAAGTGAATTCACAATTACTTCAACCGCTTCAACATCATTAGAAACATCTTTTGCAACAGGAACTTTCGCTAACGAAGTATATTCCTCAAACGTATGTAAAGGTTTTCCTTGTAAGGTTAAAATTCGTTCTGCTATCAAATCGATCTTAATCTGCGAGTCGTTATAAAACTCTTCAAATTTCACATGCAACTCAAAAAAATTCTTTCCCTTTATATTCCAATGTAAACCTCTTAAACTTTGGTAATACACTTGAAAATTCGCCAATAAAACATTTAAATCAGTTGCTGTTTTTATTGTTTTCTTTTTATCTAACCCTAAAATTGTTGAGTTCATTTTTTATCTATTTTTTTATTCACTACAAATTTAACACAACATTTACTTTAAAAACTATAAATATTATTGATAGTTTTAATATCTTTATCAAAAATATTGATGAAATGACAATCACACAATTAAAATACGTGCTTTCAGTAGCAGAATATCAAAATTTTACCATTGCTGCAGAACACAGTTTTGTTACACAACCTACGTTGAGTATGCAAATTCAAAAATTAGAAGATGAATTAAGCGCTAAAATATTTAATCGTGCTACAAAACCAATTGAATTAACTGATATTGGTCGAAAAATTGTAGAACAAGCAAAAATTATTGTTGATGAAAGCAATCGAATTACTGATATTGTACATCAACAAAAAGGATATATTGGTGGTGAATTTAAACTAGGGATTATCCCAACCGTAATGCCAACATTATTGCCAATGTTCTTATTAAATTTCACAAAGAAATATCCAAAAGTAAAATTGATTATTGAGGAATTAACCACTGAGGAAATTATTAGAAAGTTAACTGACGGACATATTGATGCAGCAATTGCAGCAACTCCTTTAGAAAATGAAGCAATAAAAGAACGCCCTCTCTATTACGAGCCTTTTGTGGGTCTGATTCCGCAAGGACATCGCCTTTTTAATAATAAAAACATTAATGTTGATGAATTAGAAGTTGATGATATTTTATTACTGGAAGATGGTCATTGTTTTAAAGACAGTGTTTTAAATTTATGTAGAACCTATAGAAGCGATTCTAACAGAAATTTTCAATTACAAAGTGGAAGTTTTGACACCTTAATAAAACTTTCTAAAGAAGGTTTGGGCATGACGTTAATTCCGTATTTACAAACGTTAGATTTAAACGAAAATGACAAACAATTTTTAAGAGAGTTTACTACGCCACCGCCGGCAAGAGAAGTAAGTTTACTGTATCATAAATCGCAATTAAAAATGCAATTGATTGAAGCGTTAAAGACTACAATTGATGGTGTTGTAAGAGGTGCAATTTCCTTTAGTGATGTAAAAATCATTAGTCCATTGCAAAAGAAATAAAGCATAAAAAAAAGGAAGCTAATTAGCTTCCTTTTTTTTTACGATTAAGCGTACATTTTATCTCTTAGTTCTTTAATTTTTGGGTCTGATAAATAATCATCAAAAGTTGAATATCTATCAATTGCACCTTTTGGAGTAATTTCTATAATTCTGTTTGCAACAGTTTGTGCAAACTCGTGATCATGCGTAGAAAACAACACTGTTCCTTTAAAATTAATCAACGAATTATTTAACGCTTGAATCGACTCTAGGTCTAAATGGTTTGTTGGCTCATCTAATTGCAAAATGTTCGCTCTTGTCATCATCATTCTAGACAACATACAACGCACTTTCTCACCTCCAGACAACACATTACATTTTTTTAACGCTTCTTCCCCAGAGAAAATCATTTTCCCTAAAAATCCTCTTAAAAAAACCTCTTCTCTTTCTTCTTCTGTTTGTGCATATTGACGTAACCAATCTACCAAATCTAATTCTGCATTCTGAAAATACTCAGCATTTTCTAGAGGTAAATAAGATTGTGTTGTTGTAACACCCCAATTAAATTTACCCGAATCTGCTTTTTCTTTTCCATTGATGACTTGATAAAATGCAGTAATTGCTCTAGAATTTTTAGAAATAATGGCAACTTTATCGCCTTTATTCAAATTTATATGAATATCATTAAATAAATATTCACCTTCAAATTTCTTCGATAAACCTTCTACATTTAAAATCTGATCTCCAGCTTCTCTTTCACTTTTAAAAATAATTGCAGGATAACGTCTGCTTGATGGTTTAATATCATCAACATTTAACTTATCAATCATTTTTTTACGACTTGTTGCTTGTTTAGACTTTGCCATATTTGCAGAAAAACGACGAATAAACTCTTCTAATTCTTTCTTTTTATCTTCAGCCTTTTTATTTGCTTGCGCTCTTTGTTTTGCTGCTAATTGACTTGATTCGTACCAAAAAGTGTAGTTCCCAGAAAAGTGATTAATTTTTCCGAAATCAATATCAGAAATATGAGTACAAACTGCATCTAAAAAGTGTCTATCATGCGAAACTACAATTACAGTATTGTCATAATTAGCTAAGAAGTTTTCTAACCAATTTATCGTTTCAAAATCCAAATCATTGGTTGGTTCATCCATAATTAAAACATCTGGACTTCCAAATAAAGCTTGCGCCAATAGCACACGCACTTTTTGTTTTCCGTCTAAATCTTTCATCAATGTATAATGCAAATCTTCTTTAATTCCTAAATTAGATAACATTGAAGCAGCGTCAGAATCTGCATTCCAACCATTCATTTCTTCAAAAGTTACCTGAAGCTCACCTATTTTCTCAGCGTTTGCATCTGTGTAATCAGCATACAAAGCGTCCATTTCTTTTTTAATGGCAGACAATTCTTTGTTTCCCATGATAACAGTTTCCAAGACCGGAATCTCATCAAACGCGAAGTGATTTTGAGATAAAACCGACATTCTTTTACCTGTTTCTAAATGAACATGACCAGAAGTTGCATCTTGCTCGCCAGAAATTATTTTAAGAAAAGTAGATTTTCCTGCACCATTTGCACCGATAATACCGTAGCAATTACCTTGTAGAAATTTTGTGTTTACTTCATCAAATAAAATTCTTTTACCAAATTGGACTGATAAATTAGAAACTGAAAGCATTGTTGTAATTTTTAAATTTTTGCAAAAATATGAAATTTATAAGGAGTTTAAGCCCTTTTTTTGTTTAAAAACAGATTATACTTTAATTTAAAAGCAGCAATAAAAAACCTTATAAACACAGCTAATAATTATCTTTTTTTTGTCAATACTTTAACAACGTATTAACAAGTTTATGATAGATGAATATGTAATTTTGTAGGGAGTTTAAAAAAGATAAATGAATCGATTTTTAAAATATTGTTTTTTACTTGCAACTATTGCTACTATTGGAAGTTGTACAACTTCTGAGAAAGATAAGCTTACCTATTTTGGAGGTAAAATAATACATCCAAAATCTGACTTTGTGCTTCTTTTTAAGAATGACAAACTTGTTGATAGTTTATTCTTAGATAAAGACGATAAATTTATCATAAGCTATAAAAACTTCACTAAAGGTTTCTATTACTTTATTCATGGAAACGAAAATCAATACGTTTATATTGAACCAAAAGATAGTATTTCTATTCGTTTAAATACTTGGGACTTTGATGAATCTTTAGTTTTTAGTGGTCTTGGTGCTGATAAGAATAATATATTAATAGATTGTTTTTTAGAAAATGAAAAAGAACGTTATAATCACAATACCTACTCTTTCTATAGATTAGGACCTAATCTTTTTAAAGCAAAATTAGATTCGTTATTAAACTTAAGACAAAAAAAGATTGATGATTTTAAAGCTAGACAAACAGAAGAGTTACCTGAAGATTATTCGGAAATCCTAGAGGTTGTTGCTAAATACCCTGTTTACTCAAGATTTGAAAGATATCCTGCTAGAAATAAAAGTTTAAATAAAGCAACTGATTACCCTAAATTAGATGCTCGTTTTTATTCGTATAGAGAAAATATAGATTTAAATAATAGCAACTTAATGTATCTCGCTTCTTATACTCAATACATTGTTAATAGACTTCACAACAATGTTCATTCAAAGGGGATTTCTAGTAAATCAAATGAATTTACTGTTGCATTATTAAATACAATAAATGAAAATATAACTAGCGAAAAAACAAAGAACACGTATTTAAGACAAATGGTTGTCAATGATTTTCTTGACAGATCTAGTTGTGACATCAATAAAAATGCATTTTACACGTATTTTAAATTAAGTACAGATATTGAGGATAAAAAAGAAGTTCAACGTATTATAAATGATACTAAAAAAATACATGAAGGAACTCAATTACCTGATTTTATGGTATCGGATTACAATAATTCTGTTCAAAGCATAAATAAGTTAACAAAAAACAGAAACAATGTTATTTATCTTTGGAATCCAAAATACACTAGTAGAGAGTATTTGGCTTCTAGGATTAAATATTTGACAAAAGAATTTCCAAAATTGAACTTTGTTGGCGTAAAAGTTTCTTCTCAAGAAAATGAAAACCCAATAAAAGGAGTTGATATTAAAAGTCAGTTTTTTATTAAATCTGATAATACAGCAAACGAGTTTTTAACAAGCAAATTAACAAGAACCTTATTAGTAAACAAAAAAGGTGAAATCGTTAATGGCTATGCCTCTATAACAAGCTCGAAAATAAATAAGCAACTTAAGGCTTTACAAAAAGATTAATTTATAGTTCTATCCACATTATTTATTGTACATTTGCACGTTTTTAATTTTAAGGATTAAAAATTTTAGATAGTTGTTACCCAGGTTACAAGTAACTGATTCTAAAGCGATTTATAAACCGAGTTTACAGATACTGGCGTCTGTGAATTCACAATTGTTCACAGCATGTCAACATTTTTAGAGTTGGGGCTTAGAGAAGAAATCTCTAAAGCGCTAACAGATTTGGGTTATGAAAACCCTACAGTTATTCAAGAAAAAGCAATTCCACAAGTAATTGCATCTTCACAAGATTTAAAAGCTTTTGCACAAACCGGAACTGGTAAAACAGCCGCGTTTAGTTTACCTATTTTAGAACAAATAGATGAAAACAGCAAAGAAACACAAGCTATTATTTTATCACCAACAAGAGAACTTGCCGTTCAGATTGGTAAAAACATTCAAGAATTTGCCAAATACTTAAAAGGTGTAAAAGTTACTACCGTTTATGGTGGTGCAAATATTGATGAGCAAATTCGTTCATTAAAAAAAGGTTCTCAAATTGTAGTTGGAACTCCTGGTAGAACAGTAGATTTAATTAAACGTAGAGCTTTAAAATTAGGAAGCATTCGTTGGGTTGTTTTAGATGAAGCTGACGAAATGTTAAACATGGGTTTTAAAGACGAATTAGATAAGGTTTTAGATGCAACTCCGGTTGAAAAACAAACGTTATTATTCTCTGCAACTTTTCCAAGAGAAGTAGAATCTATTGCTAGAAACTACATGGATAACCCTATAGAAATTACTTCTGGTGAAAAAAATAAAGGTTCTGATGATGTGAGTCACGAATTTTATGTAGTGAACGAACGTACACGTTACGAAGCCCTAAAAAGAATTGCAGATGTAAATACTGATATTTACGCAATTGTTTTTTGTAGGACTCGTAGAGAAACACAAGAAGTTGCCAACAACTTAATAAAAGACGGTTATAGTGCTGATGCATTGCACGGAGATTTATCTCAAGGACAGCGTGATGGCGTTATGGATAAATTCAGAAAGAAAAGTATTCAGATTTTAGTTGCAACAGATGTTGCTGCTCGTGGTTTGGATGTTACTGAATTGACACATGTTATCAACCATAAATTACCAGATCAAATAGAAAACTACACACACAGATCTGGAAGAACTGGTAGAGCTGGTAAAAAAGGGATTTCTGTTGTGTTGGTAAACGGAAAAGAAAAAGGGAAATTACGCTCTATAGAAAGAATCATTAAGAAAAAATTTGTACAAGCAAATGTTCCAAGTGGGAAAGAAATTTGCCAAAATCAATTAATGCATTTAATTGACAAAGTGCAAAATGTAGAAGTAAACACAAAACAAATTGAAGAGTTTTTACCAAGCATTTACGATAAATTAGAAGGCTTAGATAGAGAAGAATTAATTCAGAAATTTGTTTCTTTAGAATTCAACAACTTCTTAGCATATTACGAAAACGCAAAAGATTTAAACGATTTATCATCATCTAGAGGAGATAGAGAATCTAGAGATTCTGGTGGAAGAGGAAGACCAAGAGACGAAAACATGACACGTTTCTTTATCAACTTAGGTAGAAAAGATGATTTAAATCCTGCACGTTTAATTGGTTTGATTAACGACCAACGTATTACAGACAATATAGAAATTGGAGCCATTGATATTTTAGACACATTCTCTTTCTTTGAATTAGATAAAAACTTTGAAGGACAGACATTAAGTGCTTTTGAGGAAAACGATCCTGAATTTAACGGGCGTGGTGTAAATATTGAAATCACGAAAAAAGAACGTTCTGGTGGTGGAAGAGGTCGTGGAGGAGAAAGAGGTGGAAGAAGATCTTCTTCATCTAGATCATCTGACGGTGGTGGTTTCGGAAGAAAACGTAACGATAGCGGTTCTTCTCCTAGAAGAAGTAGTTCTTCTGATAGAAAACCTAGAGCTGGTGGAGACAGACCTGACAGAGGTTCTGCTGACAAACAATCTGGCGGTTTTGGAAGAAGACGTAGAGAAAGATAGAAACACATTATAATAATACAAAAGCGCATCTGTAAAAGATGCGCTTTTTTTATATATTTAAAACATGAAATTAGCAAAACAAAATATCCTAAAGTTAACAGAAGAAGCACATAAGATAGCGGAAGAAACATATAGAGAATTGCGAGCTAATGCAGCATCTAAATCAACATTAGAACAACGTCAATTTTTACTAACTGATATAGCTTGTCATTTAATTCAAGATGCAATGAGTGACAATATCATGAACAGTCAGTCTTTAAAAAACAGATTATATGCAATTTTAATAATATCTGACAATTTTTTACCTGACAAAAAATTAAAAGAATATGCTGATAAAATTATTTCATAAAAAAAGCCTTAAGTAAATTCTTAAGGCTTTTTTATATTCTTTATAATTATTATGCTTCCATAATAGAAGCAGCAACTCTTTTGTAAGTTCCGTTTTCTAATTTAGTTCTAATACCAGAGAATGCTGCAATCGTTTCATCAATATCTTCTTGTGTATGTGTTGCAGTGGGAATCAATCTTAAAATAATTAATCCTTTAGGTATTACAGGATATACTACAATAGAACAGAATACTCCGTAATTTTCTCGTAAATCGTTTACCATTGCCATTGCTTCTGGTATTTCCCCTTTTAAGAAAACGGGCGTAATACACGTTTGTGTAGTTCCTAAATCGAAACCAGCATTGCGCAAACCACTTTGCAAAGCATGTGTGTTTTCCCACAATTTGGCTTTTAATTCTGGCATTGTACGCAACATATCTAAACGTTTCAATGCGCCTTTAACCATTGCCATCGGCAAAGATTTTGCAAACATTTGAGAACGCATATTGTATTGTAAATACTGTATGACATCTTTATCACCAGCAAAGAAAGCTCCAATACCGGCCATCGATTTTGCAAAAGTTGCAAAATAAACATCAATTCCTTCTTGAACTCCTTGCTCTACTCCTGTTCCTTTTCCGTCTTTTCCTAAAGTTCCAAAACCGTGAGCGTCATCTACTAATAATCTGAAATTGTATTGCTCTTTTAAAGCAACAATTTCTTTTAAACGACCTTGTTCTCCACGCATTCCGAAAACCCCTTCAGAAACTACTAAAATTCCACCGCCAGTTTGCGCTGCCATTTTAGTTGCACGTTTTAAGTTCTTTTCAAAACTTTCCATGTCGTTGTGCTTGTATACAAAACGTTTACCAGCATGCAAACGAACACCATCAATAATACACGCGTGCGTGTCCATATCATATACAATAATATCGTTTTTGGTAACCAAAGCATCAATGGCAGAAACCATTCCTTGATAACCAAAATTTACTAAATATGCAGCTTCTTTTTCTACAAATTCAGAACATTCTTGTTCTAATTGTTCGTGAAAATTTGTGTGACCAGACATCATTCTTGCACCCATCGGATAAGCCATTCCGTGTTCCATAGCGGCTTCACCATCAACTTTTAAAACTTCTGGGTGATTTGCCAATCCTAAGTAATCATTAATACTCCATGTAATTAATTTTTTACCGTTGAATGACATTCTGTTAGAAATTGGTCCTTCTAACTTTGGAAAGACATAATATCCTTCAGCTTTATCAGCCCATTTTCCTAAAGGTCCTTTATCTTCTTTTATTCTTTCAAATAAATCTTTCGTCATGTGTTTTTTACTTCAAATTTGAGAATGCAAATTAACTGCTTTTTTAGCAGTAAATCAAATTAATAGGTAGTTGAATAAGTTAAGGATTAATTAAATTAAAATAAATTTATTGACTAATATTTTAAAAACCCATTTACACTCATCCAAGAATTAGAGTAGATTTTATCCATATATCGAATTCCGTGATCTGGAAGAATTACAACGACCACGCTATTTTCATCAAAAAAACCTTTTGCAGCATATTGCTTAGTTGCCTGAATTACAGCACCTGAAGTGTATCCGCAAAACAAACCTTCTTGTTTTACTAACGCTCTTGAAGATTGCGCAGCTTCTTTATCGGAAACTTTTTCATAAACATCAATGACATCAAAGTTTGTTGCAGTTGGAATTAAATTTTTTCCTAAACCTTCAATTTTATAGGGTTTAATTTCATTTGCATCAAATTCTCGCGTTTCATGATACTTTTTTAATACAGAACCAATTGCATCAACGCCTAATACTTTAATGGCAGGGTTTTGCTCTTTTAAATATTTTCCGGTCCCAGAAATAGTTCCTCCGGTTCCGCTTGCAACAACAATATGCGTAACTTTTCCTTCTGTTTGTTTCCAAATTTCTGGGCCAGTAGTTGCATAATGTGCTTCAATATTTAATTCATTAAAATATTGATTGATGTAAATTGAATTCGGAGTTTCTTTTTGAATTCGCTTGGCAACTTCATAATACGATTGTGGGTCATCCGCTGGAACATTTGCTGGGCAAACATGTACGGCTGCTCCCATTGTTTTTAAAATATCAATTTTATTTTGAGAAGATTTATCGCTTACAGATAAAATACATTTATAGCCTTTTACTAATGCAATCATTGCTAAAGAAAACCCAGTGTTTCCAGAAGTAGTTTCAACAATTGTATCGCCTTTTTTCAGAATCCCTTTTTGTTCTGCATTTTCAATAATATGCATCGCAATTCTATCTTTTGCCGATTGACCAGGATTAAAAGACTCAAGTTTTGCATAAAAAGTTCCATCTAGATTTTCGGTAATTCTATTCAGTTTTACCATTGGAGTTTCACCAATTAGTTCTAAAATGTTGTTGTATATGTTTTGATTTCTTGTCATTATTCAGTTTTATTCTCTAAATCTAAGATAAATGAATATTCTTTCGCTACTTCTTTTAATGCGTCAAATCTTCCTGAAGCGCCACCATGACCAGCTTCCATATTTGTGTTTAAAAGCAAAACAGTATCATCTTTTTTATACTCTCTTAATTTCGCAACCCATTTTGCAGGCTCCCAATATTGTACTTGACTGTCCCAATAGCCAGTTGTAATTAACATATTTGGGTATGCTTTTTCTGCAACTTGATCGTATGGCGAATAACTTTTAATATAATCGTAATACTCTTTGTGCTTTGGATTTCCCCATTCGTCAAATTCACCTGTTGTTAAAGGAATACTTTCATCTAACATGGTAGAAATTACATCCACAAAAGGAACTTGTGCTACAATACCGTTATATAACTCAGGATTCATATTTACAATTACTCCCATT
Organism: Polaribacter sp.; assembly: GCA_029250685.1. Taxonomy (GTDB): domain Bacteria; phylum Bacteroidota; class Bacteroidia; order Flavobacteriales; family Flavobacteriaceae; genus Polaribacter. Next base: position 87,720 of record JAQXEU010000009.1, read on the forward strand.
AACAAACCACCAGCTGAACCACCCATTGCATATAAATGATTTGAAGATGTGTACTTGTTTTCTATCAAAAATTTAGAACAATCTACAAAATCATTAAATGTGTTTTGCTTGCGTAATAATTTTCCATCTTCATACCAATTTCTTCCTAAATATTCACTTCCTCTAATGTGTGCAACTGCAAAAACAAATCCTCTATCTAATAAACTTAATCTTGTTGTACTAAATCCGTCAGAAATTGTTGCTCCATAAGAACCATATGCATATAAAAGCAACGGTGTCTTTTCATTTAATTCAGTATCTTTTCTGTGAACCAAAGATACTGCTACTTTTTTCCCGTCTCTGGCTTTTGCCCAAATACGTTTACTTGTGTAATTCGTTTTATCAAATTTACCACCTAAAACTTCTTGTTCTTTTTTGACTTCTTTCGATTTATCATCCAAATTAAAATCAATTACAGAACTTGGTGTAGTCATTGAATTGTATGAATATCGAATGATATCTGTATCAAAATCTGGATTTGCATGAACATTAGCCGAATATGTTTCTTCATCAAAAGGTAAGTAATAATCTTTTGTATTGTCCCAACGTTTAATTCTGATTTTGTTCAATCCGTTGTTACGCTCTTCCAACACTAAATAGTCTTTGAAAATCGACATATCTTCTAGCAAAGTATCTTCTCTATGTGCAATTACATCAACCCAATTTTCTTGAGAAGTAGCTGAGACTGGTGTTTTCATCAACTTAAAATTAGTTGCGTTGTCTTTGTTTGTTCTAATGTAAAAATGATTCTCGAAATGCGCGATATCATATTCTAAATTACGTTCTCTTTTCTGAATGATTTTAAAAGAATCATTAGGATTATCAGCATCTAAGAATTGATATTCTGTAGACAACGTACTAAATGAACCAACAATTATGTATTTGTTAGATTTTGTCTTCGTTACAAACGTTCCGAAAGTATCATCAGCTTCATGAAAAATTTCTATGTCTTCAGATTCATCAGTTCCTAAAACGTGTTTGAATATTTTATAACTTCGTAACGAAGTAGTGTCTTTTTTGGTGTAAAACAATGTTTTATTATCGTTTGCCCAAACAGAACCTCCGTTAGTGTTGGTAATTTTATCGTTGTAAATTTCTCCTGTTACTAGATTTTTAATCTGAATTACATATTGTCTTCTACTAATTGTATCAACCGAAAAAGCCGCTAATTCGTTATTTCTTGCAACGTTTAATCCGCCGAGTTGAAAATAATCGTGTCCTTTTGCCAATTCATTTACATCAAAAAGTAATTCTTCTTTTGCATCTAAAGATTCTTTTTTTCTTGTATAAACTGGATATTGTTGTCCTTTTTCAAATTTAGTAATGTAAAAATATCCGTTCTTTTTATACGGAACTGATTCATCATCTTGTTTAATTCTAGATTTCATTTCTTCAAACAATGAAGTTTGAAAATCCTTTGTATGATGAGTTACTTGATTGTAATAATCATTTTCTGCATTTAAAAAATCTAAAACATTTGTTGTTTGTTCGTCTTTTTCTTCAGCATTTTTTTGTTCATCAGACAGACGCATCCAAAAATAATTATCGATTCTAACATCACCATGCGTTTCAATTTCTTGATGAATTTTATTTGCAGTAGGTGCTTTTATTGATCTAATTTTCATTAAATGGTTTTTACAGGAAGTTGCAAAAATAAGGCTAAATGCTATATTTCAAACAATAACTAGCTCATTTTTAATATTTTTTTCTTCTGATGAAAACACTAAATTTGTATTTGATTTTAAATTAGAAAATTATGTTTGGAGATATGGCCGGAATGATGGGCAAACTGAAAGAAGCGCAACAAAAAGTTGAGGAAACAAAAACAAGATTGAATCATGTTTTAATTGATGAAAAGTCTTCTAACGAAAAAATACAAGTTACCATTACTGCAAATAGAGAAATTAAAGCGATTCAAATTGATGAAAATTTATTGAATGATGCTGAAGAATTAGAAGATTATTTAATTATGACATTGAATAATGCGATTAAAAAAGCGACAGAAATAAATGAACATGAATTAGCAATTGCTGCAAAAAGCGGAATGCCTAATATTCCAGGAATGGATATGTTCAAATAAAAATGTTTGTACAATTAGAAGATTACATGTTGCCTTGTTTAAGCAAAAGGCTTTTTGGTTTTGAGTGCTTAGGCTGTGGTATGCAACGTTCTCTTTTATTTATTTCTAAAGGTGAGTTTATTGAAGCTTTTAAAATGTATCCAGCAATTTATACGATTCTATTATTTTTCACATTAGTGATGTATAACTTCATTTTTAAAAAGAAAAAAGTCAATTCAAAAATTATTTATAGTTTAGCGATACTCAATATCATCATCATTTTAATAAGTTATTTTTACAAAATATATTAATCAAATTACGTTATGAATAAAGAATTGAAACCCACAATTGTTTACGTTTTAGCAAGTGTAAGTATCATCTGCTGTTGTTTTGGCGGATTGGGAGTCTTATTAGCTGCACCAGCTTTTATAATCGCAAACAATAGATTAAAAACTGCAGAGGGAACTGAACACGATTTTCAATCTATGAAATCTGCTAAAACATTTGCATTAGTAATGTTAATTATAAACGGCTTGTATTTAATATATACGATTTACGTTTTTTCAACATTAGATATGGATATGTTTATGGAAGAGTTTACAAAAGGACTTAATGCTTCTTAACATTATAGTTATAAATAAAAAAGCCTGCAGATTGCAGGCTTTTTTTATGATAATACATAAAGAATTACATTACTGCTAATCCGCCTATCAAAGCTAATAAAAATAAAAGAGCATATAAACTCAACATTACAATAGTCAAAATTCCAATAAATTTATAATGAGATTTTAAATTCATAAATGCTTCTGTTAAAATATCTTCATCTTTTCTTGCTAAGGCTGTTTTCATTTTGTCTGCAAAACGATACATATACAAAACAGGAAAGAAATACAAAGCAGCAATTAATAAATAAGTAAACGTAATTACTCCTCCACTAATTTCCCCATAAGGATTGTTTGGCAAACTACTAAATATTGCACCTGCAAAAAGTGCAACAATCACTATCAATCCAATTCCAATAAAACCCATTATTGCTAAAAAATTCACCCATTTAGCAGTTTCTTTTAAAAAACCTATTGCGTAACTATTCAACTTTAAATCTGAATTGCTTTCTGTTAAATTTTCTTCCATAATTAATTATTAAATTCAGAAATTGTTTTCTTTATAATTGAAATACAATCCATCAATTGCTCTTTATTCATTACTAAAGGTGGTGCAAAACGAATAATATTTCCATGAGTTGGTTTTGCCAACAAACCGTTATCTCTTAATTTCATACAAATATCCCAAGCTGTTGAGCTTTCTTCAGTATCATTAATTAAAATTGCGTTTAACAACCCTTTTCCTCTTACAGACTTTACTAAATCATTTTCTTTTGCAAAACTTGATAATTCTGATCTAAAAATTTCTCCAAGAACATATGAATTCTCAGCTAAATTTTCTTCTTGAACAACTTCTAATGCTGCTATTGCAACTGCAGCTGCAATTGGGTTTCCTCCAAAAGTAGAACCATGATTTCCTGGTTTGATAACATTCATAATATCATCATTTGCCAAAACAGCAGAAACAGGATACGCTCCACCAGAAAGCGCTTTACCTAAAATTAAAATATCTGCTTTTACATCTGGCTCTCCAGAACAATTCTTATTAACACAAGAACAATCTCCACAAGTAGCTAATAAACGTCCAGTTCTTGCGATTCCTGTTTGAACTTCATCTGCAATAAATAATACATTGTGCTTTACACACAAGTCTTTTGCTGCTTTTAAATATCCGTCAGAAGGAACATAAACACCTGCTTCACCTTGAATTGGTTCTACTAAAAATGCGGCAATATTTTTATTTGAATTTAAAGCATTTTCTAACGCTTGTAAATTATCGTATTCTATTTTAATAAATCCATCTGTAAAAGGACCAAAATTCTTACGTGCAACTGGGTCATTAGAGAAAGAAATAATTGTCGTTGTTCTTCCGTGAAAATTATTTTCACAAACAATAATTTGTGCTTCGTTTTCTGCAATTCCTTTTACTTCATACGCCCATTTTCTAGAAAGCTTCAAAGCAGTTTCAACCGCTTCTGCTCCAGTATTCATTGGTAACATCTTGTCAAAACCAAATAATTCTGATGCGAATTTTTCGTATTTCCCAAGCATATCATTGTAAAATGCTCTAGACGTTAAAGTTAATGTTTTTGCTTGATTTACCATTGCGTCAACAATTTTTGGGTGACAATGCCCTTGGTTTACTGCAGAATATGCTGATAAAAAATCGTAATACTTTTTACCTTCTACATCCCAAACATATACACCTTCTCCTCTACTCAAAACTACTGGAAGTGGATGGTAATTGTGTGCTCCGTATTTGTTTTCTAATTCGATCGCTTGTTGCGAAGTTAATTGGTCTAAAACAGCCATTTTAATAAGTTTTTAATTAATGAATATAAAATCCATTCCTTATCTACCTTTATCCTTTCAGAAAGTTCCGAAAATTCAGCGTGGGAAAGAAATCATCCCTAAAAAGTGCTGCAATTTACTAAATATAAATTTTACAATTTACATCTTTAATAAAAAGTTATTCTCATAAATATATTCCAAAGAATTAAAGCCTCACAATCAATATCTTTTCCTAATTTTGCCAACTATAAAACACTTAGAATGTCACGTAGAGAACGAAATAAATTTGTAAAGAAAAATCAAGTTTTAGAATTAACGATTGAAGACTATGCTTTTGGTGGAAAAGGAATTGCAAGAATTAAATCTGAAGAAGGAAGTTTTGTTGTTTTTGTTCCGAATACGTTACCAGGACAATTGGTAAAAGTGCAAATAAGTAAGTCCAGTAAAAATTATGCGGAAGCAAAATTAATCGATGTTTTAAAACCATCTGAAAACGAAGTTGAAGTTCCGTTTCAAGACATTCCTGGCGCGCCATATATTCAGTTACCTATAGAACTGCAACATCAATATAAAAAAGAAAGCACTTTATCGCTTTTTAAACGCATTGGAAAAGTAGAAAATATCGAAGATTTATTTGATGAATTTGTAACTTCTCCAAACGTGTTTCATTACAGAAATAAAATGGAATATGGTTTTTCTGCAATTGGTTATGATAGAGTTCATAAAACGGATAAAGACGAATTTACATTGGGTTTTAAGAGACGTGGAGTTTGGTGGATGGGAGATAATTTGGAAAAGGATTCTGGTTTGTTTGATAAACAAATGGAGGATAATCTAAAGAACATCCGTGAGTATTGTCAAAAAACAGGCTTAGAACCTTGGCACGGACCTAAAAGAGAAGGTTTTTTTAGATATTTTGTGGTGAGAAAATCATTTAAAACAGATGAATTATTATGTAGCTTAGTAACAACATCACCTGAATTAGAGAACTTTGATTTACAGAAATTCGCGTCATTTCTAAAAGATATTTTTGGAGATCGTTTAGCTGGATTATTACATACAATTAACGATGAAACTGGCGACAGAACAATTGCAACAACTGGTAGTTTGGAGTTGGTGTACGGAAAAGATAAAATTGTAGAAGAGTTATTGGGTTTGAACTTTGAAATTAGTATGAAAAGTTTCTTTCAAACCAATCCAAAATGTGCAGAAAAGCTATACAATAAAGTGGTTGAATATGTTTTGGAAGACAAATCAAAAGTAGACAATACTGTTGTAATGGATTTATTCTGTGGAACTGGAACCATTGGGCAAATTGTAGCTTCTAAAAGTAAAAATGCAAAAATTGTTGGTGTAGATATTGTTGCTTCTGCAATTGAAGATGCAAAAGAAAATGCCAAGAGAAATAACATTGACGGATTAAAATTTTATGCTGCAGATGTTGGTAAGTTTTTGAATGAACATCAACAATATCAAAATAAAATAAAAACAATTATTTTAGATCCTGCTAGAGCTGGAATTGCACCAAAAACATTGCGGAAAATCATTCATTTAAATGCAGACAGAATGGTGTATGTTTCTTGTAATCCGGCAACACAAGCTAGAGATACAGAATTGTTAGCTGAAGCTGGATATCAGATTAAAAAAATTAGTTTGGTCGATCAATTTCCACATACAGCACATATTGAAACGGTAGTTCTGTTTGAAAAGTAAAGAAAAGTTTATTTGTTTATAAAAAAATTTTATTCGTTTAGTAAATGTTACGTTTATTTGTAAAAAGTTAACTGTTTGGCAAGAATCAAAAGAGTTGGTTAAAGATATTTATCGTTTGACAAAAGATTTTCCTTCTGAAGAAAAATTTGGTTTAATTTCTCAATTACGAAGAGCATCTATTTCAATTGCATCTAATTTAGCCGAAAGAACATCAAGAAAAACGAATAAAGACAAAGCACATTTTACAACAATTTCATTCAGTTCTGCAATGGAAGTGTTAAATCAAATCATAATTTCTAAAGAATTAAACTTTATTTCTGAAAAAGATTATATTTTAGTCAGAGAAAAATTAGAGAAAATATCGAATATGTTAAATGCGTTACGAAATTCTCAACTCTAATAAACAAATACCAGATTAAACGATTACACATATAAACCAATAAACAGATTGTCACATAAAATGAATAAACGATTTTTAATCCTTCTAATTTTTACTTTAACAATCATTTCTGGGTGCGAAAAAGATGATATTTGTTTATTGCCAACAACTCCAAAGTTGATTTTACGTTTTTATGATAACACAAACCCAACTACTACAAAAAGTGTTGAAAGATTATCGATTTGGGCAGAAGGAAAAGATACAATTTCAAATTACAAAAGTATTTCTTTAGACTCAGTTGCAATTCCGCTGAATGTAAATGCGACACAAACGATTTATCATTTAAAATCAAATTCAGTAGACGGGAATTTAGCAAATAATGTCTCAAATACAATTACCATAAACTATACAACAACAGAAGAATATGTTTCACGTTCTTGTGGTTTTAAAACCATTTTTAACAATGTAACAATTACTTCAAATGCTGGCTGGATTCAATCTTTTACGCCAAATTCTTTAACAACAATTAATAATGAAACAAATGCACATGTTCAGATATTTCATTAGTTTTTGTTTGGTACTTGCTTCTGTAGGTAGTTTTTCTCAAGAAAAAAAAGCACAAGATTCTACCGTTTACAAAACTGGATATGGCTTGCGTTTAGGAATTGATATTAGCAAACCAATTATGGGAATGATTAATTCGAGTTATAGCGGAATTGAATTTGTTGCTGATTATCGAATTAAAAAGAATTGGTACATCGCAGCTGAATTTGGAACACAAGAAGAAGTTACTGTTGAAGATTACACAAATTCAACCTCTAAAGGTTCGTTTTATAAAATAGGATTGAATTACAATGCATATCAAAACTGGCTGGATATGAACAACGAAATTTTTGTTGGTTTTCGTTATGCAACCAGTGCTTTTGAACAAACTTTAAATAGTTACAATGCTAATACTGGAAGCGATTATTTTGCAGGAAACACAATATCTACACCTATAACTACCAAAGATTTAAACGCACACTGGACTGAATTTGTAATGGGAATTAAGGTAGAAACCTTTAATAATTTATTTATTGGTTTTAGTTTTTCTTATAAAATTATGTTGAACCTAGAACACCCAGATAACTTTAAATCTCTTTATGTTCCAGGCTTTAACACTGTTTTTGAAACCGAAACTGGTTTTGGTTTTAATTACACAGTATCATATACAATTCCGTTTTTTAGCAAGTAATTCTTTTTTTATTCCTTGTTTTTAGTAACTTTATCTCCCTGTTTTAAAATTTAATCACAATGAACAAAATACCTAGTGTCAATTTAACCGATTTTTTATCGGATGATCCTAACAGAAAACAACAATTTATAAAAGACATTGGTCATGCTTACGAAAACATTGGTTTTGTCGCATTAAAAGGACACTTTTTAGATGACAAATTAGTCGATAATTTATATAGTGAAATAAAAAACTTTTTCGATTTACCTGATGATGTAAAAGAGCGCTACGAAATACCTGGAATTGGTGGACAACGTGGTTATGTTTCCTTCGGAAAAGAATCTGCAAAAGGAAAAAAAGAAGGCGATTTAAAAGAGTTTTGGCATTTTGGCCAATATGTAGATGCAGCTTCTAAATATGCAAAGGAATATCCTGCAAATGTTGATGTAAAAGAATTACCAGCATTTAATGAAGTTGGTAAACAAACCTATCAAATGTTAGAGAAAACAGCAAAATTTGTGTTGCGCTCTTTAGCATTACATTTAAACTTAGAGGAAACATATTTTGATAATTATATCAAAAACGGAAATAGTATTTTACGTCCAATTCATTACCCACCTATAAAAACGGAACCAAAAGGTGCAGAAAGAGCTGCAGCGCATGGAGATATTAATTTAATTACGTTGTTAATGGGAGCGCAAGGAAAAGGTTTGCAAGTTCAAAATCATAATGGAGACTGGATTGATGCAATGGCAGAACCAGATGAATTAATGATAAATGTTGGTGATATGTTATCGAGACATTCTAACAATAAATTAAAATCTACAATTCATAGAGTTACAAATCCACCAAAAGAAATGTGGGGAACTTCTCGTTATTCAATTCCGTTTTTTATGCACCCCGTTTCTGATATGAAATTAGATGTTTTAGAAAGTTGTATAGATACAGAGAACCCAAAACAATTTGAAGATATTACAGCGGGTGAGTTTTTAGATGAGCGTTTAAAGGAATTAGGGTTAAAAAAATAAGATGGATTTAAAAGATCAACTTAAAGGTTTATTTCCTGAGCATAAAGAAACCGCTGAACCAGTTATTGAAAAATCATCTATTTGGTTACAAGATGATCCAATAATTTGTAAATATGAAAAACGAAAAGGGAAACCAATTACTATTTTAGAAGGCTATACAGGAGCAACATCAGATTTTAAAATGCTGGCAAAAGAAATCAAGCGAAAACTGAGTGTTGGCGGTAGTTTTAAAGATGACAAGATTATTATTCAAGGTGATTTTAGAGATCGAATAATGACCATGTTAAAAGAAAAAGGATTCAACGTAAAACGTGTTGGTGGTTAACATAAAGTGTTAAATTCAATCAACTAAAAAATAAATAAAATTTAGCTTCGTTTTTTTATTATGAAAACTTCAATTTTACACATTACAAATGGCGATAGCACTACTAATTATTTAAAAAAGTTAAACATTAATGGAGATTTTATAACATGGCGAGAAATGCTTTGTGAAGGTAAAACCGAAGTTAAAGTTGGTAGTGAGCATTTTTGGAAATCAAGGTTTGATTTTTTAAAGCAATCCTATAAAATCACGAAAAAGCAGTTTATAGATTTAACTTTAAAAGAATACAGAAACTTGTGTAACCATAAATCACAAGAAGAAATTGTATTGTGGTTTGAGTACGATTTGTTTTGTCAAATAAATATGATTGCTGTTATCAGTTGGCTAAAACGCTACAGAAAAGACAGAAAGGTATCTTTAGTTTGTAGTGGTGAAATAAAAGGAAAAACAAAACTTTTTGGTTTATCAGAATTATCAGAAAAACAAATCAAAGAGCATTATAAAAATAAAATAACACTAACACAAGATGATATTGAATACGCTGATTACGTTTGGCAATTGTATTGTTCAGATAATCCAATTAAATTGCAAAATGTATATCAATATCAACAAAGTTCAACATTTACTTATTTAGTTGATGGATTACTGGCACATTTACAACGCTTCCCTTCTATAGCAAACGGATTAAACACGTTAGAAAATGACATTTTATCAATTGCAAAAAACACTAAACTAACATCTAAAGAAGGTTTCATAAATGCTATTTTACGAGAAGAAAATCAATATGGATTTGGAGACATTCAATACAACAAACAGGTAAACGATTTAAAAGATTACTTCTCTTCATTTTCTCCAGTAAAATTGAATGAGACAGGAATTAAAGTACAACAACAATTACTAAATACATATGCCAATATGCGAAATGATTTTTCATTTTTAGGTGGCGCAAAAAAATATAATTTCTTATACGATAACTCAACTCAAAAGTTATTGAAAATTACCTCTTTATGATTAAAGAATCAGAACTGATTTTAAACCCAAATGGAAGCGTTTATCATTTAAACTTACTTCCAGAAAACATTGCAAATGACATTATCTTTGTTGGTGATCAAGATCGTGTAGAATCGATTACACAGCATTTTGATACGGTAGATTTCACGACTCAAAAACGTGAATTTAAAACATCAACCGGAACTTATAAAGGAAAACGTTTCAGCGTAATCTCTACCGGAATTGGCCCAGATAATATTGATATTGTTTTAAACGAATTAGATGCGTTAGTCAACATCAATTTAAAAACTAGAACGATAAAAAAGACCCTTACTAAACTAAATATCGTTCGAATCGGAACTTCTGGTTCTTTGCAGAATGACATTCCTGTTGACAGTTTATTAATGAGCACATTTGGATTAGATATTAATGGAATGATGCATTCTTATCAATCAGAAAAAATTTGTCATCCAGAATTAGAACAAGCTTTTATAGAACATACAAACTGGAATTCTAAAAAATGTGAACCCTTAATCGTTGCGAATAGTAAAGAGTTAGAAGTTAAAATTTCTTCAGAAAAGGTTTTCAAAGGGATAACAGCAACTGCTGGTGGATTTTACGGACCACAAGGAAGAGTTTTACGTTTGGCGTTACAAGATGCTGAACTGAATTCTAAAATTGACAGTTTTAACTTTAACGGAAATCGAATTACAAATTTAGAAATGGAAACTTCCGCTATTTATGGTTTGTCTAAATTATTAGGACATAATGCGTGTTCTATGAATGCGATAATTGCAAATAGAGCAAACGGTACTTTTAGTAAAAACCCTAAAAAAGTAGTCGCAGATTTAATTGTTTATACCTTAGATAAATTAGTAGAGTAAATGTTAAACCTTACAATTGGCGGTGTACCAGAGCATTTTAATTATCCTTGGTATGTAACGTTAAAAAATAAAGAATATACAAAATACAACATCAATTTACGTTGGAAAGATTTTCCTGGCGGAACGGGTCAAATGAATGCTGCGCTTCGCAATTCAGAAATCGATATTGCTATCATTTTAACCGAAGGAATTATCAAAGATATTGGTGAAGGAAATCCGTCTAAAATTTTACAAACATTTGTAAAAAGCCCTTTAATATGGGGGATACACGTTGCAAACAATTCATCATTTAATCAAATTTCTGATTTAGAAAATGCAACAATTGCAATAAGTAGATTCGGTTCTGGCTCTCATTTAATGGCAATTGTAAATGCATATAATAATGGTTGGGATATTGATGCATTAAAATTTAAAGTTGTTGGGGATCTAGAAGGCGGAATTGAAGCATTAACAAATGGAGAAGAAGATTATTTTATGTGGGAACATTTTACTACAAAACCTTTAGTTGATAACAAAACGTTTAGAAGAATTGGAGACTGCCCAACACCTTGGCCCTGTTTTGTAATTGCTGTTAGAAATGAAATCCTAGAAAATCACCCAAGAGAAATACAAGAAGTTTTAAATACAATTAATAATCAAACTAGAGATTTCAAACAGACACCTGGTATTGATAATGTTCTAGCTAAAAGATACGAACAGAAATTAGATGACATTCAAAAGTGGCTATCTATTACAGAATGGGAAAGCGATACTCTCATCTCAAAAGAGTTAATTGATGAAGTACAAGATAAAATGATTACTTTTAAAGTTATCAAGAATAAATTTAAAAGTGAAAGATTTATATAGTTTTATATTCTTTATTGTATAATTCAATAATTTCAAAATGAAAAAAATAATTTACTGTTTCAGTTTAGCCACATTCTTTTGCTTGTTCATATCATCTACCCTTCAAGCCCAGACTCAAATTAATGGAAAAAATATTGTTGGAGTTTGGAAAACCGTTGATGATGAAACAGGAAGAACAAAATCACATGTTCAAGTTTTCAAAAAAGGAAACAAATACCATGCTAAAATCATTAAACTTTTAGATCCACAAACGCTAAAAAATAGTGGAGCAAAGCGTTTCGAAGATATTAAGTGTGAAAAATGCTCAGCTGATCATGGAAAAGGACAAGCTATAATTGGGTTAGAAATAGTTTGGAATATGGAGAAAAGAAGCAATAAGTATGCTGGAGGAAGTATAATGGACCCAAAAAAAGGGAAAGTTTACACTTGTACAATGTGGATGGATGATTCAGATAAATCTGGAAGTACTCTTAAGATTCGTGGCTGGTTAGCTATGTTTTACAGAACACAAACTTGGAATAGAATTAAATAACTTTTATTTAAAAAGATATTAATCATATAACAAAATAAAATAATCAGTTTTAACGTTATAGATTGGAAGACTCATGCTTGTAAGTTTATTAAAAATATGTACATTTAAACTTTAAAACATTTCAGAATGAAAAAAGTAATATTTATTGCAATTTGTACATTAGGAATTTTTAGTATCACTTCATGCAGAAGTACTTCAGCTAGCTGCGGTTTAGCAGATAACACACAAACTAAGCAAACTAAACAAAACTTTCAACAAACAACCCAAGTTATTATTTTAGCAACGGTTAAGTAGTTGACTGTCTTATTCAAATTCAATAAATCCGCTATTTCAGCGGATTTTTTTGCTCAAAACTGTACTTATTAGACAAAAAAAAGACTTACTCGTGAAAGTAAATTTTTTTCTAAATAATACTCGTTATTGGGGGTAATTTTTAGACATTTAGGGGATGTCTAACGGTCAAATATAATACAATAATTAAATATTCTGTTAACAATTGTCAATAAATTTACAATTGTAAACTTGAAAAACACCTTAAAACATCCATTTCCTTATATTTTAAATGGGGTTGAGACATTAAAAAAAAATCAAAAAAAATCTTCTTTTTTTTACAATAAATCCAAAACAAAGGCAAAAAACCTTCATTTTTGATTAAAATATTTCAATTACCAAGCAATTTTTGACTTCCCAAAACCTTTTAAAAGCGCATTCGTTTTAGAAAAATGTTTACTTCCAAACCAACCTCTCCAAGCTCCTAGTGGTGATGGATGTGGCGCCTCTAAAACTATGTGTTTTTCAATATCAATACTGATTCCTTTACTTTGCGCAAATTTTCCCCAAAGTAAAAAAATAACATTCTCTTTTTCTTCGGATATTTTAGAAATTACAGCATCTGTAAATGTTTCCCATCCTTGCTTTTGGTGACTTCCAGCTTCGTGTGCTTTGACAGTCAACGTTGCATTCAATAGTAAAACGCCTTGTCTGGCCCAATGTGATAAATCACCTGAAATGGGAATTTCTTTTTGAACATCTGTTTTTAATTCTTTAAAAATATTCACCAAAGATGGTGGGTGCTTCACTCCTTCTTGAACAGAAAAACACAAACCATTTGCTTGTCCGAATCCGTGATATGGAACTTGACCAATAATTACTACTTTTAAATCATCAAAAGAACAAGCATTAAAAGCAGCAAAAATGTCTTTTTTATCAGGAAAACAAGTATCAGTTTTGTATGCTGATTTTACAAAATTTGTTAAATCTTTAAAATACGATTTATCAAATTCTGCTTGTAAAATATTTTTCCATGAATCAGCAATATTTACCTGCATACTTTCTTATTTTTGTCAGAAATCAAAGATAGTATTTTGACTAAAAACATTTCAGAAAAAACAGCACAAGATTTAGAGTTTCCTACAGTTTTACAACACGTAGCGGAATATTGTATTTCTGAATTAGGAAAAACTACTATATTAAAGATAAAGCCAATTGATAAAACCGAAACGCTTCAACAAGAATTAAATTTGGTAAACGAATACTTGTCTTCGTTTATCAGCGAAAACAGCATTCCTAATCATGGTTTTGAGAACATTTCTCAAGAAGTCTTTACCTTAAATATTGAGAATAGTTTTTTAGAGGCAAGTGCGTTTTTAAAAATCGCAACGGTTTCCGAGACTGTAAATGAATTGCTAAAATTCTTTAAAAAGTTTGAAACGTATTTTCCGACACTGCAAAACATCAGTTTAGAAGTTGAAAATACACCAACCATTATCAATACAATAAATAAAATAATTACTTCTTATGGAGAGGTTGCCAATAATGCTTCACCACAATTAAAAGAAATAAGAAAAGAGATTGCAAAGATTCGTGGTAAAATTGGCGAAAGTTTTACGAGAGATTTAAGTAAATATGGAGCTTCTGGTTTTTTAGATGATATTCGAGAATCCGTGATTGATAACCATAGAGTTTTGGCGGTTTTGGCAATGCACAGACGAAAAGTAAAAGGAAACTTCCTAGGTACTTCTAAATCTGGAAACATCGTTTATATTGCACCACAAGCAACATTAAATTACGATCGAGAACTACAAAACTTAACTTACGAAGAACAGCAAGAAGTTACCAGAATATTAAAAGAATTAGCAGCAGAAATAAAACCTTTTGTTCCTTTATTGCATTTGTATTTACAGTATTTAACGCATTTAGATTGTATTGCTGCAAAAGCAAAATACGCGAAAGATTTAAATGCAATTTTACCGAAAATCACTTCTGAAAAGAAAATCGATTTTAAAAATGCATATCATCCAATTCTTTGGAAAAAGAATCAAGAAAAAAATATTGAAACCGTTCCGCAATCCATCATTCTGAATGAGAAGCAACAAATTATTGTTATTTCTGGACCAAATGCAGGTGGAAAAAGTATCACATTAAAAACCATTGGTTTATTGCAAGTAATGCTGCAAAGCGGCTTGTTAATTCCGGTTGATGAACGCAGCGAAACGTCTATTTTCGACACTATTTTAACTGATATTGGCGACAATCAATCCATAGAAAATCAATTAAGCACGTATAGTTATCGCCTGAAAAACATGCGTTATTTCCTGCGAAAATGCACGAAAAATACGCTCTTTTTAATTGATGAATTCGGAACCGGTTCTGATCCAGAATTGGGCGGCGCCTTGGCAGAAATTTTCTTGGAAGAATTTTACGATAAAAAAGCATTCGGAATTATCACCACGCATTATTCTAATTTAAAAGTATTAGCGAATGAATTAGAAAATGTAACCAATGCTAACATGCAATTTAATGAGCGCACATTAGAACCTTTGTACAAATTGTATGTAGGACAAGCAGGAAGTTCTTTTACGTTTGAAGTAGCTCAGAAAAATGGCATTCCGTACAGTTTAATTAACAAAGCAAAAAAGCGTGTTGAAACGGAAAAAATTCGATTAGATAAAACCATTTCTAAACTGCAAAAAGAACGCAATCGATTGCAAAAAAACTCTGATAATTTAGAAAAACAACATTCTAAAGGAAAAGAACATATTGATAATCTGCAAGAAAAAGAGCAAAAAGTACAAGATAAGTTAGCCGATTTTCAAGAGCTGTATGATAGCAATCAGAAAATGTTAACCATTGGTAGAAAAGTAAATGAGCTCTTAAATCATTATTTACAAACCAATAATAAAAAGCAATTCAATGCCGAATTGCAAAAATGGATTGCGACAGAAAAAACGAAGTTCTTAAAGAAAAATCCATCGAAACCGAAAACAAAAACCGAAAAGAAAACTGCCAAGGTTGTTGCTGAGAAAAAGCAAGAAACCATTAAAAAAGTAGAAAAAGAAATACTAAAAAAAGTAGTTGAAGTACGCAAAGAAAAGAAAATTGAAGCAACAAAAATTGCAAAAGCAAAAGCTGACTATCTTTTTAAAGTTAACGACCGTGTACGTTTACTAGATGGAAACGCAGTTGGAACCATTGATAAAATTGAAAAAAAGCATGTGTTTATCAATTATGGCATCTTTACAACAAAAGCCAAAGCTGAGCAATTAGAATTGGTGGAGAAAGCAAAAAAATAATTTACTATATTTAGCATTCTAAAAATAAATAATGAAAAATCACTTATTACGTAGCGTTCTTTTAATTTTCCTATTTAATTTAACTTCTTGCACCAAAAGCGATGATTTTATTGTAGAGAATGAGATTGTTGGTCATTGGCAAATGTATAAGACAGAAGCATTAACTTCTGTAATTGATCAATGGACAGGAACCACTTTTACACGTAAAGACAAATGGTTTAGTAATAACCATAATGATTCTAGAATATTTATTGAATTTTACGAAGACGGAACTTTCACTGAGTTTTATGCAGACACACCTGTCTTTGAAGGCGTTTGGGGAAAGAAATTGAATGCATATTTTTTCAAATACAAAAATGATGACAACAACCAACATTTGGTAAAAACACGTTTTATAAAAATTTACTGCAACAATAGTTATTCAATAAAAAGTGAAGGCGACGAACGTAATATTAGTTATTTTAGAAAAAAAGGAACTACAGAATGCTCCAACAAAATTGATTATAAATTACAATAAACTACTTTGTTATTACCAATAACAAGTGTTTTTACTTGTTGATTTTCTACTTTAAAAAAGATAACTCGCTAACTCTGAATATAGTTGATTAAAACGGAACCATATTCTTAAATTAGCGAAACATTCTTAAAACCACACTTCTATTTTACTTATTATTCTTCAGACGATATCAAATCAACTACAAATTAAAAAGAAAAATAAAACATTTCTAATCCATTAAATGTGAGTACTTTTGCACTCGAATTTAGAAAACCAGAAATGAAACGTATTAAAGAATATAAAAAGCTTTTTAATGTAGAAGGCGCTATCGATTTAAAGGAGTTAAAAACTACCTATAGAGGTTTAGTAAAAAAATGGCATCCAGATAAATTTTTAGAAGAAGACCAAAAAGCGGTTGCAGAAATAGAAAGCACTAAAATTATTGATGGCTATCATTTTTTAGTAAGCATTTCTCCAGAAACAAAAGCGGCAAATTTAGACGAATACAAAACAACAATTACTGAGTTTCAGGTGGCAGATTGGTATCATAAAAGTATGTTATTAGAAGTTACTTTTACAGACGGAAATACGTATGAATACTTTGGTGTGAATAAAATTTTATTCGGAAAGTTTATCAATGCAAAATCGATCAACAACTTTGGTAAAAGAAATATCTTTAATTCTTTTACATACAGGAAATCAAAAAAGGCAGCTGTAATGGCTTAAATTATAAATTTGGTGAACTTTTTTTTTAAAAAAAAGTTCACCAAATTACTTTACTCAAAACTGTTTCATTTCAGTATCATAAAAAGCGCCTGCTTTATCCATTAAGTCGGCCAATTCAGTAGAAATATCTTCTTCATTTTCTCCAGTTAAATCTTCAAACCATTCTATTTCATCATCTTTTAAATTGATTAAAAAACGAGGGAATTCTGTGTGCAACACAAAAATATCATCTGGGAAATTGCTATTATCTGCAAGTAAAAATTTTGGTAAATCCATATCTTTTTTATTTTATTTTTTTGTCTGTTCGAGTGAAATAAAATGAAGTCGGGATGACATTCTATTATTCTTTTCACCGTTCGAGCGAAATTCAGAATTCTATTTGTAATATCCAAAGATATCTAGGTTATTATTGTTTAAGTCGTCATGAAATTTGCAGTCGAGCGTCAAACTTTTGAAGATTTCGTTAAAAAAGAAAAACTGTTTGAGCACAGCGAGTTTTTTTCTTTTAGAAATCAAAATACTTTTGACCGATGAAAATTTAAGACTAGATTTTTTGGTTCGTTTTTCATCAATGGAAAAATGAACAAAGCATTAAATTTATTCTTTTTCTCTAATGAGCTTTAAAGTTAAATAATTAAAACGAATATATAATAAAACGGCAGCAGTAGACAAACCGGCCAATAAGCCAAGCCAAATACCAAAGCTACCTAATTGTTCTGCTTTTCCGAAGTAATAACTAACCGGAAAACCAATGATCCAATACGAAATAAATGTAATAATTGTTGGAATTTTCACATCTTGTAATCCACGTAATGCACCTAAAACAACTACTTGTATTCCATCAGAAATTTGAAAAATTGCCGCAGCAATTAACAATTGTGCAGCAATAGAAACTACTTCCATATTATCGGCAAGGTTTGCAACATCATTATAATCCACATATATTTTCGGCAACTGTTTATGGAATAAAAAGAAAATAATAGCAAAAAGAACTGATAATAATATCGCCATAAAAAAGATAGAAAATGCGATTCTTCTTAATTCTTTATAATTGTGTAACCCTTTTTGATTCCCAACTCTAACCATAGAAGCAACACTTAAACCCATAGAAACCATAAAGGTCATGGTAGATAAGTTTAACGCAATTTGATTTGCTGCTTGTGGGTTTTTTCCCAATAAACCACTTAACCAAATTGCTGCAGTAAAGATTCCTACTTCAAAAAACATTTGCATGGCGCTAGGAAAACCTAAACTCATTAGTTTTCTAATCATCAACTTATCCAATACAAAGAACTTTATATTGGTTACTAACTTTTTAGAACGTTCTTTTTTAGACAATAACCACCACAAATAAACGACCATTACTCCACGAGAAAGCAAGGTTCCGTATGCAGCACCAACCATGCCCATTTCGGGGAAACCAAATTTTCCAAAAATCAATAAATAGTTTAATACAATATTTAAAATATTAGCAATTAAAGTAGCGTACATTGGGTATTTTGTCATGGACATTCCATCACTAAACTGCTTTAAGGCCTGAAATATTACTAATGGAATCAACGAAAAAGCAACCAAATTTAAATATGGAATTGCCAGTTCAACAACTTCAGTTGGTTGTTTCATTAAATACATTAATGGCTTCGCAAAAAAGACTGCTAAGAATAACGCAATTCCTAAAGCTGTACATAAAAACAAACCATGTTTAAATGTAGATTTAGCTTTATCAAAATTATTTGCAGAATCTGCTTCTGCTATTAATGGTGTAATTGCAGTAGAAAAACCAATTCCTAAAGACATCGCCACAAACATAAAACTGTTCCCTAAAGAAACGGCAGCCAATTCAGCGGTTCCCAATTGACCAACCATTACATTGTCAACAAAACTCACAAAAGTATGTCCCAACATTCCTAACATTACAGGTGCTGCAAGCTTCCAATTGTATTTAAATTCTGATGTATAAATAGAGATATTCAAAAGATAATGGTTGATTTTCCGACAGCGAAGATATTCATAATTTTAGCATTTATTAATAAAACAACAGTACAAATTATTCGTTAAAAAAATGTATTTTTGAACTAGAATAAATTTACTTTTTCACAAAACAATTTGTTAATTAATAACAATTTTAAATGAAGAATTCAAACGATAGTTTTTTAAGAGGAAGAATACGAAGTGTAAAATTTGCTTTAAAGGGAATGTGGTTATTATTAACTACAGAAGACAGCATTAAAGCACAATTTTCTTTAGGTCTAATTTCAGTTGTATTTGGTTTTTATTTTGATATTTCTGCAACAGAATGGATGCTTCAACTAATTGTAATTGCACTTGTTTTAGTTGCTGAAGCTTGCAATACTGCTGTTGAAAAAATGGCCGATTTTGTGCATCCAGAATTTCATAAAAAAATAGGATTTATTAAGGATATCGCTGCTGGAGCACCAAGTTTCGCTGCTATATTTGCACTAATTGTTACGGGAATTATTTACGTTCCTAAAATACTAGAGTTATTCTAAGCAAATACTTATATTTACATTTTTACAACCTACATATTTAATGGCTAGAAAAGCAAAAGTTACAAAACAAAAAACTGAGAAAGAACCAAGGTTTCAAAAAGCAAAGGCATTTTTGAATAACAGGCAAACTCATACTGTTTTTGGGTTGTTTTTGGTGCTGTTTTCTGTTTTTTTAGTGATTGCTTTTTTCTCATTCTTTTTTTCTTGGCAAGCAGACCAAAGTACATTAAGTCAATTTACAGATAAAACCGTAGAGACAAAAAACTTGTTAGGTAAAATTGGCGCGAAACTAAGTCACTTTTTTATTTATGACGGATTTGGAATTGCAGCATTTGTAATTCCGATTTTACTTTTTGTCAGTGGCTTGTATTGGTTATTTAAAATTTCGTTTAGAAGAGTTGTAAAAACTTGGAATTGGGGTGTTTTAGTAATGTTATGGCTGGCTATTTCTTTTGGATTTATTTCTGACAAATATGTTGTTTTAGCTGGAGTTATCGGTGTAGAAATTAATGAATACCTACAAACTTTTTTAGGTAAAACAGGATTGATATTGGCTTTAGGCTTTCTATTTTTAGCTTATGTTGTCATTAGGTTTAAAGTAACACCAGAAAGTATATTATCAAAATTTAGATCAAAGAAAAAAGAAGCTACAGAAAAACCAATTGTTGAGAAACCAATTGAAGAACCAGTAATCGAGAATGAATTTGTTTTAGAAGACACCACTGAAAAAGAATCTAAATTCGAAAAATCTGTTACAAATTTACAACCAACAATTAGCAATTTCTCTGATGTAAATAAAACGGATGAAAAAGATGAAAATGACAGCTTACTAGATGTTGTTTTACAAACTGAAATAAAAGAAGAGGAAAAAGTTGTTGAAGAAGAAGTTAAGATTGATGTAGAAGAAGTCGGAGAAGAAGAATCTTCAAAAGAAAATTTATCAGAAAAATTAGTCAAAGATTTTGGAGAATTTGATCCAACTTTAGAGTTAGGAAATTTTAAATTCCCAACTTTCAATTTATTAAAGCAGTACAACGAAAGTATTTCTATTGATCCTGAAGAGCTAGAAGCAAACAAAAATAAGATATTAGAAACACTTAAAAATTATAAAATAGGGATTTCGAAAATTAAAGCTACCGTCGGACCAACAATTACATTGTATGAAATTGTTCCAGAAGCTGGTGTTAGAATTTCGAAAATTAAAAATTTAGAAGACGATATTGCGTTGTCTTTATCTGCATTAGGTATTCGTATCATCGCTCCTATTCCTGGAAAAGGAACCATTGGAATTGAAGTTCCTAATAAAAAATCGACCATTGTTTCAATGCATTCTGTAATTTCTTCAAAGAGATTTCAAGAGTCGCCAATGGAGTTACCAATTGCTTTAGGGAAAACAATTTCGAATGAAACTTTTGTAGTAGATTTAGCAAAAATGCCTCACTTATTAATGGCCGGAGCAACGGGTCAAGGAAAATCTGTTGGATTAAATGCTGTATTAACATCGCTTTTATACAAGAAACATCCTGCCGAAGTAAAGTTTGTTTTGGTAGATCCAAAGAAAGTAGAATTGACATTATTCAATAAAATTGAACGTCATTATTTAGCAAAATTGCCAGACAGCGAAGAAGCAATTATCACCGATACAACCAAGGTTGTAAACACATTAAATTCTTTGTGTATAGAAATGGACAATCGTTACGATTTATTAAAAAACGCAATGGTTCGTAACATCAAAGAGTACAATACGAAATTTAAAGCGCGTAAGTTAAATCCAAATGACGGACATCAATTTTTACCTTACATCGTTTTAGTTATTGACGAATTTGCAGATTTAATTATGACGGCTGGTAAAGAAGTAGAAACGCCAATTGCACGTCTAGCACAGCTTGCAAGAGCTATCGGAATACATTTAATTGTAGCTACACAAAGACCTTCTGTAAATGTAATTACAGGAATTATTAAAGCGAACTTCCCTGCAAGAATTGCATTTTGAGTAACCTCAAAAATTGATTCTAGAACTATATTAGATGCTGGTGGTGCAGATCAATTAATTGGTCGTGGAGATATGTTATATACTGCCGGAAACGATTTAGATAGAATTCAATGTGCTTTTGTTGATACGCCAGAAGTTGAAAAGATCACTGACTTTATTGGATCACAAAGAGCTTATGCAGACGCACATTTATTGCCAGAATATGTTGGTGAAGAAGCTGGCACAGCTCTTGATGTAGACATTGCAGACAGAGATAAATTATTTAGAGATGCTGCAGAAATTATAGTGACAGCACAACAAGGTTCAGCATCTTTATTACAGCGAAAATTAAAATTAGGATACAATAGAGCTGGTAGATTAATAGATCAACTAGAAGCCGCAGGAATTGTTGGTGGATTTGAAGGAAGTAAAGCAAGACAGGTTTTAGTAACTGATCTTGTTGCTTTAGATCAATTGCTGGCAAACGAACAAAATTAGATTTCAAATCAATGAAAAAAACAACCATATATATACTACTTCTTTTTGTAGGAATTTCTACAAATAACTTTGCACAAAACAACAATGCAAAAAAATTATTAGATGAAGTTTCTTCAAAAATGACTTCATATACAAATATGAAAATCATTTTTAATTCAAGTTTAAGTAATGAAGAAGCGGGTATTAAAGAAGGTGATGAAGCACCAATGAAAGGAACTATTTTTTTAGAAGGAGAAAAATACAACTTAAATTATATTGGAACTAACTTTATTTTTGACGGTAAAAAGTTATACGTCATCAATCATGAAGAAAAAGAAATTGCTATAAATGATAGTGATTTTGATGCGGATGATGGTTTTATTTATCCATCAAAACTATTGACTTTTTATCAAGAAGGGTATACATATCAATTAGGAAAAACTGAAACTATAGATGGTCATAAAGTTCAGTTTGTAAATTTAACACCGATTGATAGTGATTCTGATATTGTTAAGGTAGAATTAGGAATCGATTTAAAAACAAAACACATTTTTAAATTGTCTCAAATAGGTTCAAATTCAGCAAAAACAACGTTTACAATTACTTCGTTAAAAGGAAATCAATCATTTCCAAAAAGCACGTTTTCTTTTGATAAAGACAGTTATTTAAAAAAGAATTATATCATAGATTAACTTCTTTTTATAAGCAATCCTTTTTATGAAAATACTAGACAAATACATTTTAAAAAGTTTTCTAAAGCCCTTCTTGGCTACTTTTTTAATTGTATTGTTTGTATTGGTCATGCAAGCTTTATGGTTGGCTTTTGAAGACATTGCTGGGAAAGGAATTGATATTATTTTCATCTTAAAATTTCTGTATTACACGGCCTTATTGGTAACTCCACAAGCATTACCAATAGCAGTATTACTTTCTGCAATCATGGCAA
Source organism: Polaribacter sp. (assembly GCA_029250685.1). GTDB lineage: Bacteria > Bacteroidota > Bacteroidia > Flavobacteriales > Flavobacteriaceae > Polaribacter. The sequence goes on from JAQXEU010000009.1 coordinate 110,817, forward strand.
TGGGTAATTTTTCTGAGAACTACGAATTTGCAGCTTCTAAATCTGCAGGAATCTCTTTACAACGCTTAATGAGACCATTGATTATCTTAACTGTTTTTATGAGTTTTATCAATTTTTTGTTTCTAAACAACGTGTATCCATATGCAATGTTTAAACAGAAAAATCTATACGTAAATATCAAAAAACAAAAACCTTCCATGGCTTTAGTTCCCGGTAGTTTTAACACAGAGATTCCTGGTTACCATATTAAGTTTGATGAAAAATATGGAGAGAATGAAGATTTGTTAAAGCGTGTAATTATTTATGATTTAACTCAGAAAAAGTGGAATAATAAAATCATTACTGCTAAAACCGGTAAAATCATTAATAAAGAAGGTAGTAAATATATGACCTTGGTTTTATATAATGGTCAGTTTTATGAAGATCACATAGAAAAAAGAACAGAGAAAAACATGCCCGTTTCTACTGCGCATTTTAAAGAGTATTCCATCATAATTACAATGCCAGATGATTCTTTATTAGAAGAAGAAAAATTAAAAGGTTTTCATAGTATGAAAACTTTAAGTCAATTAAAGGATACTATTCCTTATTATAATGATGACTTTCAAGAATATATAAAAGGAAGAGCCAAAAGTTTATCCATAAATGCTGATGCCAAAAAGTTAATTCCGTTTGTAAAAGACACCTTAAATTTACAACCCAATGTTTTCGATAATTTTGATGAACGTACTCAATTACGTATGATAAATTCATCCATAGCAAAAAGTAAAAATGCTATGAGTATTATTATAAACAGAAAAGAATCATTTAAGTTTAGAAGAAAAGTTTTAAACCTTCATGAAATAGAATATTACAACAGAATCGCATTTTCATTATCCTGTTTAATTCTCTTTTTTATAGGCGCGCCTTTAGGTTCAATCATTAGAAAAGGAGGTTTTGGTTTACCAATGATTTTGGCAATATCAATTTATGTATTGTATTTTTTTGCCAATACTTTTGGAAGAAATTTAGCTGAAGAAAGTTCTATTACAGCATTTTTAGGCTCTTGGGTTTCTGCCCTATTAATGGTTCCGATTGCAATTTTATTAACAAGAAGAGCTACAAAAGATATGGGAATCTTTAATATTGATGTATTTTTGCAGCCGATTACAACATTTATCAAAAAAATATCGTCAAAAAAGACAAAAACAAATAATGGAGCAAACTAAAAACAATATCCAATTAGATTCAATTTCTGAAGCTATTGAAGACATTAGAAATGGTAAAGTTATTATTGTTGTAGATGATGAAGACAGAGAAAATGAAGGAGATTTTCTTGCTGCTGCAGACAAAGTAACGCCAGAGATGATTAATTTTATGGCAACACATGGTCGTGGCTTAATTTGTGCTCCAATTACAGAAAAACGTAGTAAAGAATTACAATTAGGAATGATGGTAAACAACAATACCGATCCTATGGAAACTGCTTTTACTGTTTCTGTTGATTTAAAAGGGAAAGGTGTTACAACTGGAATTTCTGCAAAAGATAGAGCGCTAACAGTAAACGCGATTATCAATCCAGATACCAAACCATTTGATTTAGCAAGACCTGGACATATTTTTCCATTAAGAGCAAAAGAAGGCGGTGTATTACGTAGAACTGGTCATACAGAAGCAGCAATAGATTTTGCACGTTTAGCAGGTTCTGAACCTGCAGGAGTTATTGTAGAAATCATGAATGAAGATGGAACCATGGCACGTTTACCAGAACTGGTGAAAGTTGCTAAAAAGTTCGATTTAAAGATTGTTTCAATTGAAGATTTGGTTGCGTATAGAATGGAACACGATTCTTTAATTGAAAAGAAAGAAGATTTTGATATCGAAACTCGTTTTGGAACTTTTAGATTAAGAGCATATCAACAAACAAATAATCGTCAAGTTCATTTAGCATTAACACAAGGTTCTTGGAAAGATAACGAGCCTGTGATTACAAGAATAAATTCTACGTTGGTAAATAATGACATTTTAGGAACGTTGACAAACAATGCTGATAAGAAGCTAGATAAAATGTTTAAAACCATTACAGATGATGGTAACGGTGCTATTTTATTTATCAATCAACAAAATGAGTCTCAAAATTTACTAAACCGTTTAGACATTTTAAAAGATTTACAATCTAAAGGAGAAATGAAAGCACCACAAATTAAAATGGACAGCAAAGATTTTGGAATAGGTGCACAAATCTTACACGATTTAAACATCAATAAAATCAGATTGGTTTCTAATACAACACAAGAAAAACGTGTTGGAATGATTGGGTATGGTCTAGAAATTGTTGATTACGTAAAATATTAAAATCACCTCTTTTTTTCATAAGCTCTTATAAAAAGCAAAGCCCATATAATTACAAAAGCAAACATAAAAAAGGAAGAGTATAATATTATTTTATCTATCTCCATTCATAATTGTATTAAAGAAGATTAGTAAGCCTATTAACATAGGAGCCCATAAACCAAGAAATATTCCGTGCAATTTATCTCCACTTAAAAAAAGATACTCAGCATAAATTACAATTACTAAACAAACAAATAAAACCGCTAAGTTTAAAGTCCCTATTTTTTTTACAAACTTCATAAAGTATTCTTTAAGCTAAAAGTAATAAATAATTTTCGAACCACTTATACTTTCTATAGGTTCTTTATCTTTTTCAAAAATTCTTGCAGATAATTCTCCTTGTAACGTAATTGAGTCTCCGTCAACTTTTAACCAACTTCCTTCCCGTAAACCGATTACAGAAGTTGTATTGTAAACATGATATTCTTTAATTCTAGTTTCTCTAGTTTCACCCATGTGTTTAGAGCCTTCAATCGGATCTAAATAATGTGCATTTATATTAAAAGGGATGAACGCTAAGGTTTTAAAACTTGGCGGATACACTATTGGCATGTCGTTAGTATTCATCATAGAAACCCCACAGATATTGCTTCCTGCGCTGGTTCCTAAATAGGGTGTCCCGCCTTCTACAACTTCTTTTAAAACATCAAAAATGTTGTTTTTATAAATCTGATTTACAAGCTCGAAAGTATTTCCTCCGCCCGTAAAAATTCCTTCAGCATTTAAAACGGCTTCCTTCGAATTTTGAAACTCATGAATTCCTTTTACATCAATATTTATAGTCTTAAAAGCGGCTTTAGCTTTTGCTGTATAAGCATCGTAAGAAATTCCGCTTGGTCTAGCATACGGAATAAATAGCAAAGTTTTAACATTTTTAAAATGATCAGAAAGCGTTGGTAGAAGGTATTCTAAATAACCACTTCCATGAATGGTTGATGTGCTGGCTACAATGAGTTTTTTCATATTTCAAAAATAACGAAACTAAAGTTATTGGGTCAAAAAACGAGTAAGAAATTTTCTTTATCAACATTTCTCTTTAACAAAAGTTTACGAGTGCTTTAATACAGTTTTAAGAAGCTTGACAGTTTTCTTTGTGATGATGAAAAATAGAACGCTACTTCTTTTCTTAATCGGATTTTCTTTCTTGATGAATTCTCAAGAAAAAGAATCAATCATTATTTATGGAAAAATAATGATTGATTCTATCCCGATAGAAAACGTTCATGTAATCAATAAGAAAACATCTATTGGTACAATCACAAATGATAAAGGAGAATATAAAATTCAAGTTTCTAAAAAAGACACCCTTTTTATTTCTCACATTAACATTAAAAACAAAGAAGTTAGCATTACAAAAGAAACATTTACTTCAAAAAAATTAGTATTAAATATTGAATCTGCTTCTTACGTTTTAAACGAAGTGAAGCTAAAAAAAAGAAGAGGTATTTTTTATGTTGATCCACAAATAATGCCTGGACATTTAGTAAATGCAACAACATTAAAATTACCTTATGCAAACGTTGTTACTAAAAAAAACGAAAAGATTGCCAAGTTAACTTTTACAAGTGCATCCATTGACTTAGAAAAATTATTAAACTTTTTTAATGGAAGAACCAAAAGAGTAAAACATTTAAAAAAGCTAAAAGCAACAGATGAAGAACTATTAAAAATAAGAACTAAGTTCTCCGATTTCTTTTTTGAAAAACAATTAAAAATAAAGAAAGCATACATCAATCAATTTTTGAATTATTGTTTGACAAAAAACATCATTCAACAATATAAAATAGGAAATCAATTGAAACTTACAGAAATTTTGATCAGAGAAAGCAAAAAATTCCCTCATAAAAAAATCAATCAAGAAACTTTATTAACCAAGACTAATTAATTACTTTACTGCATGAAAAAAAAACTACTCTCAATTTTTTTCTTACTGCTGTTTTTTCAACTTTCTTTTTCACAAGAAAAAAGGATTGAAATGAATGGCGTTATTATAAATCAATCTTCTAAAGGACTCATCAATTCTCATATTATTAATTTAACTACAAACCAGGGAACAGTTTCTGATGACAACGGTAAATTTACCATTCAAGCTAAAAAAGGAGATTGGGTTCAAATAACAAATATTCAATTTCTTGGCAAAAAAATTAGAGTTACAAACGGAATTTTTAAAGCACGTTTTTTAAGGGTTTATCTTTTACCTAAAACAAATTTATTAGAAGAAGTAGAAATAAAAAAGAAGTTAAAAGGAGTGCTTTCCTTTGACACAGCTAATAAACAAAAAGACACTATTAAAGATCAAATGAAAAGTATCGTTAATTATATTATGGGTCTTGGTTTTGACAATATTATGAATATGGGAATTGGGAAAGATGAACGTCACTTACAAAAGCCTACTGTAACTCCAGGTCAATTACCCGGTTTTAAAGGCGTTGGTGGAAGTGTTTTAATTCCTTACGCCGATTTAAAGAAAAAACGTGCCGACAGAAAATTCATCAGTTTTAAAGAAAAGTTCCCAAAAGAATTGAAAAAAATATTTGGTGAACATTTCTTTTTTGAAAGATTGAAAATTCCTGAAGAAAAATATTATCACTTTATAGAGTATTGTACTTCCCTCGGCATTGAAGAGTTATATAAAGACAAAAAGCACCTTGATATTCTTAAAATTTTGTTAAAAGCGAGTGAATCATATCTTCATTTGTTAGAAAAAAGCAAATAATTTGTTTTACTAAGTTTAATTGTTCAAATTTACATACAATAACTACTTAATGAGAATTAAAAAGCTCCTGCTATTCATATTAATAGTACCACTTTTTGCTTTTACAGCACATAAATATTATTTGAGTTTAACTCAAATAGAATACAATTCTAAGAATAAATCTGTAGAAGTTATTATCAATGTTTTTATTGATGATATTGAAACTGCTTTGAATAAAATTCATAATAAAAGCTTTTTTTTAGACACCAAGAAAGAACCAAAAGATAGTGATACATACTTTTTTGAATATTTACAAAAAAACGTGCAATTTAAGTTTGATAACAAATCATATGACTTTAAGTATTTAGGAAAAGAATATGATGGTGATGTTGTTTTCTTTTACTTAGAAATAAAAGATGTAGCTTTACTTAAAGAAATAGACATAAACAATACTATTTTATTAGAACATTTTCCTGAACAACAAAATCTAATAAAATCTAAAGTAAATAAAAAACATAAAAGTGTTTTACTTACTAAAAAAGAACAGTCAGGCAAATTAAAATATTAATAACTAATTCAACAAAACCCAACATTATGAAAAAAATCGGTTTACTAGTTCTCTCACTAGTATTTGTTGCAGCTTCTTCTTTTGCACAGCAAAGAAAAACACAACAAGGACACACAAATCAGAACAAGTTCAAACAACTTGATCACGCTACTCCAAACAGCCAAAGAACGGCTTCTGGAGCACCTGGAATTAAATATACTCAACAAAAAGTTGATTATGTTATGGACATTGTTTTAGATGATGAAAATCAAAAAATCACTGGTAAGGAAACCATTACGTATCACAATAATTCTACAGATAATTTAACGTATTTGTGGGTGCAATTAGATCAAAACATGCGTGCTGCAGATTCTAAAACTCCAGATATCACAACAGACAGAATTCCAAAAAGAACTTCTAAAGATCGTTTTGATAAGACTTACAACGACAAACCTTTTGAAGGTGGATTTAATATCACAAACGTTAGCAATATTGATGGCAGTAAATTATCATACACAATCAATCAAACAATGATGCGTATTAATTTACCTAAACCTTTGGCATCGGGTGAAACATTTAAATTTAAAATTAATTGGTGGTATATCATAAATAATCACAGAACTCAAGGTGGTAGATCTGGATATGAGCATTTTACTGAGAACGGAAATAATAATTATGTAATTGCTCAATTTTTCCCAAGATTATGTGTGTATGACAATGTTGAAGGATGGCAAAATGATCAATTCTGGGGACGAAGTGAGTTCGCTTTAGAGTTTGGGGATTATAAAGTAAACATTACTACTCCAGATGATCACATGTTAGGTGCAACTGGAAGATTGATGAACGAAAATGAAGTTTTAACTAGAACGCAACAAAAAAGATTGGCACAAGCAAGAAAATCTTTTGACAAGCCTGTTGTAATTCATACACAAAAAGAAGCAACAAAAATTGAAAAGAAAAAATCTAAGAAAACCAAAACTTGGAGATTCCATGCAGAGAATGTTAGAGATTATGCTTTTGCAACATCTAGAAAGTTTATCTGGGACGGAATGGCTGTAAAACTTGATAGTAAAAATGTAATGGCATATTCTTATTATTCAAAAGAAGCGAATCCATTATACGGAGACCACTCTACCAAAGCAACTGCGGTAACTTTAAAAGCATATTCTAGACAAACATTTGATTATCCATATCACAAAGCAATTTCTGTAGATGGGCAAATGGGAATGGAATATCCTATGATTGCGTTTAATCCTGGAAGACCAGATTTACCTAATGGAGGTTATTCAGATAGACAGAAATACAGAATGATCAATGTAACAATTCATGAAGTTGGTCATAACTGGTTTCCAATGATTGTAAATTCTGATGAACGTAAATGGACTTGGATGGATGAAGGATTAAACTCTTACACACAATTACAAGCAATGATGGATTATGAAAAAGATTACCCATTAACTAGAGGTTTACCTAAAAATATTGTTCGCTATATGAGTGGAGATCAATCTAGAATTGCTCCAATTATGTCTAAAGGAGATAATACCTATAGTTTTGGAAACAATGCATACGGAAAACCTGCTACTGCATTATGGATATTAAGAAATACGATTATGGGTCCAGAATTATTTGACCATGCATTCAAAGAATATGCAAATCGTTGGAAGTTTAAACACCCAACTCCTGCAGATTTCTTTAGAACAATGGAAGATGCTTCTGCAATGGACTTAGATTGGTTCTGGAGAGGATGGTTCTATACAACAGATGTAACGGATATCGGAATTAAATCTGTTAAGAAATATACAGCCGTAGAAGGAAATAATGGAGCTGTAAATTTTGTTGAAAATGCACAAGGAGCTAAAAAAGCAAGTGATAAATTTTTCTATGAAGTTACCTATGATAAACCAGGTGGTTTAGTAATGCCTATTATTGTTGAGTTTACTTATAAAGACGGAACAAAAGGAAGAAAACAATACCCTGCTCAAATTTGGAGATTAAATGACAAACAAATTACGAAAACAATTACTTCGGATAAAGAAATTGTGAGTTTTCAAATAGATCCAGATTTAGAAACTGCAGATGTTGATGTTACAAACAACAGCTGGCCAAAAAAACAAGACAACAAATTTGGTAAGTTTAAGAAGAAAATTAAAGGATAATTAAATCTATAGTACTAGAAAAGCGATGTAATTTACATCGCTTTTTTTATTACCAAAAATCAATTTTCTAAAATATGATATTTAACAGCTTTCTTTAAACTAAAAATTATTACTTTTCGAAATTATAATCAAAACAAATACTCAAAATGAAAAAAATCGGATTACTCTTATTTTCAGTTTTCTTTGTTGTAGCTGCAGGATTTGCACAAGACACAACAAAAAAGAAAACTCAAAAAGGACACACAGACCAGAACAAGTTTAGACAAATGAAAGATGTATTGGCAACGCCAAGTTCAGTTAGAACTGCTTCTGGAGCTCCAGGACACCAATACACACAACAAAAAGTTGATTATGTAATGGACATTCGTTTAGACGAAGCTAACAATCGTATTTATGGAGATGAAAGAATTACATATCTTAATAATTCTAAAGATCATTTAGAATATTTATGGGTTCAATTAGACCAAAATATGAGAGCTGATGATTCTAAAACTCCTTTAGCACAAACTACAAGTGCAACTGATTTTATTACACCAGACAATTTTAAAAACGCTTACATGAAAGAAAGTAAAGGTTTTGGTCATAAAATCGAATTGGTAGAAAGTAATGGCAAACCATTATCGCACTTTATCAATAGAACGATGATGCGTATCAACATGCCTAAAGCATTAGCTCCAGGTGAAACTTTTAAGTTTAGAATTAAATGGAATTATAAAATTAATGACATCAATAAAGATGGTGGACGTTCTGGTTTAGAAACTTTTCCTGACGGAAATAACAACTATACTATTGCACAATTCTTTCCAAGATTATGTGTGTATAATAATGTTGAAGGATGGCAAAATATGCAATTCTGGGGAAGAAGTGAATTCGCACTAGAATTTGGAGATTATGATGTAAAAATTACAGTTCCTGCAGATCATATCATGGAAGCAACTGGAGAATTACAGAATGAGAAAGATGTGTTAACAAGAACGCAACGTAATCGTTTTGAAAAAGCTAGAAAAACTTTTGACAAACCAGTAATTATTGTTTCACAAAAAGAAGCTGAAAAAACTGAAAAAGGACGTTCTAAAAAAATGAAGACTTGGCATTATAAAACAACACGTGTTCGTGATTTTGCTTTTGCAACTTCAAGAAAATATATTTGGGATGCAATGGCAGTAAATGTAAATGGTAAAACTGTAATGGCAACTTCATTATATCCAAAAGAAGGAAATCCATTATGGGAAGAGCATTCTACAAGAGCAGTTGCTACTACTTTAATTGAATACTCTAAATTGACTTTTGACTATCCGTATAGCAAAGCCGTTTCTGTACATTCAGAAAGACAAGGAATGGAATATCCAATGATTTGTTTCAATTTTGGTAGACCAAATGCAGACGGAACGTATTCTGACAGAACTAAAAAAGGAATGATTGGTGTAATTATACACGAAGTTGGTCATAACTTTTTTCCGATGATTGTAAATTCTGATGAAAGACAATGGACTTGGATGGATGAAGGTTTAAACTCGTTTGTAGAAATTTTAGCTTCATTAAAATACGATCCTAAATTATTTGCTAAAAATCCAGCAAAAGATATTACAAGATACATGGGCGGAAATCAAGAAAACATCTCTCCTATTATGTCTCAAGGAGATTATGTAAAGCAATTTGGACCCAATGCATATTCTAAACCAGCTGCTGGTTTATACATGTTGAGAAAAACAATTATGGGGCCAGAATTATTTGACCATGCTTTTAGAACCTACTCTAAACGTTGGATGTTTAAACACCCAACTCCAGCAGATTTCTTTAGATCTATGGAAGATGCGTCTGGAATGGACTTAGATTGGTTCTGGAGAGGTTGGTTTTATACAACTGATGTAACAGATATCGGAATTAAAAAAGTAACACCTTTATATGTAACAGACAAGCAAAGTGATAGAGTTGCAAACATTATCAAATCTAACCCAAGAGCTAAAACATATTTTGATAGCCTTGGAGAATTGGTATATATTTCTGATAAAAAAGAAGATTTAAATACAGCAGCATTAAAAAAGCATGTAAAAAACGGTACAGAGATTAAACCTTACTTATATCAAGTTGAATTTGAAAAACCAGGTGGATTAGCAATGCCAATTATTGTTGAGTTAACCTATGCAGACGGAACTAAAGAAAAGCAAACTTTTCCAGCTCAAATTTGGATGAAAAATGACAATAGAGCGATGAGAGTTTTTTCTTCTAATCAAGAAATTAAAAACATTAAAATAGATCCAGATTTAGAAACTGCAGATGTTGATGTTACAAACAACAGCTGGCCTAAGAAACAAGACAACAAATTTGGTAAGTTTAAGAAGAAAATTAAAGGATAATAAAATTTTATTTTAACCATTAAAAAGCCCAATCTTAAGATTGGGTTTTTTTATTGCTAAGCTTCACAAAAAAACTCTTATTTTCAACTCCTTTTACTATTCTAAAGTAAGAATTTGTTTTACAAAAAGGGTTCTTGTAATTATTATATCAATTATAACAATTCTAAATTTATTTATACTCTTTTATTATTTTGAATACTTAATGCAAGTGATAACAATTTCTGCTTCTTTAATTCTTTTATTGATTATTGTAAACTCATTTTATGTAAGTCATTTAAATAAAAACCTCAACAACTTAAAATCAATAATCTATCAAAAAGAAAACCTATAAATTATTATCTTTTCTTAAAGATTAGTACTAAACCTATAATTACTAAAGGAATACTCAAAACTTGACCCGTATTTAGTGAATTAAAAATCCAATCTTCTCTTCCCTCTACTTGTGCTTCTTTTAAGAATTCAATTACAAAACGTAATGCCCAAAGAACCGCAAAGAAAATACCGAATAAATATCCAGATTTTTCTTTTGCGTCAGTTTTCCAGTACATTCTCCAAAGAATAATAAATAGAATCAAATAACTAAATGCTTCATATAATTGAGTAGGATGTCTTGGAACAGTTTCACCCGCTTTTTTAAATATTACTCCAAAGCTACTTCCAGTTGGTTTTCCAAAGATTTCAGAATTGAAAAAATTTCCCATTCTAATAAAAAATCCTGCTAAAGCAACCATAATTCCCATTCTATCTAAGATGAATAAAAATGGTTTTTGAATTACTTTTTTACTATAAAAAAACAACGCAGCAATAATTCCTACTGCAGCACCATGACTTGCAAATCCTGTATAACCAGTAAACTCCCACCCATTTATCATTCCGAATACAGCAGTTGCTCCTTCTCTCTCTTTAAAAGGTAAAATGATTTCTAATAAGTGATGTTGGTAATAATCCCAACTATAAAAAAACACATCTCCTAAACGCATTCCTATTAGCATAGAAATAAAGGTGTACATAAAAAGTGTGTCTAATTTTTCTAAAGAAATTTTATCTTCAATAAAGATTTTTTTCATCAATCGCATTCCTAAAACAAATGCAATAACAAACATTAAACTGTACCATCTAACTACAAAAAAACCTAAATCGATCCCTACAGAAGGATCCCAAACTATTGATAAAAATTTCATTCTTTATATTTTCTATATGAATTTCTGAAAATTTCAGAAAAATTATTTCTTCTTTTCTGGAACAGGATCATAACCTTGTCCGCCCCAAGGATGACAACTAAATATTCTTTTTATTGCTAACCAACCTCCGCTAAACAAACCATGTTTTTGCAATGCTTCTACTGTATAATGCGAGCATGTTGGCGAATACCTACAGGTTGATGGCGTGTAAGGTGAAATTGCAGTTTGATAAAAACGAACCAACAATATAAATGGATATGTCAGGATTTTCTTCAAACTAATTGATTGAAAAGGTGGTTCCTTCTCTTCCGTCTTTTAATTGAATTCCCAACGCTAACAATTCATCTCTAATTTGATCAGACAACGCCCAATCTTTATTATCTCTTGCTTCTTTTCTCAATTTGATTAACAACGCTACTACTCCATCAATTTTATCAGAACTGTTTTGTTTTGTTTCATTTGTCAATCCTAAAATATCAAAAACAAATGCATTGATTGTATCTGTGAACTCTGCTAAATTTTCTGCAGAAATTGTTCCTTTTTGTTCTTTTAATTGATTGATGATTTTTACCGCTTCAAATAAATGTGCAATTAAAATTGGGGTATTAAAATCATCATTCATTGCATCGTAACATTGCTGCTTCCATGCAGAAACATCAACTGATGATGTTTTACTTGTTTGAATATTTTGCAACGAATTTACTGCGTCCATCAATTTAAAATATCCTTTTTCAGAAGCTTCTAAAGCATCACTAGAAAAATCTAAAATACTTCTATAATGTGCTTGCATGTTGAAAAAACGAACAACACTTGGAGCAAATGCTTTACTTAATATTGTGTTATCTCCTGTTAAAATTTCATTTGGCAATACAAAATTCCCTGTTGATTTTGCCATTTTTTGGCTATTTAACAACAACATGTTTGCGTGCATCCAATAGTTAACAGGTTTGTGTCCACTACAAATTTGAGATTGTGCAATTTCACATTCGTGATGTGGAAATTTCAAATCCATTCCACCACCGTGAATATCAAATTGTTCTCCTAAGTATTTTGTACTCATTACAGAACATTCTAAATGCCAACCAGGAAAACCATCAGACCAAGGTGATGGCCAACGCATAATGTGTCTTTCATCAGCTTTTTTCCAAAGTGCAAAATCTTGTGGGTTTTTCTTATCAGATTGACCGTCTAAAGCTCTGGTATTATGAATGGCATCTTCCATTTTTCTTCCAGAAAGAATCCCATAATTATGACCATCTTTATTATATTTCAACACATCAAAATATACAGAACCATTTACTTCATATGCTAAGCCTTTCTCCATGATTTCTTTAATCATTTCAATTTGCTCAACAATATGACCCGTTGCAGTTGGTTCTATACTTGGTGGTAAAAAATTGTATTTCTCTAAGGTTTCGTGAAAATCAACTGTGTAACGTTGTACAACTTCCATCGGTTCAATTTCTTCGATACGTGCTTTTTTAGAAATTCTATCCTCACCTTCATCTGCATCATTTTCTAAATGTCCGGCATCTGTAATATTACGAACATAACGCACTTTATATCCTAAATGCTGTAAATAACGAAATACCATATCGAACGACATAAATGTACGAACGTTCCCTAAATGAACATTGCTATAAACAGTTGGACCACAAACATACATGCCAACGCGACCTTCTGTTAGTGGTTTAAAAAGCTCTTTGCTTTTGCTAAGTGAATTGTAAATTTTAAGCTGATTCTCTTTATAGATTTCCATTAATAAGTATTCAATTATAGAAATGTAAAGATAGGAAGTTTTACTTAAAGAGAAAACGGGAATTTGTTAGAAGTTTGACAAAATTTAAAGTAGTTTTAAATCAATAAACTATTGTTTTTTAATGATAATTTTACTTTGATTTCCTTTAACTGTAATGTTTTTACTTTTTAAAGAAAAGTTTCCGTTTAAAGTAAAATTCTTAGAAACATTTTTATTAGAACTTACATTACTTGCTTTTATAACATTCAATTTTTCTGTTAGGTTTTTTAAATCAATTGTTGCATCAGAAAAATTAAGATCTAATGTGAAATTTTTTAAACCAGTAACAACTTCTGAAATTATCAATTCACCAAATTTGCTTATAACATCAACATTACTATTTACTTTATCAATCGTTAAATCAGAAGAATTTGATGTCAGTTTTGTATTCATTACCGATGCAATTGTTGCATCGGTAATGTTATTTAATGATAGTGTACTTGCGTTTAATGCAGCAACTTTTACTGGAGCTGCATAATAAATTTTCAAATCGCCTCCATTGATTTCATCAGAATTAAAAGATCCGTAAGAAACTTTCCCTGAAGCTTTCCCTTTTGGTAATTTCACTTTACTGTGTCTTGTATTTAAATCGAACTTAGCATTCTTAGGTACTTTAATCGTAATTGTTCTAGTAATTTTTACTTTCTTTTTACTTTTACCATCTTCAATCACAATAACATTATCGCCATTTCTATAGCTGTTTGCCATTTTAATTTTCATTTGCTCAATGCCTTTTCTTGCTTTTGCTAAAGCCTCTCGCATTTTGACTTTATCAATCTTTTCATATTGCAATTGTGCTTTCTTAATTTGATCTTTTATTTTCTTTTTATCAATTTTCTGATATTGAATCTTTGCTTTTTTAAGCTGGTCTTGAATCTTTTTTTTGTCGATGTTTTTAAGTGATTTTTGAGCTTTTTCAAGACCTTCCTTAATATCAGACATCATTTCTTTATAATCTTTCGATTTTTTAAACTTGTTCCACTCTTTTTTAGTTTTAATGACAACCGTTTTCTTTTTCCCTTTTGATTTATAGGTAAACTCTTGCGGGTCTCCTTCTTCAAAATTATGATTATCTAATTCTTCAGTTATGTTGTTAAACATTTCTGTGAAATCAATGTTGATTTCTGGAATTGTGATTTCTGGCATTTCAAATTCTGGAATCGTGATGTCAAAATTAAGTTCTGGAATATTGATATCTATTTCAGGAATTGTAATATCTCCAAAATTGAATTTAAAATCATTATCCCCGAAATGTAAAAACTGGTTCGCGTTTGCATTAATTTGTACTTTAGATTTGTTTCCCAATGCTTCAAACTCCCAGTTTTTTAGAAATTTTTGCGCTGCTGCTTTAGACAAACCTTCTACTGTTATTACTGCATTTATTGCAACTTCATTTCGGTTCCATGTAGTTACATTAATATCTGCATTAGAAGCATTTATTGCAAGAACTACATCTTTATTAACTTTAAATTTTTCGCTAAATTTTTTATCAAATTTTTGTGCTTGTAAACTGCTTATTAAAAAAGCTGCAATCAAAAATCCAATACTTTTATAAGTTTTGAGTTTCATTTTGTTTTGAATTTAATTGTTTTAAATCGTTTAACTGTTTTTTTAATCGCTGCAATAACTGTAATCGTAATTGCAAATTGTTTATCAATGCATTGATGATTTCATCATTAACTCCTTTTGTATTGAGCTCTGTAGTTAATGATTTGTATTCAGTAGTTAACTCGCTAATTTTAGCTAAATAACTATCTAAAATTTCTTTATTATCTTCGTTTACATCTAAATTACTGATCTCGTAATTGATGCTATTTGTATAGTAATCTTCTATCGATTTGAATTCTGGAGATAAATTTCCTAAACTAATTCCCTTAGTTGGTTTTATTTCTTCTGTTTGATCTGTTTCCATTCCAAAATAACCAACTGCTAAACTCACAACAAGTACTACAGAAGCTGCAACTTGCAACCATTTATAATTTTTCTTTTTAGGTTGACGGTTTACTTCTTTCTGCAATCTATCCTGAAAACTATTTCTGTGATTTGCCGATAAAGAAACGTCTTCGCTCTTATAATTTTTCATGATTTCTCTAATATCCTTCGACATATTGTTCTTCTTTTAAAAGTTCTTGTAATTGCTTTTTTCCTCGCATTAAATGCGTTCTAGAAGCTACTTCAGTAATTCCTAATACTTGTGCTATTTCTTGATGATCGTATCCTTCTAATAAATATAATGACAACACCACACTATATTTTTCTTTTAAACTTTTGATAGCTTTCGCAATAAAATCGGCTTGTATACTATGTGATATACTCCAATCTTCTGTTTCCTCTACTCTTTTGTAAACCTCTTCATTTAAAGAAACTATTTCTAATTTTCTTTTCTTTAACCAATCTAAACTATGGTTAATTACAATTCTTTTGATCCAAGCTCCAAAAGTGACATCTCCTTTAAAAGAGTTTATTTTTTGAAACGCTTTTATAAATGAATCTTGCATAATATCTTCTGCTACAAAAGTATCTTTTACATACCTGTTTGCAATTGCACACATCGCTTTACAATAGAAATCATACAGCTGCATTTGCGCTTTTGCATCATTTTTTTTACAAGCTTCAATTAAATGATTATGTAATTCTTTGGTTTGGCTCATTGTTGATTTGTTACCTTAGAGACGAACCTTTTTTCGCTCTGTTGCAAAATCCTATAATTTTATTCATAAATTTACATTAAATATTTCGGCGATACTATTATGGCAATCAAAAAAAAATCTGCACTTCAAGAAAAACAAGGCGTTTCTCAACCAGAAACGACAAGTAGTTCTTCTGCGAAAAAAATAAAAAAAAGCAGAAGTAAACAATTTTCGGTGGATGTATTTGTTGCAAAAATTTTATCAAGCGATATTACTTTTTTAAGTAGAGCAATTACATTGGTTGAAAGTACAAATGCAAAACACCAACAAAAAGCAAACGAAATTTTAGAACGCTGTTTGCCACACGCAAATAAATCTATACGAATCGGAATTACAGGTGTTCCTGGCGTTGGAAAAAGTACATTTATAGAAAGTTATGGTAAATATTTAACCAATCAAGATAAAAAAGTTGCCGTTTTAGCAATTGATCCAACAAGTTCTGTTAACAAGGGAAGTATTTTGGGTGATAAAACTAGAATGGAAGAATTGGTCACTGATAAAAATGCATTTATTCGTCCTTCTCCATCTGGAACATCTCTTGGTGGCGTTGCACAAAAAACACGAGAGACAATTATTTTATGTGAAGCCGCCGGATTTGATACCATTATTATTGAAACCGTTGGTGTTGGTCAATCTGAAACTGCTGTACATTCTATGGTAGATTTCTTTTTGTTATTAAAAATTGCTGGTGCCGGTGATGAATTACAAGGAATTAAACGCGGAATTATAGAAATGGCAGATGCCATTGTGATCAATAAAGCAGACGGAGATAACATTCAGAATGCAAAAATTGCAAAAACCGAGTTTAACCGAGCGTTGCATTTATATCCGCCAAAAGAAAGTTCTTGGCAACCAAAAGTATTAACATGTAGTGCATTAAAACATAATGGAATTACAGAAATCGACACAATGATTTTGGCATTTTTATTGCTTACTAAAAAGAATAACTATTTTACAAAACGTAGAAACGAACAAAATACATATTGGTTAAAAGCAACGATTGAGCAACAATTAAAAGATAATTTCTATAATAATAACGCAGTTAAGAATCAGCTTGAAAAAGAAATTCAAAATTTAGAAAAAGGAACTACAACGCCTTTTAACGCAGCAAAAAAACTATTAAACTTATCATAAACAACTAAAAAATGTTTAAAAAAATCACATTTTTATTTCTTACACTATTTACTGTAACTACTGTTTTTAGTCAAGTAATTCAGAAAAAAGCATACGACATAACTACATTAAATGACGGTCCTTTTATATTTATTGAACAAAATAAATTGGTTCAAAAAGAAATCATAAACGGAGAACTTACAATAAAAAATCTTCCTTTGAATGCTTTTAAAACAACATTTAATGCGGAAGAATCAACATATAAAAATGTCGAAAAAATAGCTGCTTTAAGTGATATTCACGGACAGTATGGTTTGGCAGTTACACTTTTAAAAAATAATAAGATTATTGACAAAAACCTGAATTGGAGATTTGGAAAAGGGCATTTGGTAATTGCTGGAGATATTTTTGATCGTGGGCCAAAAGTTCATGAAACGCTTCTATTAGTATATAAACTAGAGCAACAAGCAAAAAAGGAAGGTGGCAAAGTTCATTTCTTACTTGGGAATCATGAGTATATGGTGTTGCACAACGACTTAAGATATATTCATAGAAAATACAGACATACTACAAGGTTATTAAGAATGAATTATAGTGATATATATGGTAAAAACACCGTTCTAGGAAGATGGCTTCGTTCTAAAGCAACCATTATAAAAATTAATAAAGATTACTTTGTTCATGGTGGTGTTTCTAAAGAATTTATTACCAAAACTGGTTTTTCTAGTGAAACAATGCACACGATTAATGCAACCATGAGAAACGCTATTGATCTTACTAAAGAAGAAATGAAAGCTACAGATTTCTATAAAACGTATTTTAGTGGTAAAGGATTAATTTGGTATCGTGGATATTTCTATGACAATTTAGAAGACACTGAAATCAATGACATATTACATACGCTAGATTCCAAACATATTATTGTTGGTCATTGTTCAAACAAAGAAGTTGTACAGCTGTTTAATCATAAAATTTTTGGTGTAGATTCTAGTCTTAAAAACGGAGAATATGGTGAATTGTTATTGATTAAAAAGAATAAATACCAACGAAAAACCTTAAAAGGAAAAAAGAAAAAGTTTTCTAAGTAAGAGATTCATACAAAAATTAATTAAAGTACTGGCAATAATTATTTTAGGTATTAGCGTTTAGTTTGTTTCTAAACTCGTTTTTAGCTACCTTTCGCTAACACGGAATATAGTTCATTAAAAACGGAACCATATTATTGAATTAGCGAATCTTTCCAAAAACATTCCTCTTTTTCATCACTTAAAATTCAATATCTTTGCTTTTTCTAAAAAACAAAATGCTACAAAGAATACCCAATTATATTAAATATCTTTTTGCAAACCTATTTTCAATTGCTGTATATGCTTTTATATTTCGACTTGTTTTCTATTTCTTTTTTGCGCAATTAAATTCGGTTACTACTTCAGAAATTCAACAAGCTTTTGGTTTGGGAATTCGTTTTGATATCAAGTTAGCAACCTTGGTTGTTTTTCCTATTGCATTGTTGTTATTTGTAATCAACCAACGGTTTTTTAATTATAAAATTTACAAAAAAATAAGCATCATTTACTTTACCATCATGTATTTGGTCATCACACTTTTTTATGTGTTTGATTTTGGATATTACGATTATTTAAGCATTCGATTAGATGCTGCTTCATTACGATTTCTAAGCAATTTAAAAATCTCTACACAAGTATTGTTTGAGAGTTACCCTGTATATAAAGGATTATTTGCTTTGCTTATTTTAGGGATTGTAATTTATAAATTCAACGCGTATTTATATAAAAAATTTAATGTAACCACACTTCCAATATCTAAAAAGAGAAAGGCCTTTTTTATTGTAATCCCTTTCTTTTTATTGGCATTCGGAATCTACAATAGTTTTTCACATTACCCTTTGCGCTGGAGTCAAGCATTCTTTGCAAAGAATCAAGCTGTAAATCAGTTTGCATTGAATCCAATCTTATATTTCTACGATAGTTTTGCTTTTAGAAGTGATGGTTTTGATATCGAAAAAACGAAAAAATATTATCCTTCAGTTGCAAAACAATTAGGATTATCAAAAGATTCTTTAAACTTTAAAAGAAGCGTTTTAAGAAACGATTCTATCACTACAAAACCAAATGTAGTTATTGTAATGTTAGAATCTTTAGGAGCTGCGCCAATGAGTTATTATGGCAATCCGATTAATACAACTCCAAAAATGGATAGTATTTTAAGAAACAGCGCCAACTTTACCAATTTTTATGTGCATAAAGCCGGAACAGCAGGAAGTGTTTTTGCAAGTATTACAGGTTTGCCAGATGTAGATAATGTAGAAACTGCTTCTCGAAATCCGATGGTGATTGATCAACGTATTATTTTTGATCAGTTTCACGGTTATGAAAAATTATATTTTTTAGGCGGAAGTGCAAATTGGGCAAATATTCGTGGAATTTTCCAATCGAATATCAACGATTTAAAAATCTTTGAAGAAGGCAGTTATCAAGATGAAAACCGAGCAGATGTTTGGGGAATTGATGATTATGAACTCTTTAAAGAATCTGATAAAGAATTACAAAAACTACACAAAAAAGACAAACCATTTATTGCGTACATTCAAACTGCAACCAATCACATGCCGTTTACCGTTCCTGACAAAAAAGATAGTTTCCGCCCTTTAAAAGAAGATGAAATCAGTAAAGAACTATTGTCTAAATCTGGATTTAAATCGGTTGCACAAATAAATGCATTGCGTTATTTAGATTTTAATGTGGATGTATTTTTAAAGCGTGCAAAAGTAGCAGGTTATTATGACAATACTATTTTCTTATTTTTTGGAGATCATAATACAGCAATGAATCCTGTTTCTTTTTTAGAAAAAGAAGAGTCAGCTTTAGGAACTGTTGTACATCACGTTCCATTTTTTGTACATGCTCCTAAATTTACAGATTCTAAAGTGATATCAAGATTCACAAAACTGGTAGATATTGTTCCGACTGCTGCGAGTTTGGCAAACATCAATTATACAAACTACACGTTGGGTTCTAATGCATTAGATGCTGAAAACGGAACTGATTTTGCTTTTTTATATCAAGCAATTAATGGCGAACCAGCAATTAGTTTATTACAAAACGACTTCTATTATACGTTAACAACCGTTTCAAATACTACGAATTTGTACGATTTTAATGGCAAAGATTTAACCGACATAAAAAAAGACCATCCAATTGTTACAAAACAAATGGATAGTCTTTTAAGAGGTTATTACAATGCTACGAAATACTTGTATTATAACAACAAGAAAACTAAGCAGTAAATATTTTTTTCACTAAGAATCGCTGCAATCTAAATGCAGAAAATCCAATAATACTTCCAATAGTTGCGCCTGTTAAAATATCAAACGGAAAATGAACTCCTAAATACAATCTACTGTACGCAAAGAAAATCGGAAATATAAATATGAATTTGATGTATTTGTAACTGTCTTTAAATAATAGATATGAAAATACAGAAAACACCATTGATGTTGTTGCATGACCAGAAGTAAAACTATAACTCTGAGGAGTAATTAATGTTCTTAAAACTTCGTTGATACTTGTATCGTTATTTGGGCGTAAACGTTCAAAAATTCCACGAATCATGTTTGTAAATTGATCAGAAAAAGCCACTAATAAGATTACAAAAAGGAAAATAAATCCGCCTTTTTTCCAACCATATTTTTTAAAGATTAAAAAGATAATCAACAAAAACAATGGCGCCCAATTGAATTGGTTTGTAATAAACAACCAAAACGGATCCCATTGTTCGCTTCCTAAACTATTTAAATAGATTAGAAATTGTTTGTCTTTTTCTATCAGAATATCAAACATATACTACTTACCTACTTTTAGAATCTCTAATTCGAAAACTAAATCAGATTTTGCAGGAAAAGGCCCATATGGAGCTTCTCCATAACCTAAGTTATAAGGAATAAATAAGCGTACTTTTCCACCTTCTCTCATGTTTACAATAGCTTCATTTACTCCAGTAATCATTGGTTGTTGGCTTAAAGTAAATGTAAATGGTTGTCCACCATATGTAGATTGAATTGACTTCCCACTTGCTAACAACATGTGATAATGCATTGTAGTTGGTTTAGTTGCAGAAAACTTTTTTCCTTTACCTTCTTTAAGCGTTAAAATCCGTAATCCAGAATCAGTTTTTATTGCTTTCTCAATTCCTTGAGTTTTTTGATAAACTTTAGCTGCTTTTTTAGCTTCTTCAAATCTTTTCTGTTTGTCTAGTTTAGATTTTTCTATTTCTGCTTTAAAAACTTTAGCAGAATTAAAAGATTTTGCTTTGCTACCAACTCTAATAATTGTTATATGTTTAATTGTATCCTTAGCTTCAATTAAATTTACAATATCTTGACCTCTGTCTACTTTACCAAAAATAGAATGAATACCATCTAACCAAGGTGTTGCTTTATGAGTGATAAAAAATTGACTTCCATTAGATCCTGGTCCGCCATTTGCCATTGATAAAACACCTGCGTCATTGTGTCTATATTTAAATCCACCCAAAGAGTCTGTTGGGAATTCATCTTCAAAAACATAACCTGGCCCACCAGTTCCATTTGCTAAAGGATCTCCACCTTGAATCATGAAGTCTTTTAGTACTCTATGAAAAGTTAAACCATCATAATATTCTTTTCCTTTTAAAGAATCAGAAACCTGTGGATTATCTCCTTCTGCTAAAGAAACAAAATTAGAAACTGTTAAAGGCATATCCTCTTGATATAATTCAAGTAAAATATCACCTCTATTGGTTTCAATATCTGCATATAAACCGTCTTTTAAGTCTGGGTATTTTGCTGGCTTACAAGAAACTACAAGTAAAATTGCAGCAACGAAAAATAATTTAAAAAATTTCATAATGTGTATTAATTGTTATTTAGTTTTTACGA
Source organism: Polaribacter sp. (assembly GCA_029250685.1). Lineage (GTDB taxonomy): Bacteria > Bacteroidota > Bacteroidia > Flavobacteriales > Flavobacteriaceae > Polaribacter. Next base: position 132,663 of record JAQXEU010000009.1, read on the forward strand.
TTTCCATTAGTTCAATCTCAAATACCAAAGCGGTATAAGGTTGAATCAATTTACTTTTATAGGTTGCTCCATATGCTAATTCTTGGGGAATAAAGAAACGATATTTAGCACCTTCTTTCATTAATTGTAATCCTTCAGACCATCCTTTAATTACGGCATTTACTCTTTGTAATGAGGGTTGATTTTTACTTCTAGAGCTTTCAAAAACAGCTCCGTTAATTAATTTACCTGTATAATGTACTTTTACTGAAGATGTTGGTGATGGCTTTGCTCCTTTTCCCTCTTTTAAGATTTGATATTGTAAGCCACTTTTGGTCGTAACAACACCTTTTTGTGTTTTATTATAAGCTAAAAATTCAACGCCTAATCTTTTTGTTTCTGCAAACTCTTTTTCAACATCAACAGTAGATTCTTGTTGTCGCTTATTAACAGCATCCATCCTTATCTGTTGCGCATAAGCATTTATAATATTTAAATCTTTAGATTCTAATAATAAAGCTGTAGAATCGATGGCATTTAAATATCCTTGAATAAATAAATCCGTATCAATTTTACCTAAACTCGCTTCTAATTTAATAGCCATGTCCATTCCTAAGGCATAACTAACTGAATCTATTTTAGACTCTAGTTTTTCACTTGCATATTGTTTTTTACAAGAAACTATTGATAAGCTTATGAATGCAATTATGAATAATTTAAAAACTTTCATTCTTTAATTTTGTTTGATTGATATTAAGGTTACGGTACTTTTTATTGTTTGATTGATGCCAATTCTATCTTCGTCACCCACTAAACCAAAAGCTCTGTATGACGGAATGACAAATGTAATGGTTTCTCCAACTTTCATCAACTTAATTCCTTCTTGCAATCCAGGAATAAAATCTTCTTTATCGATTGCATATTTTTTAATTCCTAATTCTTCTTTAGAATAAAAGACATTTCCGTTTAAATCGGTAATATCATAAGAAATTTCAACCTCATCATCAATTGTTGGAGCTTGAGTTTCAAGTTTATTTTGTGTTATGTATGTATACCAAAACCCATTTGAAGCAACTTTGTAATTTGTTGTAGAATCTTGCGCAATGAATTCTTCAATCATACTATTTTCTAGTGCTATTAATTTTTTCTTTTCATCTAACGTTTCAGATAAAAGTGTTGCAGTTCTTTGTGTTACAGGTCTTCTTGCTTCTTGTTCTTTACAAGAAAAGAGCAACAAAATACTCAAAAACAAAAGGATGTTACGCTTCATAAGAATTTTGTAATTCATTTTTATATTTTGGTAATAAAGAAGTAAAATAGGCAATGGTTTCCTCAAGTGATACATCAGATTTTCCACCAGCGGCATTATCATGTCCGCCGCCATTAAAATGGTTTCTAGAAAATTGATTTACAGAGAAATCTCCTTTAGAGCGTAAAGATATCTTAATTATTTTTTGTTCTTCATCCTCAATAAAAATTGCTGCAAAAACAATATCATTTAAAGAAAGTGCATAATTTACAACACCTTCTGTATCTCCTTTCTTGTAATTATATTTCTTTTTCTCTGCTTCAGAAAGTGTAATAAAAGCAGTTTTATATTCTGGAAATATTTTCAAATTTGTTAATGCTTGCCCTAACAACAACAATCTGTTGTATGAATTAGAGTCATACACATTGCTATGAATTTTATCATTTTCAGCACCTTTATCAATTAAATCTCCAACAATTCTGTGCGTTTCACTGGTTGTTGATCTAAATCTAAACGAACCCGTATCTGTCATAATTCCAGTATACAAACACGTTGCAATATCTTTTGTAATACTTTCAGTATCATTTAACATTTCTAAAAAATGATACACCATTTGTGCCGTAGAACAAATCGAAGTATCAGAATATAAATAGGTAGCAATTGAATCTGGTTGTTGATGATGATCAATCATCGCAAAATCATTTTTATACAATTCTAACGTTTTTGCCATGTCGTCTCCAACTCTATGCAACGCATTAAAATCTAATAGAAAAATAATATCAGATGTATCAATAGCTCTATTTGCTTGCTTATTTTGCTTGTCAAATAAAATAACATTTGTATCACTTCCTGGCAACCAACGTAAAAAATCTGGATATTCATTTGGTGCTACAACTGTAGCTGAATGATTCTTAGAATTAAAATATTGACATAATGCCAAAGTTGATCCCATTGCATCTCCATCAGGGTTTCTATGTGGTACAATTACAATGTTTTTTGGACTTGATAAAAACGATTGTAATTTCTGTATTTGTCCTTTCTCCATAAGTTGCAAAGATACAATTTAATACTAAATTTGCTAATCAAATTAATCTTACATTTGTGTTAAAATCAATATATAATCATGAAAAAAATTACTGTATTATTCATTCTACTTTGCTGTTTAAGTTGTAAAACTGAAAACGAAGAATTTATCATTTCTTTTGGCTCGTGCAACAAACAATATGTAGAAAACATTTTATGGAATGAAATTGCTAAGAACAATCCTAAAGTTTGGATTTGGGGAGGAGACAATGTCTATTCTGACACAGATAGTATGCCAAAATTAAAAGCAGATTATGAAATGCAATGGAGACAAAAGGGGTACAAAGAACTTGTAAATTCGGTTGATGTTTTAGCTACTTGGGATGATCATGATTATGGATTAAACGATGGTGGAGTTGAATTTTATAAAAAGAAAGAAAGTCAGCAAGAATTTTTAGATTTCTTAAAAGTTCCTAAAGATGATATTAGAAGAAATCAAGAAGGAGTTTATCACTCAAAAACTTATAAAACAAATCAAGGAAGTATAAAAGTAATTGTTTTAGATACACGTTATTTTAGAACAGGATTAACTGTTTCTGCTGATAAAAATAAAAGATATCAACCAAATAAATACGGAGAAGGAACTGTTTTAGGTCCGCAACAATGGAAATGGTTTCAAAACGAATTATCAAACTCTAATGCAGACTTCAATATTATTGTAAGTAGTATTCAGCTACTATCCTACAAACATGGTTATGAATCTTGGGGAACTTTTCCGCATGAAGTTGATAAAATGAAAAACGTTATTAAAACATCAAAAGCAAAAGGTGTTTTAGTTTTATCGGGTGATAGACATATTTCTGAGTTTTCTGGAACTCAAATTGAAGGACTAAGTTTTCCTTTAATAGATTTTACCTCAAGCGGCTTAACACATTCTTATTCCAGTTTTAAAGGAGAAGAAAATCCAGATAGAATTGGAGAAGTTGTTTCTGAAATAAGTTTTGGGATTTTAAAATTCGATTTTAAAGCGAACAAAATCACCATGCAAATGAGAGGCAAAGACAATGTTTTACAACAAGAAATTACTCAAAGTTATAATTAACTTGCATTTAACAGATAAAAGAGTATTTTTGCACAAAATTTAAAGGTTAGAAATGGCAACAAATAGAACATTTACAATGATTAAGCCTGATGGCGTTGAAAACGGACACATCGGAGCAATCTTAGAAAAAATTAACGCAGCAGGATTTAGAATTGTTGCATTGAAGTTAACTCAAATGACAACAGCAGATGCTGAAGCATTTTACGCAGTACACAATGAGCGTCCATTTTTTGGAGAGTTAGTAGAATTTATGACACGCGGACCAATTGTTTCTGCAATCTTAGAAAAAGACAACGCTGTTGAAGACTTTAGAGCTTTAATTGGTGCTACAAATCCAGCTGAAGCTGCTGAAGGAACAATCAGAAAATTATATGCAACTTCTATTGGAGAAAATGCAGTACATGGTTCTGATTCTGATGAAAACGCTGCTATTGAAGGAGCTTTTCACTTTTCAGGAAGAGAAATGTTTTAAGGATAAAATCTTAATAAACGCTTAACTACTAAAAACTCGATACAATTGTATCGGGTTTTTTTTATGAGTTCTCTTTCTTTTAAACCAACAAAATTTTAGAAATCAATTGCTCTCCCATTTCTTCATTCATCATTTTTACAATTTTCTCTTTTCCGTAACTTAATTCTTCACGTAAAACAGAAGATGACAATGAAACTACTAAAGTTTTATTTTGCAATTGCACTTTTTCTGTATAAGAAACAACACCTTGTCCCATCAATTTTGCCCAAACTTCTTCAATTTTTAGTTTTTGCATTCCTTTAGAAAGGTTGTTTTCTTTGATAAAAGAACCCATTAAATCTTTTACTGAAAAAGCATCGTTTTCTCTTTTTGCCATTAGTTTAGATTAAATATTTGATATGGTTTATTGCTCTTTTTAATTACTTCTTCGGTTCTCTCTGCGTGAGTATCTGTGATAAAAATCTGTCCGAATTCATCATTATTTACTAATTCGATAATTTGTGAAACACGGTGTTCATCTAATTTATCAAAAACATCATCTAATAATAAAATCGGGACTACTGATGCTTGTTCTTTTATAAATTGAAATTGCGCCAACTTCAACGCTATTAAATATGATTTCTGTTGACCTTGAGATCCAAACTTTTTTATCGGATAATTATCAATCTCAAAACTTAAATCATCTTTGTGAATTCCGACTGATGTATATTGCAAAATCTTATCCTTTTCTAAACTGTTTCTTAACAATTCCTCAAAAGACACTGTGTGTAACTGACTTTTATATACCAAATTTACAGTTTCTTTTTTCTCAGATATTATTTGATACTTTTCATTAAAGATAGGAACAAATCGTTCTAAAAAAGCTTTTCGCTTCTTATATATTACACTTCCGAATGAAATTAACTGTTCGTCATAAATTTTTAAATTCAACGCATCAAAAGTTCTGTTAGCTGCAAAATACTTTAACAATGCATTTCGCTGACTTACTACTTTATTATACTGAATTAAACTTTGCAAATATTCTTTGTCTTGCTGAGAAATTACACCGTCAATAAATTTTCTTCTGGTATCGCTTCCTTCAACAATTAAATCTCTATCCGCTGGCGAAATTATTACCAAAGGCAATTGTCCAATATGTTCAGAAAACTTCTCGTAAGCTTTGTCATTTCGCTTCAAGACTTTTTTCTGTCCTTTTTTTAAGCTACAAACAATTTTTTCGTCTCTTTCGCCTAAAATATAGTTTCCTTCAATCATAAAAAACTCTTCTCCATGTCTAATATTCTGTAAAGCGACAGGATTAAAATAACTTTTTGCAAAAGATAAATAATAAATAGCATCTAAAACATTGGTTTTGCCAACGCCATTATTACCAACAAAACAGTTTATTTTCTCTTGAAAATCAAATGTTTGAGAAATAATATTTTTAAAATTGACTAAAGAAATTTTTTGCAAATACATGAATCCTTATTAACTTGTGTAAGAAATTGCAAATTATTGAAAATTTAGCGAATTATCTGTTTTTAAAATCCAATTAAATAAACTATTTTTGCGCCTACTAATTTTTTAGCGATAATGGCAACTTACAAGAAAAGAGGATCAAAACCAAAAGACAATAGAGAACAAGCTCAAGAGCAAAGTACAACTGCTGAAGTATTTAATACTTTAGATGAAACGGCTTCGAGATCTGAAAAATGGATAGAAAAAAATAGCAAACCATTATTTTATGGTTTAGTACTTATTGCTGTTGTTATTTTCGCATATTTAGGATACAATAAATACATTATTGAGCCAACTGAAAAAGAAGCTTCTAACGAATTATCTTTTCCAAGAAAACATTTTAACGAAGCAAACAATGTTTCTGTAGGTGTAGATTCTTTATTAAACTTAGGTTTAGACGGTGCCGATGGTAAATATGGTTTTGTAGATATTGCAAATACATATAGCGGAACTTCTGCTGGAAATTTAGCAAATTATTATGCGGGACTTTCTTATTTAAAATTAAAACAATACGATAAAGCGGTAGATTATTTAAGTAAATTTTCTTCTGATGATTTAGGAATTGGACCTGTTGCTTTAGGGGCAATCGGTGATGCTTTTGCAGATATCAACCAATTTAGTGATGCTGTAGATTACTACGTAAAAGCAACAAAAAAAGAAAACAATTATACAACACCTTTATATTTATTTAAAGCCGCTCAGCTTTCAATGAATTTAAAAGAGTACAGTAATGCGTTGTCATATTTTCAAAAAATAAAATCAGATTTTCCAACTTCTTTTCAAGCTGGAGATATCGATAAATATATCAGTAGCGCAGAATTTGCTGCTAAAAACTAAGCTTCATGGCTACAACTAATTTATCATATTACGATAAAGCAACAATCCCAAATGCGAAAAAATTTCGATTTGGGATTGTTGTTTCTGAATGGAATCCAGAAATTACAAGAAACCTTCAAAATGGCGCAATTAAAACTTTAATTGATTGTGGAGCAGAAGAAAGTAATATTGTTTCTTGGGATGTTCCAGGAAGTTTCGAGTTGGTCTTTGGTTGTAAAAAAATGATTGAATCTCAGGATGTAGATGCAGTTATTGCTATTGGAAATGTAATTCAAGGTGAAACCAAACATTTCGATTTTGTTTGTGATGGCGTTACACAAGGAATTATAGATTTAAACATCAAATACGATGTTCCAGTTATTTTCTGTGTACTTACAGACAACACAAAACAACAATCTTTAGACAGATCTGGCGGTAAATTTGGAAACAAAGGAATTGAATGCGCTGTTGCAGCAGTAAAAATGGCAGCATTAAGACAGTTTTAACAAGATACTTTTTAACAATTCTTGACCACTTCTTTTTTATTCTGTAAATTTGACTTTGATAGGTTATCTTGGTTTGGTTTTTGCTATTACTTCATCTAAATAATCTAAAATTTTACACTAATTATGGGATTTTTAAGACGTACACATAAAAAGTTTGACTACAAACCTCGATTTTATCAAGGAGAAGGAAACCCTTATGAAATTAAACATAAGTTTGATGAATTTAGATCTACAACAGGAAAAAACAAAGGTTTAAAAACAAAATTTGTTACTGCTTGGGACGAACTAAAAGAATCAAGAGGGAAAGGTGTAAACAAAACAATTGTAGCAGTTATTCTTATCCTAACACTTATCTTCTTATATATTATTGACTTTGATTTATCCATCTTTTTAGACTAAGTAGATAAATGTCAGATATTATTCAATTATTACCAGATCATGTTGCCAATCAGATTGCTGCAGGAGAAGTTGTTCAAAGACCCGCTTCTGTTGTAAAAGAATTGTTAGAAAATGCAATTGATGCTGGTGCAACTTCTATAAAATTATTAATTAGAGATGCTGGTAAAACATTAATTCAAGTTATTGATGACGGTAAAGGAATGAGTCCAACGGATGCTCGTTTGTCTTTTGAACGTCATGCAACTTCTAAAATAAAAGACGCACAAGATTTATTCAACATCAACACAAAAGGTTTTCGTGGCGAAGCGTTGGCTTCTATTGCCGCAGTTGCTCATGTTGAATTAAAAACAAAACAAGAAAACGAACAATTAGGAACACACATAAAAATTGAAGGAAGTAAAATTACAGATCAAGATGTGATTTCTACAAGCAAAGGAAGTAGTGTTTCTGTGAAAAATTTATTCTTTAACATTCCTGCAAGAAGAAATTTCTTAAAATCAGACACCATTGAAACGCGTCATATTATAGACGAATTTCAACGCGTTGCCCTAACGCATCCAGAAATTGCATTTTTATTGCATCATAATGGAAATGAAGTTTACAATCTTAAAGAAAGTAATCTTCGAAAAAGAATAGTGGCGGTTTTTGGGACAAAAATGAATGAGAAATTAGTTCCGATTGATGAGAAAACTGATTTAATTGCTATTGAAGGTTTTGTTGCAAAACCAGAGTTTTCTAAAAGAAAAAGAGGCGAACAATTCTTTTTTGTAAATGATCGTTTTATAAAGAGTTCGTATTTAAATCACGCGGTTGTAAATGCTTTTGATGACTTATTAGAAAAAGGTTCTCATCCTTCATATTTTTTATATTTAAAAGTACCAACAAGCAGTATAGATATTAATATTCATCCTACAAAAACAGAAATTAAGTTTGAGAATGAAAAAGATATTTACGCCATTTTACGAGCAACTGTAAAACATAGTTTGGGGCAATATAATGTAGCTCCTTTGTTGGACTTTAATAGAGACAGCACTTTAGACACGCCTTATAAATTCAATTCTAAATCGGCTACTTCTACCCCAAAAATTGCAGTTGATCCAAATTTCAATCCATTTAAAGCAGAACTAGAAGGTTATCAACCAAAAGAAGTTTCTTTTCAAAAGCAATCTCAAAACTGGGAAAGTATATATACACCTGTAGAAACGTTAGAAAGCACAAATCAAGAACAACTTTTTAATCAAGAAGAAACTACTGAAATTGGAAAAACATTTCAGATTCAAAAAAAATACTTATTAAGCTCTATTAAATCTGGAATGGTTTTAATCAACCAGAACTTAGCACATCAACGTGTTTTGTACGAAGATTTTTTAGAAAGCATTACGGTAAACGAAGCAATGAGTCAACAGTTATTGTTTCCAGTTCACATTTCTTTTTCTAAATCTGATATTGAAATGATTGAATCTATGAAAGTAGATTTAGAAAATACAGGTTTTATGTTTGATTCTATTTCTGATGAAGCTGTCGTTATTAAAGGAATTCCGACTTCAATCACCGAAAGTAAAATTGCGTTATTGTTAGAGCAACTATTAGAAGATATGAAAATTGAAGTTCCAGAATCTAGCTTTAGTCATTTTGATGTGATGGCAAAATCTTTTGCAAAATCATTGGCTATAAAAACCGGAACAAAACTGTCAAATAAAGAACAAGAAAACTTAGTAAATAATTTGTTTTCTTGTAAAGAACCATCAGCTGCTCCATCTGGTAAAGCAACGTTTAAAACATTAACCATCAAAGAAATTGATGCTATTTTTAATAGTCATTAAAAAATATAAAAATGGGTAGAATTACAGAAGCTATAAAGCATTTAATCATTATCAACGTCATCTTTTTTGTGGTTCCACAAATGATGAAATTAGATCTTGCTCAATACTTTGCGTTGTATTTTCCAAAGAACGAAAACTTCGGAGTTTGGCAATATGTTTCTCATATGTTTATGCACGGAAGTTTTATGCACATTGCATTTAACATGTACGCTTTGTGGGCTTTTGGAACACCTTTAGAACAAATGTGGGGGAAAAATAAGTTTTTATTTTTCTATTTTTCTGCTGGATTAGGTGCAGGAATCATTTACACCTTGGTAAATTACTATCAATTTAATAGTGTTTATGATCAATTAATAAACATGGGTATTTCTGGTTCAGAAATACAAACTATTTTAGATACTGGAAGCTATAACGACGCTATTATTTCGTTAAGCAATAAAGAAATGAGTGAGTTTTACAGTTTGTATCATACACCAGCCGTTGGGGCTTCTGGAGCTGTTTACGGAATTTTAGTTGCATTCGGAATGACATTCCCAAATGCGAAATTGGCTTTGATCTTTTTTCCTGTTCCAATTGCAGCAAAATACTTTATTCCTGTAATGTTATTAGGAGATTTATTCTTCGGAGTTACTAAATATTCTATGGGAAACATAGCCCATTTTGCACATATTGGGGGGGCTTTAATAGGTTTTATTATTGCGTGGTATTGGAAGAAAAATCAATTTAGAATGCAATAAATGAGTTTAATTCAAAAATTACAAAACAAATTTAGATATGCCAATATTGTAGAGAAAATAATCTCTATTAATGTTGCTGTCTTTGTGTTAATTTTTACTTTTAACACGTTAGGTTTTCTATTTAAAACAAACGGATCAATTGCTGATTGGTTTATTTTACCTGCAACTTTTGATGGTTTTATATCAAAACCCTGGACAATAATTACATATGGTTTTATTCACGTTGATTTTATTCACATTTTAATGAATTTAATTTCATTGTATTTTATCGGTAATTTATTTGTCAACTACTTTACACCAAAACAATTTATTTCCTTCTACATTTTAGGAACGTTATTTGGCGGAATTGTTTTTCTATTGAGTTATAATTTATTTCCAGTTTTTGCGAATGATGTTTCAAATAGTGTTTTGCTTGGTGCTTCTGCTGGAGTTTCCGCAATTTTCATTGGATTGGCAACATACATACCTAATTATCAATTTAAAATTCCTTTAATTGGATTTGTAAAATTGTGGCATTTAGCTGCGATTTGGGTTGTCCTAGATATTATTCAAATTCCCGCTGGAAATGCAGGAGGAAGATTGGCTCATATTGGCGGTGCTTTATTTGGCTTTCTGTACGTAAATCAAGCGAGTACTACAGAAATTGCTATGTGGAGTAAAATTAAAGAATTGTTTTCTATAAAAAGAAACCCTTTAAAAACAGTTTATAAATCAAAAAAAACAGTTCAAAAAAAACAAACTAATACAACTTATAAGCAACAAAAAATCAATGTGATTTTAGACAAAATCAGTAAATCAGGTTACGATACATTATCAAAAGAAGAAAAAGATTTTTTATTTAAACAAGGAAAATCGTAAATGAAAAAGAACTCTTTTTTTAATAGATTACTATTTTTGCTAAATTCTTTGTTAGCTACCTTATTACTACTGTCCTTTTTATTGCCATATATTTCTCCTAAATCAATTTCTTTATTAGCTGTTATAAGTCTTTTTGTGCCAATATTATTTATTGTAAACTTCTTGTTTTTTATTTATTGGTTAGTAAAATTGAAAAAACAAGTTTTGTTATCAGCAATAGTATTACTTATCGGCTGGTTCGTTTCTTCGCCTTTTTACAAGTTTTCAGATGAAAGTAAAATAGATAAGAATAGTTTATCAGTAATGAGCTATAATGTTAAGATGTTTAATTTTTACAATTGGAATAAAGATAAAAAACTTGCAAGTAAGACATATGACTTTATCAATAGAGAAAATCCAGACATATTAGCTTTACAAGAATTTTATGCTTCGCCAGAAGCTACTATTAATTATCCCTACAAATACATAAAAACCAAAAGTAAAAATAATAAATTCGGGCAAGCAATATATTCTAAAAGTCCGATAATTAATTCTGGTTCTTTAGACTTTAAAAATAGTGGAAACAATATTATTTATGCTGATATTCTGAAGGATAAAGACACAATACGTGTTTATAATATCCATTTACAATCTTTAAACATCAATACAGACAAAGAATATTTTGGCGAGGAAAATAATCAGAAATTATTAGGAAAAATTCAAACAACATTTAAAAAACAAGTCCTACAAACAGAACAATTTTTAGCTCATGAAAAAAGCTGGAAAGGCAAAAAAATAATTTTAGGAGATTTTAATAATACTGCCTTTTCGTGGGTGTATAAAAAAATTAAATCCGATAAAAAAGATGCCTTTATTGAAGCTGGAAATGGATTTGGAAGAACTTTTAATTATTGGTTTCCGATGCGAATCGATTTTGTTTTGACTAGCCCAGATCTTAAAATCAATCAGTTTAAAACATTTGATAAAAAATTCTCAGATCACTTCCCTATTCTTGCTAGATTAAATTGGTAAGTTTCTTTATATCCGCACAAATTATCTCATTGAATGAAACATTTTGACGTTGCCATAATTGGAAGTGGACCTTCTGGAGCCTCAACAGCATTTTACTTAGCGGAAAAAGGAATTTCAACCGTAATTATAGAAAAAGAAACTTTACCACGCTATAAAACTTGTGGTGGTGGATTTGTTTATAGAGGTAGAAAAGATATGCCTTTTGACATTTCTGAAGTAATTGAAAGAGAGTTCTTTGAAGTTGATACTTATTTTGGCACAAAATTACATTTCAATTCAAAAAGAGAAAAGCCAGTTATTTCGATGATAATGCGTGATGCATTTGATCATTTAATTACAAAAAAAGCACAAGAATTAGGTGTTACTTTATTAGAAAACCATAAACTTACAAGTTTAAATTTCGATAATGAGAATATCGTTTTAATTACATCACAAAGAGAAATATCTGCAAAATTTGTGATTGCTGCGGATGGCGTTTTAAGTCCAACTGCAAAAATGGCTGGTTGGAAAGTAGATACAAGAAAACTGATTCCTGCACTTGAATACGAAGTTGAAGTTCCTAAAGAAGATTTTGAAAGATTATCTAAAGAAGTTCGATTTGATATTGATGCTGCACCAAATGGTTATGCATGGAGTTTCCCAAAGCAAAATCATTTATCATTAGGTGTTTTAACAACAAAAAGGAGTAAAATAAATTTAAAAGAATACTACGAAAAGTATTTAAAAAAACTAGGAATTACTACAATTATATCTCAATCTCAGCATGGATTTCAAATTCCTGTTGGACCACGAACTGATGGTTTTTTCAAGAATAATGTTTTCTTAATTGGAGATTCTGCTGGTTTTGCAGATCCAATTACTGCAGAAGGAATTTCAAATGCAATTTTAAGTGGAAAATATGTTGCTGAATCCTTAATAGAAAGTGAATTAAATTCAGAAAAAGCAAATCAATTATATACAGAAAAACTGAATATTAAATTATTACCAGAATTACATTCTGGTGTTTTCTTAGCAAAATATTTCTACACAAAAAACCCACTAAGAAAAGTTCTATTAAAAAAATATGGGCAACGTTTTAGTGATTTAATGGTAGATATTTTATCAGGAGACAAACCTTTCCCTACTGATGTTCAAGAAAGAATGAAGAAAAAATTGAAAGAATTATTTTTTTAGTTTTCAAACCCATATTCGCGTTCTACTTTACAGATTCTTAGCTGGTATTTTTTATACCATTTTGTTCTGCCCAATTCTCTAACTTCAGTATGTTCAACATTGTTTTTCCATTGTGTAATGGTTTCCAAACTTTCCCAATAAGAAACAGTAATTCCGATGGTATTTCTAGCAGATTCAATTCCTAAATAACCAGGTTGCTGCTTTGCCAAAACTTCCATTCGTTCTGCAGCTTCTGTATAACCTTCCAAATCATCAGTCATTAATGTTGAAAAAATCACAGCATAATAAGGTGGTTTTAAATCATCTATAATCATAAGTATAATTCGTATTTAGTTTCTTGCAATTGCAAATCTTCTGCAATTTGCTTTTTCACAAATTTAAAATCTAGTTTTTCTAATATTTTTTGAGAAGCAATATTTGCATCAACTGCATAAGCAGTTAATTTTTTAAAATTACTCTCTTTACAATAATTAATTAATCCTTTGCAAGTTTCTGTTCCGAATCCATTTCCCCAAAAATCTTCTAGAAAGCGATAACCAATTTCATTATTTCCTTCATCTTTTACCAACGCAACGGTTCCTATAAAAGCGGAATCTTTTTTTTGCACAACAGCGTAAATCCAGAAATCATTATCGATTACATCATATTTAGAAATCAAACCATCCAATTCGATTTTATGCGCTTCCAAACTCTTTACAATTCCTGTTGCATATTGCATCACTTTCGGATTACTTTGCATTTTATGAAACGCTTCTAAATCCGAAGCAACCAGTTTTCTAACTAATAAATTTTCTGTTTCAAAAATCATAAAGAATATTGTAATTTTGCTCACTCAAATGTACAAGAATGAACGCAGATAAAAAAGTAGCTTTTTATACGTTAGGTTGTAAATTAAATTTTTCTGAAACCTCTACAATCGCACGTAATTTTGTTGACGAAGGTTTTGAACGCGTAGAATTTGATACCAAAGCAGAAGTCTATGTTATCAACACGTGTTCAGTTACAGACAATGCGGATAAGCGTTTTAAATCGATTGTAAAATCGGCTTTAAAGCAAAACGAAGAAGCTTTTATTATTGGCGTTGGATGTTATGCACAACTAAAACCAGAAGAATTAGCAAATGTTGATGGCGTTGATTTGGTGTTGGGCGCAACAGAAAAATTCAATGTGACAAGTTATATCAACGACTTAACAAAAAACGATATTGGCAAAGTTCATTCCTGTGAAATTGAAGAAGCAGATACCTATGTTGGTGCTTATTCAATTGGTGATAGAACGCGCGCGTTTTTAAAAGTACAAGACGGTTGCGATTATAAATGTACGTATTGTACAATTCCGTTGGCACGTGGAATTTCGAGATCTGATACAGTGGAAAATGTATTGCAAAATGCCAAAGAAATTTCTGAAAGAGGCATCAAAGAAATTGTATTAACTGGAGTAAATATTGGTGATTACGGAAAAGGAGAATTCGGAAATAAAAAACACGAACATACTTTTTTAGAGTTGGTAAAAGAATTGGATAACGTAGAAGGAATTCACCGTTTAAGAATCTCATCAATCGAGCCAAACTTATTGAAAGATGAAACAATAGACTTTGTTTCAAAATCGAAAGCTTTTGTTCCGCACTTTCACATTCCGTTACAATCTGGGAGTGATGAATTATTAAAGAAGATGAAACGTCGTTATTTGCGACAAACCTATACAGATAGAGTTTCAAAAATTAAAGAAGTAATGCCAAACGCTTGCATTGGTGTTGATGTTATTGTTGGATTTCCTGGAGAAACAGATGAATTATTTTTAGAAACGTACAACTACTTAAACGAAATGGATATTTCGTATTTACATGTTTTTACGTATTCTGAAAGACCAAATACAGAAGCTGCGCATATGAACGGAGTTGTTCCTAAAAAAGTGCGCGCAAAGCGTAGTAAAATGTTACGTGGATTGTCTGTAAAAAAACGAAGAGCTTTTTACGAAAGTCAATTAGGAAACACAACTAAAGTATTATTTGAAAGCGAAAACAAAGAAGGATATATCAACGGATTTACTGAGAATTATGTAAAAGTAAAATCACCTTGGAATCCAGAATATGTCAATACAATTCACGAAATTACATTAACAACAATTGATGAAGATGGTTTGGTACGATTTGATTTTGTAAACGAAAAAGCAACATTGGTTTAGATTTCTCCGTCTCAGTCGAAACGATAAATGGAAAACCTTTGTCATTCCCATGAAAATGGGAATCTATAGAAAGTTAGTTTGGATTCCTTCTTATGCAGGAATGACAAAAAAGTAAAATTAAACAGTAATTAATTCAATTAGAAATGTCTAAAACGCACATTTATTTTGTTCCTGGAATGGCCGCAAACAGCAAAATATATGAGCATATTTCTTTAGATGAAAACCTTTTTAAATGTCACTTTTTAGAATGGAAAATTCCGACTTCTAAAGACGAATCTATTCAAGATTATGCACAAAGAATGTGCGAAGAAATCAAACATGAAAATCCTGTTTTAATTGGTGTTTCTTTTGGTGGAATTATGGTGCAAGAAATGAGCAAGATAATTACTGTCAAGAAAATCATTATTATTTCTAGTATAAAATCAAATTTAGAACTTCCGAAACGTTTTAAGTTAGCCGCTGCAACAAAAGCGTATAAATTGTTTCCTGCAAAGTTTTTAGAGAATCTAGATTCGTACATCAACTACTTTTTAGGCGATTATCTATCAAAGAAACTCGAAGCATATCAAAAATACATGTCGGTTAGAAATGCAACCTATTTACATTGGGCAATTGACTGCGTTTTACATTGGCAACAAGAACAATCCGAAGAAAAAATTGTGCACATTCATGGCACAAAAGATGAAGTTTTCCCAATAAAACACATCAATAATTGTATTGAAATAGAAAATGGCACACACGCCATGATCCTAACAAAGGCTAAAAAAATTACTTCTGCTATTCAGCAAGCATTAATTTGCTAGAGCGTTATGGTTTTCATACATTTATGAAAAAATATTCTACCATGACAAAATCTACTCGATTTTTATCAATTTTTAGTTTTCTCATTGTAACTGTTGTTTTTATCAATGCGATAAGTACAGCGCAAATTCAACCACAAAAGAACACAAGCGACACCTATCAAATTAAAGCCTTAAAATTATCACCAGATTTAAACTTGGCAGGAGAACGTGTTCCGTTAGAAAAACTAGACATTAGAGAACGTATGGATAGAGAATTGCTGGTAAATACCTATTGGCAATCGAACGGCTTGTTATTATTAAAAAGAGCCAATAAATACTTTCCGATTTTAGAACCTTTACTAAAAAAGTATGGTTTGCCAGACGATTTTAAATATTTAGCCGTTGCAGAAAGTGCGTTAATTGACGAAACTTCTTCTGCAGGAGCTGCTGGAATGTGGCATTTTATGAAAGGAACCGGAAAAGAATACGGATTAGAAATCAACAAAAATGTAGATGAACGCTACAACATCGAAAAATCTACCAAAGTTGCTGCCGAATATTTAATAAAAGCAAAAGAACGTTTAGGAAGTTGGACATTGGCTGCTGCTGCTTATAATGCAGGAAATTACGGTATTGCCAGACGATTAGAAACACAACAAGTAACGAGTTACTACGATGCATTATTTCCAGACGAAACTGAGCGTTATGTATTTAGAATTAT
Source organism: Polaribacter sp. (assembly GCA_029250685.1). Taxonomy (GTDB): domain Bacteria; phylum Bacteroidota; class Bacteroidia; order Flavobacteriales; family Flavobacteriaceae; genus Polaribacter. Next base: position 148,995 of record JAQXEU010000009.1, read on the forward strand.
CGCGTTAAAAGAAGTATTATCGAAGCCAAAAGCATACGGTTTTATCTTTGACCAAAGCGATTTATATACCTTATCAAAAACCAAAATAGTAAAAGTAGACACGGTTATTACAAACATTGCCAACTTTGCTATAAAATTTGGCACCAACTACAAAGAATTAAAGCTGCACAATCCTTGGTTGCGAGAAAACAAACTAAATAATGCTTCTCGTAAAATGTATGAGATTAAGATTCCTGTGAAGTAAAATTTTAGTTTTGTTACAATACCTCTTTCACTCTCCCAACAATACCAGAAGTTAATTGCACTTTAATTCCGTGCGGATGATTTGGTGAGTTTGTTAAAATTCTTTTTACAATTCCTTCAGTCAGTTCACCACTTCGTTGATGGTGTTTTTGTCCCACAGCTACTTCTCCTCCAATATTTATGTTTGCCCTTTTTGTTCCGCTCATTAGAATTGTTTTTTTACAGCGTTAAATTCCGTCATCATTTCGTCAACAACTTCTTTTGCTGATTTTATTTCGTGAATCAATCCAGCAACTTGTCCAATTTCTAGTTCGCCATTTTCTAAATCGCCTTCAAACATTCCTTTTTTCGCTCTTGCTCTTCCTAATAATTCTTTGATTTGCTCTAACGTCGGGTTTTGTCTGTACAATTCTTGTACTTGCAGATAGAACTTGTTTTTTACCAAACGAACTGGCGCTAATTCTTTTAACGTTAATTGCGTATCACCATCTTTTACATTGACAATGGTTTCTTTAAAATTTGTGTGCGCAGAAGATTCTTTGGTTGCCGCAAATCTACTACCAACTTGTACGCCGTTTGCTCCTAAAACCATTGCGGCTAACATTCCACGTCCAGAACCAATTCCGCCAGCAGCAATCACAGGGATTTTTAGTTGTTCTTTTACCATCGGAATTAAGGTAAACGTAGTGGTTTCTTCACGACCGTTATGTCCGCCAGCTTCAAAACCTTCACAAACTACAGCATCAACTCCTGCTGCTTCAGCTTTCAGTGCAAACTTTACAGAACTGACAACATGCACAACGGTAATTCCTTTTTCTTTTAAAAAAGCCGTCCATGTTTTTGGATTTCCTGCAGAAGTAAACACAATTTTTACGCCTTCTTCTAAAATGATATCCATAATTTTTTCAATATCTGGGTACAACATTGGTACGTTTACACCAAATGGTTTATTGGTTGCTTTTTTACATTTCTGAATATGTTCTCTCAACACATCTGGATACATAGATCCAGCACCAATTAAACCTAAACCGCCAGCATTAGAAACTGCAGATGCTAATTTATACCCAGAAACCCAAATCATGCCTCCTTGAACAATTGGGTGTTTTATATTGAATAGTTGTGTGATGTTGTTTGCCATTATTTCTTTATCAATTTTATTGTTTTCTGTTGTGTTTCATTCATAATTTTAAGAATGTAAATTCCGGTGTTTAATTCTGAAACATCGATTGTTTTACTTTTCAAGTTTTTCTCTTCGTATACTTTTTTACCGATTACATTAAAAATTTGAATGCTTAAACTACTTAAATTATTTCTAGTAGTTTTCAATGTAAATGTAGACGAAATCGGATTTGGGTACACAGAAATCCCTTTTATAAACTCTTGTTCAGTAACATTTAAAACATTGCCATAAGCCGTTTCAAAATTAGGAAGTCCATAACCATATTGTTCATGCGGATTGTTAAATTTATCACCAGTTTCTCTAATTCGTTGCATGATTTGTGTATTTGTTAAATTCGGAAAAGCTTGCCAAAAACACGCAACTAGTCCTGACATAATTGGTGATGCATAAGAAGTTCCACTTCCAGTTCTCATAGCATTTGTAATTGGATCAATAACATAAGTATTCCAACCATGTGCCAAAGCATCAGGCTTAATCTTTCCATTTGCAGTAGGTCCATAAGAACTAAAACCAGCAATTAACTTTGATGAATTTACCGCACCAATTGTAAATACTGTTTCAACGTCTGCAGGAGCATTCATATATTTATAAGGGTCATTTCCTTCGTTTCCTGCTGAAGTAACTACAATCATACCTTTTAAAACCGCTTCTTTGGCTCCTCTTGATATAAATGTAGTAACACCGTTCATATCTGAATAACTATAATTGTATTTGGTTTCATCAAAAAAAACAGAGTAGCCTAAAGATGTATTGATTACATCAACACCTAAACTGTCTGATCTTTCCGCGGCTTCAACCCACAAACTTTCTTCGAGAGGAACTTCATTTACAGTATCTTCTGTAATAAATAAATAGAAAGAAGCGTCAGGTGCAGAACCAACAAATTGACCATCTATATAACCAGCAATAGTAGACAATACTTTTGTTCCATGCGTATTTATCAAGTTTACGCCACTAAATTCTTGTACGTAAAAATTAGAATTCCGTTTCACAAAATCATACCCACCCAAAATCTGATTATTATCTCTAATCCTTTGAAATGCATCCATAGTATCTACGTTTGGAAAACCACCGTCTATAACAGCAATGTGCATACCAGAACCTGAATATCCCTGTTGATGAAGATACTCACCTTTATTTATAGTAATCTGACTAGTTGCATTTCCGTAATTAAAATCAGTGGTGGCTTCTGCAAACTTATTTCGTTTTGTAATGGCATTTGATTTTGGCAATTTTTTACCGCTTGCATTTAAGGAGTTATCTGCAAACTCTATACTTTGTATAAACGTAAACGTATTTTTTAAACTATTGACTTTTGCTTTTGTTCCTTGAACATGAATTGCATTTAGCCATTTTGATTTTGCTAAAACTGTAATTTCAGAAGTGCTTTTAATCTGATTATAATAGGTAGCTTCAACAGGAACATCCTTTATATCTAATGCAATATTTTGACGTGTTCTTCTATCAAGAGAACGCTGCGATAACATATTTAAAGGTGTTGCTAAAAATGTGGCTGAATTCGGTTTATCTTTCAAATACACCCAAGCATCTTCTTGAGAAAATAGTTGTAAAGAAATAAAAAAAACGAATAGGGGAAATAGTTTTTTCATCGACTTTTATTTATATGTCGAAAATACTACTTTTTAAAGTTTAAATAAAATACTGCTTAAGAAATTACTCCAGAACCTAATAATTCTTCATTCTGATACCAAGCAACAAATTGTCCTTCTGTTATGGCAGATTGTTTGTTTTCAAATGCTACAAACAAACCTTTTTCTACTTTGTGTAACGTTGCTTTTTCTAAGTTTTGACGGTAACGAATTCTTGCTTTAACCTCTAAAGATTCTCCAATTTGCAACCTTAAATCTTCACGAATCCAATGCAATTCTTCATTAGTTACAAATAATACATTTCTATATAATCCTGGATGATTTTTTCCTTCACCTGTATAAATTACATTTTCAATAACATCAGTATCTATAACATATAGTGCTTCTTTAGTTCCGCCAACATTTAAACCTTTTCGTTGTCCTTTGGTAAAGTAATGCGCACCTTGATGTTTACCAACTGTTTTTCCGTCTTCTTTGTTGTAAGAAAACTTAGTCGATAGATATGCTAGCTCTGCTTCTTTGGTTTCAAAAGTTGGAAGTGCTTTTGTGTATTGCTCAAAATCTGTTGGAATGGTTACGATAACACCATCTTTGGGTTGCAATTTTTGTTGTAAAAATTCTGGTAATCGAACTTTACCAATAAAACATAAACCTTGAGAATCTTTTTTATCCGCAGTAATTAAATCTGCTTCTTTTGCAATTTCTCTAACTTCTGGCTTTGTTAGTTCGCCAATTGGGAATAATGCTTTTGCTAATTGTTTTTGTGATAATTGACATAAAAAATACGATTGATCTTTATTAACATCTTTTCCTGCCAATAATTTATAAACCGGTTTTCCTTCGACAACTTCTTCGCCTTTTCTACAATAATGACCTGTTGCAACATAATCTGCACCTAATTTTAGTGCGATGTCCATAAAGACATCAAACTTAATTTCTCGGTTACATAAAACATCTGGATTTGGCGTTCTTCCTTTGCTATATTCATCAAACATATAATCTACAATACGCTCTTTGTATTGCTCGCTTAAATCTACAACTTGAAAAGGAATTCCTAATTTATCAGCAACAATCATAGCATCGTTACTGTCTTCTAACCATGGACATTCGTTAGAAATAGTTACAGAATCATCGTGCCAGTTTTTCATAAACAAACCGATGACTTCATAACCCTGTTCTTTTAACAAATGCGCCGTTACACTAGAATCTACACCACCAGAAAGACCAACAATTACTCGTTTCATTATTTTGATAAAATTGACTGCAAAGATACAAATGAATTGGGATATAAAAGCATCGAATTCATCAATGTATTGATAACAAAAAGTTATTTAGTTTTTTTGTTTAATTTGATTTTCACGAAGTTCTCTTTGTTTCTTTTCATCTATCATTTCGCCATCTAAATAAAATTCCCACTTACCAATTCGCTTTCCGTTTTTATAAATTCCGCGTTCTTTTAAATTACCGCTTAATTCATAATATTTAGCCATTCCGTTTGCTAAACCGTTTTCGTAGAGAACCTCTTCGATTAGAACTTCTTTATCAGAGTATTTTTTAGAAAGACCATGTAAAACGCCATTTTTGTATTCAGAAACTTCAGCTTTATTTCCGTTATTTTTAAAATAGATGGTTACTTTTCCTTCTAACTTTCCATCAACATAAACTTCTTCAGAAAAAACAGTACCTTTTTTATATAAATATTTCCATTTACCAACTCGGTTTTTACCTTTAAAAGTTCCGGTTACCCTGGTTTTACCGTTGTCATATAAATAGGTGACTTTTACCAAATCAGAACCTTTAGCAAAAACTTTTATAGCTTCTGGATGAGTAGAATATTTGATGTTATAAAACTTAAAAGTCCCTACTTCTTTTCCGTTTTCAAACTGCCCAACATACTTTATCCTTTTATTTAATTTATAATATTTCTTCCAAGGACCAGTTCGTTTTTTATTTTCGTCAAACTGATTGTATTTTTGTGCAACAGCATCATTTCCGTTTAAAAAAAATGTAAAAAGAATGCAAACAAAAAATAGTCTTTTTATATTTATCATCATCTAATAATTATCTAGCAAAGATACGTAACAAAGCATCATATGAGTAAAGATTTTTTGATTTCCACATTGCAATCCATGGAAAATCCTAAAAGAGAAAACAGAGATAAGGTAGCAAATATTGTACGTAACAATAAAGATTTGTTCAAACATTTGGTTTCTGTCACTTTTATGGTGGATGACAAAATCTCTATAAAAGCAGCCTGGATCTTAGAATGGATTTGCACACATGATAATTTAAACTGCATGTTGCCGCATTTAGATGAATTTACAAAAAATATTTCCAGAGTTCATTTTGATAGCGCAACAAGACCTTGCGCAAAAATTTGTGAACACTTAGCGCACGCTTATACTTCTAAAAAGGAAAACAAATTTCAAAAGGCATTAACTACAAAGCATATTGACACCATTATAGAAACGGGTTTTGATTGGTTAATTACACCACAAAAAATTGCCGTTAGAGCTTATACAATGAATGCATTGTATTTATTTGGATTGCAAAAAGATTGGGTACATCCTGAGTTAGAATATTTAATATCCTCTAAAATCATAAAAGAAAGCAAAGGTTGTAAAGCTAGAGGAACTTTCATTTTAGCCTTGATAAAAAAGCATCAAAAAATCTAAAATTTACACTATAAAAGTTTCTTTAAATCTGTATTTTTGCCAAACAACATAACACTAAGAAATGAACTTATCTGAATTAAATGCCATCTCACCAATTGATGGTAGATATAGAAATAAAGTAGCAAAATTAGCAGATTATTATTCTGAAGAATCTTTAATAAAATACCGAGTAAAAGTAGAAATTGAATACTTTATTACGTTATGCGAAATTCCGCTACCACAATTAGAAGATTTTAATACAGATTTGTTTGTTGAATTAAGAAAGATTTATGAAGATTTTTCTACAGCAGATGCTCAAAAAATTAAAGACATTGAGAAAGTAACTAATCACGATGTAAAAGCAGTTGAGTATTTTATCAAAGAAGAATTTGACAAACTAAACTTACTTAAATACAAAGAGTTTATTCACTTCGGATTGACTTCTCAAGACATAAATAACACAGCAATTCCTCTTTCTATAAAAGACTCTGTAAACGAAGTTTATATTCCGTTATTCAAAGAATTAGTTGCGAGAATTTCGGAGCTTTCTATTGAATGGAACGATGTTTCAATGTTGGCAAGAACACATGGTCAGCCTGCCTCTCCAACGCGTTTAGGAAAAGAAATTAATGTTTTTGTTGTACGTTTAAATGAACAATTTAAAACCTTAGAAAACATTCCAAATGCTGCAAAATTTGGTGGTGCAACTGGTAATTATAATGCGCATCATGTTGCGTATCCAAATATTGATTGGAAAGCATTCGGAACTCATTTTGTAGAAGACAAATTAGGATTACATCATTCGTTTCCAACTACACAGATTGAGCATTACGACTTTATGGCTTCATTGTTTGATTGTTTAAAAAGAATCAACACCATTATCTTAGATTTAGACAAAGATATTTGGACGTATGTTGCGATGGATTATTTCAAACAAAAAATTAAAGCTGGAGAAATTGGTTCTTCTGCAATGCCACATAAAGTAAATCCGATTGATTTTGAAAACTCAGAAGGAAACTTAGGAATTGCAAATGCGTTATTTGAGCATTTAGCAGCAAAACTACCTATTTCTAGAATGCAACGTGATTTAACGGATAGTACTGTTTTAAGAAATGTTGGCGTTCCGTTTGGTCATACTTTAATTGGTTTTGCTTCTACTCTAAAAGGATTGAATAAATTATTGTTGAATAGAGAAAAGTTTGAGCAAGATTTAGAAAATAATTGGGCTGTTGTTGCAGAAGCAATTCAGACAATTTTACGTAGAGAAGCGTATCCAAATCCTTATGAAGCATTAAAAGGTTTAACGAGAACCAATGAAAAAATCACACAAAAATCTATTGCTGATTTTATTGATACATTAGAAGTCTCTGACGCAATAAAAAGCGAATTAAAAGTAATTACTCCATCAAATTTTACAGGAATCTAATGAGAAAAATCATCTTTATACTTTTTGTTTTAACTGTTATTGTTTCTTGTAAAGAAGCAGTAATTATTGATGGAAACAATAAATTTAAAACAGGCGTTTTTGAAATCCCTGCAGGAAAAAACTTTGTAAAAGAAACTTTAATCAGAAAAGATAGCATTCAAATTAGTAAACATGATGGCCATATTGATACGTTGTCTATAAAATGGAAAAATAATTTCTTTTATACGTTGAGATATATCAATCCAAAAAATGATTTGCAAAAAGACCCAATGTTTATACAAATAAACAAAGTGTATAAAGATTCTTATGATTTTACTGTAAGAATCGGCTTTTCTAATTTCACAACAACAGGAACTATTCATAAAGTAAAATAATTATGGAAATTTTTGCAGACATCGATACTTGGGTTGCACTACTTACACTTACTTTTTTAGAAATTATTTTAGGGATCGATAATATTATTTTTATATCAATTGCTACAAGTAAATTACCAAAAGAGCAGCAGAGAAAAGGAACAAATATTGGCTTGCTTTTAGCAATGCTTTTCAGAATTATGTTGTTGCTTGGTGTATCGTATTTAATTGCAATGAAAGAACCTTGGTTTACAATTAATACTTCTTGGTTAACTACAGAAATCACAGGGCAAAGTATTATTTTAATTCTTGGGGGAATCTTTTTAATCTATAAAAGTACAAGCGAGATTCATCATAAAGTTGAAGGAACAACTGAAGAAGCAACAACAAAAAAAACAGCATCAACTTTATCAAAAGTAATTGTGCAAATTGTTTTAATTGATATTGTTTTTTCTTTTGATTCGGTTTTAACTGCTGTTGGAATGACAAATGGTGTTGATGGAGCATTAATTATTATGATTACTGCTGTAATTCTTTCAATGATAATAATGTTAATATTCGCAAATCCAGTAAGTCAGTTTGTAAATAAACACCCTACAATTCAGATGTTAGCATTGTCTTTTTTGATTTTAATTGGCTTTATGTTAATGACAGAAGGAGCACATTTAGCAAATACTGTAATTTTTAACAATCATATAGGAGCCATTCCAAAAGGATATTTGTATTTTGCCATCGCTTTTTCTCTTGGAGTTGAAGCTTTGAACATGAGAATTAGGAAAAAAAGAAAATAAGGTACTCGTATTAAACAGTTTAAAAAACATATCATTCTTTTTAGTGCGCTGTTAATTTTGACTCCGTCAATAATTGAATTAGCGCATACTTTAGAAAATCACAAACATGTAGTTTGTATTTCTAATGATGTAACACACGTTCACGAAAATGATTTAGATTGTGATTTTCATCTATTAAAGCAAAGTAATTCTTTTTTAACTTCAAATAGTTTCAAACTTTATGATGCAAATTCTACTACAACAAATAGTAGTTTACAATATAATTTTTTAAAAAATCATCACAAATTACCGTTTTCATTAAGAGGGCCGCCTCAAAACATTTAAATTAAACTCAATTTAAATATGAAAACAAAAAACAATGAAATTATTTTATAGCTGTGTTTTTGCTTTATGTATTTGTACATCTGCATTTGCACAAAAATGTCAATTATCTTTTAAAGGAAAGGTTATCGATTCTCATGATAATCAACCACTTATTGGTGCTTCTTTACAAATAGTAAATGAAAACAAATACGCAACCACAAATGCTAATGGTTCTTTTGAATTCAAAAACATTTGCAAGGGTAAATACACTGTAATTGTTAGACATGTATCATGTAAAACAAAGGAAATTAAGATAAATATTATTAAAGACATTTATAAAGAGGTTACATTAGAACATCATTTAAATCAATTAAATGAAGTTGTAATAAAAACAACTTCTAAAACTGATAAAATCAATATCGAACAGTCTATAAAAAAAGATATTATTGATAGTTATACTGATAAATCATTAGGTGATGCTTTAAGCACATTAAGTGGTGTGTCTTCCTTAAATACAGGAAGTACTATTGTAAAACCTATGATTCATGGTTTACACAGCAGTAGATTGTTAATAATAAATAACAACGTTAGAATGTTTGACCAAGAGTGGGGAGATGAACATGCACCAAATATCGATGTAAATTCTAGTGAAAGAATTAATGTCATTAAAGGTGCAAATACATTAAAATATGGAAGTGACGCTGTTGGAGGTTTAATTTTAATTAAACCAAAAAAATACGCGGCCATCGATAGTCTTTTTGGGAGAACAACAGCATCTTTTAACTCTAATGGTTTGGGAGGAAATATCAATTCAGAAATTATAAAAACATATAAATCTGGATGGTATTCAAAACTTCAAGCAAATTATAAAAGGTTTGGAGATTTTAAAGCATCAAATTACAGTCTTACCAATAGTGGCTTAAAGAATTTAAACACTTCTATAAGAATTGGTTACAATGGTTACGAAAAAGGATTTAATGCCTTTTATAGCCTTGTAGATAATGAGCTTGCAATTTTGCAATCTTCACACATTGGTAATGTAAACGATTTGGTAAATGCTTTAAATAATAAAACCCCAAGAGTTGCTGATGACTTTTCATATGATATTAATTTCCCAAAACAATCTATTGTACATCATATAGGTAAAATTGAAGCTTATAAACGTCTTAAAGGTTTAGGAAAATTATCTGTTCAATATGATTTACAAGTTAACAGAAGAAAAGAGTTTGATTTAAGGAGAGGGAATTTAAAAAATACTCCGGTTATTGATTTAAGATTATTCACAAATTCTCTACAAACAAATTTAGAGATTGATTTTTCTGATGATCTTAAATTTGACACGGGTATTTTAGCACGATATCAACAAAATGATGCAATTTCTGGAACAGGATCTAGTCCTTTAATTCCAGATTTTGAAAAAATTGATGCAGGTTTTTATACTGTGGCTAATTATAACATAAATGAAACCACAGAAATTAATGCTGGTTTTAGATATGATTATTCTAAAATAGATGCTAGAAAACTTTATAATTTAAACGACTGGAATGTAAAATATAATTATGATGCGTTATTTCCAGAATTTGAAACTGGAGAAATTATTGGTACTAGAATTATAACGAAGCCAAAATATACATTTCATAATATATCAGCCAGTGTAGGTTTTTCTAAATTCTATGAGAATGATTTATCACTTTTAATTAATTATGGATTAGCATCTAGAGTGCCAAACCCGTCAGAATTATTTAGTGATGGTTTACATCATTCTGCCGCTAGAATAGAAACTGGTTTGTTAACAATGGAGAAAGAAATTGCGAATAAAATTATCATTTCTTTAGAAAAAGTAAATTCAAATTTTGGTTTTACAATTAGTCCATATTTTAAACAAATAAATAATTTTATTCAACTGATTCCTGTTGGAATTACAACAACGGTTAGAGGTGCATTTCCTGTTTGGGAATACAATCAAATCAATGCACAAATTTTTGGTATTGATATAGATGTTAATAAGAAAATTAACACGCACTTTAATTATCGAGGAAGTATTAGTTTGTTACAAGGTAATAATGTTTCAGATGATTTGGCACTTATACATATGCCATCAACAAACTTTACAAATACATTGTCTTATACCAACAAAAAGTTAAATCAGTTGACAATTAGTTTAAATCAAAAAACTGTATTTCAACAAAAAAGATATCCAGATTATAATTTTTACACATACAACGCTATACTACAACAAAATGTTTTTGTAGATCTTAGCACAACACCACCTACTTATTCGTTATTTGGATTTAATAGTTCTGCTATATTTAAAACTTTTAAACGCGGGGAGCTAAAACTAGAATTTAATATTGAAAACTTATTTAATGTTTCTTATAGAGAAAACTTAAATAGGCAAAGATATTTTGCAGACGAATTAGGTAGAAATTTTAACTTAAAAATAAAAATAAATTATTAAAACATATAATTATGAAAAATATTAAAACAGTAAGTACAATAAAATTATTAGCAATATTATTTATCTCTAGCTTAACAATCACAAGCTGTTCAAAAAGTGACGACGACGACGATCATCATGATGAAGAATTAATCACAACTGTAACTTATACATTAACAAATGGTAACAATGTTGTTACATTAAAATTTGTTGATTTAGATGGTGAAGGTGGTGCAGATGGAACTTATAGTGTTTCTGGTCCATTATCAGCAAACACAACTTATACTGGCGTGATAAAATTAGAAAATGAAACAGAATCTCCTGCTGAAGATATTACCGTTGAAGTTAAACAAGAAGGAGATGAACATGAATTTTTCTATTCATCTAGCGTTTCTGGTTTAACAGTTACAAAAAATGACACTGATGGAAACGGAAATCCTGTTGGAATTGAAACTTCTTTAACTACAACTGGTGCTGGTTCAGGAACTTTAACAGTAACCTTAAAACATGAGCCAACAAAACCAAATAATAATACTACAGCTGGAGCTGGAGGAAGTACAGATGCAGAAGTAACATTCAATATTTCTGTTCAATAATTTTTATTATTACGGTAATAAAAAAAGCCTTGCATATGCAAGGCTTTTTTTATTTGAAATAACTAAAACTTTAAATTCATAAATTAGCAGTAAACAAATCAGTGAACAAATGAAAAATTTTAAATTTATATTCATTATTACTTTATTATTTACCTCTGAATTATATTCTCAAAAAAGAGTTCGTGATTACGGAATAGAAGTTGGCGTTTTAAAACCTGGAAAAAACAATGCCATAACAGATGTGTTTGGAGTAAAAGTTGGACACACTACAATTGTCGAAGGAAAAAACATTAGAACTGGAGTAACAGCCATTTTACCACATTCTGATAATATTTTTCAGTATAAAGTACCTGCTGCAATTTATTTAGGAAATGGCTTTGGGAAACTGGCAGGCTATAGTCAAGTCAAAGAATTAGGAAACATAGAAACACCAATTATTCTTACAAATACTTTAAGTGTTCCTGCAGCTTCAAATGCGTTGATAAGTTATACGTTAAATCAACCTGATAACAAAAACGTCAGTTCTGTAAATTCTGTTGTAGGAGAAACGAATGATGGATATTTGAATGATATTAGAGGAAGACACGTAAAAGAAATTGATGTTTTAAATGCTATTAAAAATGCAAAAACAGGAAAAGTAACGGAAGGAAATGTAGGTGCTGGAACTGGAACCATTTGTTTTGGTTACAAAGGCGGAATTGGAACTTCATCTAGAGTAATACCTAAAAAATATGGTGGATATACAGTTGGAGTTTTAGTGCAAACAAACTTTGGTGGCGTTTTTAAATTAAATGGCGTTCCTGTTGCAAAAGAATTGGATAATTACCCAAGAAGTTACACGTATGATGTTGATGGCTCTTGTATGATTGTTGTAATGACCGATGCTCCTTTAAATTCAAGGAATTTAGAACGATTAGCAAAACGTGCAATGATGGGATTGGCAAAAACAGGCGGAATTGCATCAAATGGAAGTGGCGATTATGTAATTGCAGTCTCTACAGCTAAAGAAAACAGAATTCCATATAAAAGCAAGTCTCAATTTTTAAATAAAAAAGAATTACGAAATGGCGTTATTTCACCTTTGTTTTTAGCTACAATAGAAGCTACTGAAGAAGCAATATTAAATTCACTTTTTGCTGCAAAGACATTAAAAGGGAAAGATAATCACCAAGTAAAATCTTTACCTATTAATAAAGTTATAGAGATTGTAAAAAAACACAACGGTATAAAACAATAATTACTTAACGTATTTTGTTTTTCGCATTGTGCTTATTGTTATAAAAGAAGCTAAGAAGAAAATAGCTAAAGCTAAAACACTCCATTGCATAGAACCTGTTAAGGAAATTAAAATACCATATGTTATCATTCCAACAACTAAAGCTATCTTTTCTGTTACATCAAAAAAACTAAAATACGATGTATTGTCTTCTGTTTCTGGTAATAATTTAGAATATGTTGATCTTGCTAAAGACTGAATTGCGCCCATAACCAAGCCTATTAGGCCTCCTAAAACATAAAAATACATATCTACATTTGGAGTATCTTTCGTTAAGTTAAAACCTATAAAACAAACTACACCCCAAATAACAATTGTGATTTTTAATGTAGTAATATTTCCAATTTTATTAGACAATCTAGAAAACAAGAATGCTCCTAAGATACCAACAAATTGAACCAACAATATCGTTCCGATTAGATTTAAAGTTGGCAAACCAAGTACAGTGCCAAAAATCCCTGCCATTAAGATAATAGTTTGCACACCTATACTTAATAAAAAGAAAGAAATTAAAAAGACTTTCAACTCTCGATAACCAAATAATTCTTTAGCAACCTTTCTTAATTCCTTTAGCCCTTTTACAAAGTAATTGTCTTTTGGTAATTTACTTTTCTCAGGCGTTGGCAATCTTGAATATGTGATCTGAGCAAAACCTAACCACCATAAACCAACTAAAACAAAAGAAACCTGAGAACCAAATTGTTTATCATACATTCCAAAAACTTCAGTTTCAATTAAAATCAAACATAGAATTAATAAAATAATAGAGCCTACATAACCTAACATAAATCCTTTTGCACTCACATTATCTTGTTGTTCTGGATGTGCAATTTCTGGTAAATAAGAATTATAAAAAACGATACTTCCCCAAAAACCAATACTTGCTAAAATACTAAATAGAATTCCAACCCAGAGTGTTTCTTTTCCAGTAAAAAAGAACAAGCACATAACAGAAAGAGAGCCCAAAAGGCAAAATCCTTTTAAAAATTTCTTTTTGTTTCCAGCATAATCTGCAATTCCAGATAACATTGGAGATAAAAGAGCTACAACTAAAAATGAAAATGCTAATGCGTAGTTATATAGAGTTGTTGGCGTCCATAAAGTACCTAGAAATGCTACTTTCCCATCTGCATTTGCAAAACCTTCAGATGTTGTTAATCCTGCATAATAAATGGGAAAAACTGCGGTGCTAATTACTAAAGAATATACTGAATTAGCCCAATCATAAAATGCCCAAGCATTGATCAACTTTTTGTCCCCTATTTTTAACATGAATGTGAAATTTAATTAGTTTAAAGGACACAAGATAAACTTTTATTTTACAATTTCTGTAGCATTAAACTTTTTTGCTAAAGCTATTGCTTCGGGTAAATATGCTTTTAATTCTTTTATTCTAGATTCGTTTGATGGATGTGTACTTAATATTTCTGGCTGTTTAGATTTACCTGATTTTTTACTCATTCTTACCCAAACTTCTGCAGCTTCTGTTCCATTATAACCTGCCATTATCATAAATATCAAACCTAACTTATCAGCTTCTGATTCATGTGTTCTGCTATATTTTAACATACCAATCTGAGAACCAACTCCATAGACTAGGTTCCAAATGCTAGAATTTTTATCATCTTTGGTGCCATAAGCAACAGCTATAGATAATCCTTGTTGTGCCATTGCTTGAGACATTCTTTCTTGCCCATGTCTAGCAAAAGCATGTGCAACTTCGTGTCCCATAACAGCTGCAATTCCGTCTTCATTTTCACAAACAGGTAAAATCCCTGTGTAAAAAACCACTTTTCCTCCTGGTAAACACCAAGCATTTACAGTTTTATCCTCAATTAAATTGAACTCCCATTTGTATGAATCTGCTTCTTTGCTCATTTTATTAGCTCGCATAAAACGATCTACAGCTTCTGATATTTTTTTTCCAATGTCTTTAATCTGTTTCGTTTTCTCAACATCTTCAGATTTTTTATTTTTTTCTAAAAACCCTTTATATTGAGAAAAACTAGCAGGTAAAGCTTCTGAATCACTTACTAAATCTAATCTTTTTCTACCTGTAATTGGCACTGTGCTACATTGCACAAGGAATACTGTGATAAGTAATATTGTTGTTATTTTTTTTATATTTCTATTCATTATATTGTAGTCTTTTAACGATGGATAAAATTACATATTCTATTTAAAATAAAATGCTTTTCTTGTAAGATGATTTGATTAAAATCGACATAGAATTAAAATGTGAAAAATGCAAAAACTACTTTCATTACTCCTTCTTATTTTATTAATTAGTTGTTCAACAAAAGCACAAGAGAAAAAGCAACAATATAAAGTTGCTAAAACTGAAACAGAATGGAAAAATCTCTTATCTCCAGCACAATATTACGTGTTAAGAGAATCTGGAACTGAAAGAGCTTTTACACATCCATATAATGAGAATAAATCTGAAGGAACTTACGTTTGTGCGGCTTGTAAAACGCCTTTGTATTTATCAAAATTCAAATACGATTCTGGTTCTGGTTGGCCAAGTTTTGACAGAGCAGTTTCAGAAAATGTTGAGTTAGATGTTGATTATGAAATTGGTTATGCAAGAACTGAATTAAAATGCAATACTTGTGGAGGACATTTAGGCCATTCTTTTGAAGATGGACCAAGAGAAACTACAGGCTTACGACATTGTATTAATGGAGCTGCGTTAAAATTTATACCTAAAAAAAAGAATTAAAAACGTATCTTTATTTTATAATTCAACCAATATAGAAAAATGGATTCTTCTTACTTACCAAGTGTTTTAAAACAATTTAAATACAACAAAAGTTTAGGCGATAAAACCTTTCATCAACTTACAAAAGAGCAAGTTTTTTGGCAACATAATGAAGAAAGTAATTCTATTGCTATTGCTACAATCGTAAAACACATTTCTGGAAATATGTTATCTCGTTGGACAAATTTTTTAACTGAAGACGGAGAAAAATCTTGGAGAAATAGAGACGATGAATTTGTAAACACCTACAACTCTAAAGAAGAAGTGCTTGCTGATTGGGAAAAAGGTTGGCAATGTTTGTTTGATAATTTAAATAAAATAACTTTAGAAAACAGCAATGCAATAGTGTATATTAGAAATGAAGGACACACAATTGCAGAAGCAATCAACAGGCAATTATGTCATTATTCATATCATATTGGGCAAATTGTTGTGATTGGAAAAATGGCAAAAAACACAGATTGGAACACTTTATCTATTGCCAAAAATGCATCTAAAAGTTACAATACAGAAAAATTTCCTCAAAACAAAACTGTAAAACATTTTACCGAAGATTTGTAATTACTAGCTTCCAAGTAACCTCGCTCTCTTCATTTGGTTCTAATATTTTCAATCCAATTTTATTATTAAAACTATTCGAAATTCCAGTTGTGGGTTCTATTGCGATAATATTTTCTTTTGGAGGCGTATAAACTTGTAGAAAAGAATTTTTCTCTGAAGTTGTGATTTCTAAACGATATTTTGGAGTTTCAAATTCAACCAAATCACCATTTAAATAAAAACAGTCATCAAACTTTTTATTTTCAATTTTAAGCTCAGATTCAAAGTTGTATTTTTCTGTAGTTTGAGTAATTAAATTTTCATCAAAAGAGACTTTTTTATCACTATCAAATTTTAAACTACTATTAAACAAATCTGAACTTGTAAAATACGGATGCCAACCTAACGTAAATGGAAATGACTTCGTTGATGTGTTTAGCGCAGTAACCTTTAGCTCTAAAGAAGCATTCTGTAAAGTATATTCTAGCTGAATCTTATAAGTAAAAGGAAATCCTTTGGAGAGTTTTGTTTCGTTATATTCTAAAACAATTGATGCTTTTTCTTTTTCTAAAAGTTGACTTATAATTTGAAACTCTTTGTTATAAACAAAGCCATGTAAAGCATTGTTTCTTTCTCTTTCATTTATTTCTATTTGATACTCAAAATCATCAAAAAAATACTTTCCATTTTTAATTCTATTAACAAAAGGGAATAAAATTGAAGATGCATAGGTGTCTTCATATTTTAATGGATACAAATCTTGAATAATAGGAATAGAACCTAAAGTGAGTTCTTGTAAACTAGCTCCTTGATTTAAAACAATCTTAGCAAAAATAGAATCACTTTGTAACACAACATAGTTCAGTTTTTTTTCTACATCAAAAATTTGTTGAATTTGAAATGACATTTTTTACTAAATTAGAATCACAAATCAAATACTATTTTCTTTGAAAACCTAATTTCCTTCAAACCAAGCTTTAAAAGTATTTACTTTTTCTCTACTTACGATGATTTCTTTTTCGTTAAAAACTTTAGACGTTATTTTTAAACGACTGTTCGAATACACTAAAACATCTTGAATATCTGAAATATTGATAATAAAAGTTCTGTTAACCCTAAAAAACTCTGATGGATTTAAAACTTCTTCTAAACTTTCTAATTTGTAATCTAAAATGTATTTTCTTTTTGCATTATTTATTAAAAAAACAGTTCTTCCTTCTGTTCTGAAAGGTTTCTCTGACCATCCAACAAAATACTTTTTAACTAACGTTCCGCTTTCATTATGAATTAAAATTCTTCTTTTGGTTCCGAAACTAGATTTTTTTATTTCAATAAATCCGCCTCTAGAAATTGCTGTAATATTTTTATCATCATTTGATAACGTAATTTCACCTTCATATTCTATTCTAAAATCTTTTTGACCGTTTTTTACATGATACGTTCTAACTCCGTTTTTACTTGAAGAATTAAAAGAATAAGAATTACCATTTGAAGTTGTAATATTTGTCTGACCAATAACAACATTTGATGTAAAAATAAATAGCATTAATGCCGCTGTTAAAATTGATTTTTTTGTGATTGATATTGTTTTCATAATTATATGTTTTCTTTTTGATGCTACAAATGTATGTGAGAATTAAAGTAATAAAAAAAGAAATGTATTCAACTGCTTAATTTTTGTAGTGAACTGTTATATCCTTTTATTTTGTATATTTCTTAACTGAAAATAAAGCGAAAATGACAAAAAACGAAATTGTAAATATACTCGAAGAAAAGCATCAAGAATTGTTCAATTTGATTGAAAATCAGAGAGATGAAAAATGGCTAGAAGGTCCAGAAAACAAATGGAAGTTTGGTCAACACGTTTTGCATTTAGCAGATTCAATCCAACTTTTAAACAACGCATTAAGTTATCCTAAGTTTATTTTAAAGTATAAGTTTGGGAAATCTAATAGAGAAACTAGAAGTTATGATGTTGTTGCAAAAAAATACATAGAAAAATTAGCTGCAAATCAAGAAAGAGCAAAGCAGTTTAACATCAAATTAAAAGCACCAAGTTTAAATGAAAAAACATTTCTAGTAAATAAACTTAAAGTTCAAAATAAAAAATTGCAATACAAAACTAATAAATGGAAAGACAAAAATTTAAATAATTTGTTAATTCCACATCCCTTAATGGGAAGAATGACAGTTAGAGAAATTATTATGTGGACTGCTTATCATACGGCACATCACACACAAATTTTAAAAGAAAAATATTAATGAAAAAGTTAATTGCAAAACCACATTTATTCTTTTTTGGGTTAGTTCCTATATTTATAACTTTAGGATTCTTTAAAAGTGATGGTGAAATAAGTATCAATATTGATTATATGCAATTAGATCTTAAGGTTAATACAATTTGTTATTTATCCGCAATTTTCTTCTCTCTAATTGGTTTAAACTATTTTTCAATTTTATTGATGGGTAAAAAACTCAAAAAGGGTTTAACGATAACACATATTGCAATTCAATTAGTTTCATTTATCCCTTTCTTTTACATCTTGTTTACTGCGACTAAAATTGAAGAAACAGTTGCAAACTCTCAACAATATTTAGATTTATTTTCAATTCCTTTTTTAATAGGCTTTTTCCTTTTTTTATCAGCGATATTCATACACTTAATAAACTTTTCTGTAAGTCTATTTTTAAAGAAACAATAATCTAAAAACTGTTTCTTATTCTCTAAATAAATTCTTACTAAATTCTTATATTTGTGCTTCCAAAAAAAGAACACAAAGCACATGTTTAATAATTTAAGTGATAAATTAGATAAAGCCTTACACACGTTAAAAGGTCACGGTAGTATTACAGAAGTTAACGTTGCAGAAACATTAAAAGAGGTTCGTAGAGCTTTATTAGATGCCGATGTTAACTTTAAAATCGCCAAAGATTTTACCAAAAAAGTACAAACCAAAGCATTAGGACAAGACGTTTTAACAACGTTAAATCCTGGACAGTTAATGGTAAAGTTGGTAAAAGATGAATTAACCAATTTAATGGGCGGAGAAACTGTAGGATTAAACCTTGGTGGTTCTCCAACAGTAATTTTAATGTCTGGTTTACAAGGTTCTGGTAAAACTACTTTTTCTGGAAAATTAGCAAACTTCTTAAAAACTAAAAAAACAAAACAAGTTTTATTAGTTGGTTGTGATGTCTATCGTCCGGCTGCCATAAATCAATTACAAGTTGTTGGAGAACAAATTGGGGTTGAAGTATATGCTGAAGTTGGGAACAACAACCCTGTAGAAATTTCTCAAAATGCCATTAAGCATGCAAAAGCAAACGGTAAAAATGTGGTAATTATTGATACCGCTGGTCGTTTGGCTGTTGATGAAGAAATGATGTCAGAAATCTCTAACATTCATAAAGCTGTTAGTCCGCAAGAAACTTTATTTGTAGTAGATTCTATGACAGGTCAAGATGCTGTAAACACTGCAAAAGCATTTAACGATGTATTAAACTTTGATGGAGTTATCTTAACAAAGTTAGATGGTGATACACGTGGTGGAGCTGCTTTAACTATAAAGTCTGTTGTAGACAAACCAATAAAATTTATTGGAACTGGAGAGAAAATGGAAGCAATTGATGTTTTTCATCCAGATAGAATGGCAGATAGAATCTTAGGAATGGGAGATGTTGTATCTCTTGTAGAACGTGCTCAAGAACAATTTGATGAAGAAGAAGCAAGAAAATTACAAAAGAAAATTGCTAAAAATCAGTTTGGTTTTGATGATTTCTTAACACAGATTCAGCAAATCAAAAAAATGGGAAACATGAAAGATTTAGTTGGAATGATTCCTGGAGCTGGAAAGGCAATGAAAGATGTAGATATTGATGATGATGCATTTAAAGGAATTGAAGCAATAATCCATTCAATGACACCCTCTGAAAGAACAACTCCAAGTACTATAAACTCAAGTCGAAAAAAACGAATAGCAAAAGGCTCTGGAAGTACCGTTCAAGATGTAAATCAATTAATGAAACAATTTACTCAAATGAGTAAAATGATGAAGATGATGCAAGGCGGAGGCGGAAGAAAAATGATGCAAATGATGCAAGGAATGAAATAAAAAATTGGCTACTGAATAAGTAGCCTTTTTAATTTAAAATACTTTTTTAAATATATGCTATTAAGAATAATCTCATTTTTATTTGAAAGCAAGAAGAAGCGTTTTCTTTCTTTTTGTGTGATGGGAACTCTTGTTTTTTTAGCATCAAATCAAAACGGAATGTTTTGGGATAATGTTTTATTTGCCTCTAAAATGGGAAATCAATTGTATTACAATTCCATTTTTGATTGGACAATGCCTGATAGTTTTGATCCTGGTCATCCTCCTTTTTTAGCGTTTTTATTAGCAGCAAGTTGGAAGGTTTTTGGACATACCTTACTTGTAAGTCATTTGGTTATACTTCCTTTCACAATAGGTTTCTTTTATCAATTATTTAAATTTATTAGCTATTTTATTGAGGGAATACAATTACAATTCTTTGCCTTTTTATTAATTATTATTGATCCAACAGTTTCAACAGCTTTTGTTTTAGTAAATCCAGAAATCATAATTATCTTTTTCTTTTTTCTGACAATAAACGGAATTCTTTTCAAATCTAAACTTCAAAAAATAATAGGTTTATTGTTTTTAAGTATTGTTACTTTTAGGAGTATGATGCTTTTTGGCGGAATTTTTATTTTCGAAATGTGCAATCATTTTTTACTTGAAAAAAAGAAATTTAAATTGCTACTAAATCTAAAATTCTTATTACCCTATATTTTAGGGAGTTTTCCTGGAGTTGTTTTTGTTGTTTGGAGACTATCCACAAAAGGTTGGTTACAAACACATCCAGATTCTCCGTGGGCTGGTTATTGGCATTTTGCCGATTTTGAGTTTTTTATTAGAAATTGTATTGTCTTAATTTGGCGATATTTAGATTTTGGAAGAATTTTTATTTTCTTGTTTTTATCTTCTAGCTTACTGTTTTTTGGAAAGAAAGTTTTTCAATCAAAAAAGAATAAGCAACTTATTTTACTTGCTATAACTTCTGTGTTATTCATCGTAATAACAGTTCTCATTGCTACAAATGCTTTTGGTCACCGTTATTTTATCGTTTCGTATATCCTATTAATTTTGTTGGCCTTTAAAATTCTTCAGAAACTTTACAATGAGAAAAAGTTGATGTATTCATTCTTATTTATTGGTTTGCTAACTGGTAATTTATGGATGTATCCTAAGAACCTTTCCCAAGGTTGGAATGCAACTTTAGGTCATTTGCCTTATCATTCTTTAAGAATAGAAGCAATTGATTATTTGAATGAAAACAATATAAACATAGAAGAAGTTTCAAGTTTTTTTCCGAATTATAATGTATTAGATTTTATCGATTTTAAAGGTGATAAAAGGTCTTTTGCGAAATTTAAGACCAACAAGAAATATGTGTTTTACGCTTCTGTTTATAATTTAACAGATGATGAACAAAAATCGTTGGCAAATCATTATACAGTCCTAAAACAATTTCATAAATTTAACACAACTATCAAAATCTATATTTTAAAAAGACCATGACACTACTAGACGGTAAAGCAACATCAGCCCAAATTAAAGAAGAAATAGCACTTGAAGTACAAAAATTAACTGCATCTGGAATTAGAGCGCCACATTTAGCAGCTATTTTAGTTGGTAGTAATGGTGCTAGTTTAACGTATGTAAATGCAAAAGTTAAAGCCTGTGCAAAAGCTGGTTTTGAGTCTACATTAGTAGAGTTGTCAGAAGAAATATCAGAAAATGATTTGTTAAATGAAATTGAAAAATTAAATACAAATCCAGAAATAGATGGTTTTATTGTTCAGTTACCTTTACCTAAACATATTGACGAACAAAAAGTATTAATGGCTGTAAATCCTGATAAAGATGTAGATGGATTTCATCCAACTAATGTTGGTAAAATGGCGTTAAACTTACCCTCTTTTTTACCTGCAACTCCATACGGAATTTTAGAATTACTAGAGCGGTATAAAGTAGAAACTAGCGGGAAACATGTTGTTGTGATTGGAAGAAGTCATATTGTTGGAAGCCCGATGAGTATTTTAATGTCACAAAAAAGAACTGCTGGAAATGCAACCGTAACCATTACACATAGTAGAACAAAAAATTTAAAGGAAATCACTTTACAGGCAGATATTATTATTGCCGCATTAGGGATTCCTGAGTTTTTAACTGCTGATATGGTTAAAGATGGTGTTTCTATAGTCGATGTTGGAATTACTAGAATTACTGATGAGACTAAAAAAAGTGGATTTAGATTAGCTGGTGACGTTCATTTTGAATCAGTTTCTAAAAAGTCTAGTTTTATTACACCAGTTCCTGGAGGAGTTGGACCAATGACTATTGCAATGTTGATGAAAAACACTTTGTTAGCTGCAAAAATTAGAAGCTAATAAATTAAAAAAAGGAAATATGACCGTTTCTATTTCATCAATACATTCACAAATCTATTCATCATTTTTATTAGTAATATTGTAAAAAGTAAATCTAGAAAAAGCTACTCCCTATTTACCAGATCTATTGAAAACGCAGGCAAACAAATAGCCAAGTATTCACATTCATTATCAAATGGGTTTGAATATTGAACACGGGTATTTTTATTAATTTTAATTGACTGCCCTGCTTTCAAAACAATAATTTCATCATCAATAATAAATTGCTTTTTTCCTCTTATAATATATGTGTACTCGTCAAATTCTGGTGTTTGAAATGGTTCACTCCAATTTGATGGCGCGACCATATGTGCAATACTTAGTTTACTGTCTTGATTTGATGCCTTACCAAAATGCTCTTCAATAAGTTTTCCATCTGTTGTTGGAACAATAAAAGGAGAGGTTTGTATTAGATAGTTTTTAGCCATTTCCCACTAATTAAACCAAACAATAAAAGTTTTTACTTTTGCCAAACCAGGAATTTGTTCGATACTAATTTTTTGAGTTCTAAAGTTTTTCAATCCTAAATCTTCTTTATCTAAACTGATCGTTACATTTAAATCATCAATAAAGAGTGTTGCAGAACTTAAAGAAGTTTCTACTTTGGTAATTGTATTATTTAAATTAATATCTTCAAAAGAAGACTCTAAAGAAAGGCCCATTTTTGTTGAATATCGAGTATCATAAATTTGAATACTTTTTATAGTTGATGTAGAATCTAATTGTTCTTGGGGAATAATTGTCAATAAATGCTTTCCTCCTTTTTCATAAATTAAATATTCATCATCATCCTGAAAATAATTAGCACCTAAATTTCCCTCGCTTAAATTTTTAACGATAGAATCGTTCTTAAAGATATTATTCAAATCATTTATGGTTGTTAAAGTCGTTAATTCTCCTACTTTACCTTTAGCTATTGTAAACTTTCCTCCATCACCACATTGTACAAATAAAATTGACATCACACTAACAACCAGTAATTTATATATATTCTTGTTCATTATTTAATTGATTTTTGATAGTACCTAAACGTATTAATTTCCTTTTTCTTATTTAAAGAGCATAAAAATAATCAAACTTTAAATGATACAAAACAATAAAAAGTTAATATTTCATAAAATATAGACATAATTACTTTTTATTTTGAATCAGATATTCTTTTAAGTTTCAGTACCTTTGCCAACCAATGAAAAAAGAGGTTCAAAATTTAGTAAACAAAGGAGAAATGCTTCCATTAATGGAAGAGTTTTACACAATTCAAGGTGAAGGTTCTCATACAGGAAAAGCTGCTTATTTTATAAGAATTGGTGGTTGTGATGTTGGATGTCATTGGTGTGATGTTAAGGAAAGTTGGAATGCAAATTTGCATCCACCAACTCATGCAGACATTATTATTGAAAATGCTAAAAAATATGCTGATACAGTTGTGATTACTGGCGGTGAGCCATTAATGTGGAAGTTAGATTATATCACAAATCACTTACAACAAAATAATATAAAAACGCATATTGAGACTTCTGGAGCTTATTCTTTTTCAGGAAAATGGGATTGGTTTTGTTTATCACCAAAGAAAACAAAATTACCATTAGAAGAAGTTTATAAGGAAGCAGACGAATTAAAAATGATTATTCACAATTTGAATGATTTTAAATTTGCTGAAGAACAAGCTTTAAAGGTAGATGAAAAATGTGAATTATTTTTACAACCTGAATGGAGCAAAAGAGATAAAATGATTCCCGAAATAGTAGATTATGTTATGAAAAATCCAAAATGGAAAATTTCTTTACAAACACATAAATATTTAGACATTCCATAAAAAAAAGCAGCCAATTGGCTGCTTTTTTTATTTATATTTTTTCTTTAACTAATTTCAAAATCAATTCAAATTGTTCTTCCCTTGATAAATTAGAATTATCAATTTCTATAGCATCCTCTGCCTTTACCAAAGGTGAATCTTTTCTTGTAGTATCCATTTGATCTCTATCAACAACATTATTATAAATTTCATCATAACTAACATTATCCCCTTTAGCAATTAATTCATCAAATCTTCTTTTTGCTCTCGTATCTGCAGAAGCCGTCATAAATATTTTCAACTCAGCTTTTGGAAAAACTACAGTTCCAATATCTCTTCCATCCATTACAATTCCTTTATTCAAACCCATTTCTTGTTGTTCAGACACTAATTTCTCTCTAACTTTAGAAATTGTAGCAACTTTACTTACAAAATTTGAAACTTCTAACGATCTAATTTTTCTTTCAACATTAGCGTCATTTAAGTACACTTCTGCAAAACCTAAATCAGCATTAAAAACAAACGATATTTTTATGTTTATAAGTTGTTTAATTAACTCGTCTTGGTTGATGAAATCTAATCCTATCAAATTATTTTGCATCGCAAATAATGCAACAGTTCTATACATCGCTCCAGTATCTACATAAATATATCCAAGTTTTTTTGCTAATTGTTTAGCTATAGTACTTTTACCAGTTGATGAAAACCCATCAATTGCAATTGTAATTTTAGTATTCATTATCTTTTTCTATCTAAATTGATTTGCAAACTAAATGTACTCACGTTTGATGCTGTATGTACTTTAGAATAAGCATAATTAAATTTAAAATTATTCATTTTCAACCCAAATCCAAACGAAATGCCTCCAAAAGTTCTCACGTTTTGTAATTTATACTCTTGTGATTTTCTAAAGTTATATCCCAATCGTAAATTAATAGCACTTTCAGGAAATAATTCAGCTCCTACTACAAAATGTCTTAAAGCATTATTAAAAAATGAAATATTTTCTTGAGTAACATTACCTTCAATATCAGAGGTTTGATTAGAAGGATTACTTATAGAAACATCCCATTGTTGTAAGTTGTCAATAGTTAAATGCCATTTAATAGGAACATTCTCTAATTTATAAGAACCACCTAACATAATTTCTAAAGGCAATTTTTCTGATTCATCATTAAATGACGAAATTTGAGTTCCAATATTTCGAACAACCAATGTAATTGTATAAGGTTTATAAATATTGTGATACAATATACCAAAGTCAGCAGCAATTCCTGTTGACGAATAATTACTTATTGATGAACTTATTAGTTTAACATTTGTTCCAACAAATATATTTGATGATGGAATATTATAAGCATAACCTACAGATAAAGCAATATCACTTGCCGAAAAATTTCCTGTAATATTTCCTGATTCATCGGCTTCAATAAAACTTCCATAATTAATGTACTTAATACTTCCGTGAAGCATTCCGAATTGTCTGTTAATATTTTTAGCAAAAGCAACAGAACCAATATTAATTCCAGATAAATAGGAAGAATAATTTACAGCCAATTGATTGTCTAAACTCTCATTAATTATAGCCGGATTCCATAATGGCTGATTAATATCATTAACTAATGTTATCGTTTTCCCGCCAAGTGCAGCTTGCTTTGCTGAAGTAGGTATATTTAAGAATTCATAAACAGATTCACCGCCAACTTGAGAGTAAATCAAACTTGGAAAAAGCAGCATAACGAATAAAATTCTAAATACTTTCATAAACAAGATACAAAGAAAAGACAATTAATAATTAGAACGTAAATATTCTCTAATATTTTATTCAATAACAAAAAAAAACCTCAATCTAAAAAGATTGAGGTTTGTGATACTAAAACGAGTTTAGTATAAAGAAAGGCAACGACCTACTCTCCCACCTAAATGGCAGTACC
>JAQXEU010000012.1 GCA_029250685.1 Polaribacter sp.
TAATAAACAAATTTCTGTCTGTTTTATTTATGAATTGTAAAGCAATTTCTAACTCAGGATTTTTAGGCATTGTAGCTTTTTATTGCAAGATACTCAATCAGAAATTATTTCATAAAAAATCCCAAGCAAATTGCTCAGGATTTATATATTTTATAAAATAAAATTGATTTATTCATCAATACTTTCAACAAAATCTAGAAAGACTTTCTTGTGTAATGCTAAATCCATATCTCCAGAAAGAGCTACTCTTGCAATATAATCTTTGTCTCCTTCTTTTGTAGTTCCTTGTGTAGAGGTTGCAGGAATGGTCCAATAACATCCTTTTAATTGTCCGTAACTAACGCAATATTTACTTTCATTCGGAATTTCTGTAATCATTAAATTGATTAATTTATGATTCAATGCTCTTTTGTAGTCTTCTTTTTCTTGCGCAGTATTTCCTTTAGTTGGTAAGTCTAATGAAAAAACAGAAGGCGTAAAACTTTGAGCTGCTAGTGCTGAAGAAACAAAATTAATTTTGGCCGCTGGCAACGTTTCTTTGATGTAGTTTACAAATTCTCGCGTATTTAAATATGCATCTTTAATTCTTTGATTCATAGAAGGCAATTGTGCAGCTAAAATTTCATATTGAAGTTTGGTTGCTTCGTTATCGCAAAGAGTTAAATGCAACTCTATTTTTTTCATTAACGCTGTTGTTTTGTCATTTCCAACACAATAACCTGCGGTACATTTTCCTCCACTTGGAAATTTTGATCCGCTAGCGTAAGAAATTGCTCTCACTGTTGAAAGTATTTCTCCTTCGCCTAAAAACAATACATTCGGACAAAATGTTTGATCTAGAATAAAAACAGGATCAATTGCAGTCTCTCCATTTTTTGTTGTTCGTTTTTTTTCTAAAACTTCTTTTAAAGCCAGTAATTCAGGAACTTCAACTCTTGGGTTTGTCGGAATTTCAGCAATGATAAACGGAATGGCATCTTCATCAGCAATTTTATCTAAAACGCTGTCAATACTTTTTACCATATCATTATCGCCATCAACCGCTAAATCTACTACTTCAACATTATTAAGACAAGCAGCAACACGTCTTGCTTGGTCGTTTGTACCACCATAACAATTTGTAGGAACAATAAATTTAATCGATTTTTCAGGATGATTTTCTTTTGCATCGTCAATTAAACCCATCATAATTGCATACTGAATTGACAATCCGCTTGATGCTACTAAAGGATTTATGTTTGTACCTGTAATTTTTCTAATTGAGTTTAAAACAGCCTTTTTATCTTTTACAGTATCATATTTTTGCTTTTGAAAAGCAGTATTCTTTAAGAACGAATTTAAAGCAGCAAGACAATTTATTGGTGTCATTGCAATCGTTTCTCTTCTTCTTACATGCTGAATTTCTGAAACATAACTTTCGTTCTCTTCTCCATTTATCAGTAAAACACTTCCTAAATTTGTGTTTAAATTGATGTAAAAATCAATAGTTGATTTTAAATCGAAACTAGAAACAGCTTCTTGTTGTGAAATGAAAATTGTACTTCCATCAAACTCAGGAATTTCATCTGAACTTTCAACCTTCTTTAACTCAAATTGATAGCCATAAATGTTTTTTAAAACTTCTGAATTAAAACAAGTTGGTAAATCATCTGTATAAATGATTTGAGTGTTTTTATCATCTAATAAATTGGTTCTTAAGATAGCTAAAACAGGGATTATTTTTGAATCAAAACTAATTACATTTTCAAATTTTAGTTGATAATATTTTGCAATTGTCCATTCTAAAATACAAGATAAAGGATGTCCTAATCTAATGTAATCGTAGGCAGTTGGTAATTGTTTTAATGATGCTAAATCTGAACTTTTTTTGTTAAATAAACTTTCAAACTTATCTAAAAATTGAGTTTTCGCTAAACTTTCATTATAAATATCTAATCGATGTGTTGTTAGGTTTAACCAATCAATTGGCATATTTTCTAACACGTTTTTAATATAATTTAGCGTTGTATTCTCTTGCATAATTTTCACTGTTAATTCGATTGTAAATATAAAGGAATTCCTTTTTCTTCATATTATAATAAGCAACAAAAAATCCCGAGTAAAAACTCGGGATTTTATATATATCTAAAAATCTAATTGTCTAAAAAATCAAACAATCTAAATTTACATTTCTAATGCTTTTGTAATGTCATTATCCATTAATAATTCAGTTGGATTTTCTAATGCTTCTTTTACTGCAACTAAGAAACCTACAGATTCACGACCATCAATAATTCTGTGATCGTAAGACAATGCTACATACATAATTGGTTGAATGACAACTTCACCATTTACCGCCATCGGACGATTTACAATATTGTGCATTCCTAAAATTCCACTTTGTGGAGGATTTAAAATTGGAGTAGATAACATCGATCCAAAAACTCCACCATTTGTAATGGTAAAAGTTCCGCCAGTCATTTCATCAATTGTAATTTGTCCATCTCTAGCTCTAATTGCCAAACGTTTTACATCACTTTCTACACCTCTAAAACTTAATTTTTCTGCATTTCTAATTACAGGAACCATTAATCCTTTTGGCCCAGAAACGGCGATAGAAATATCTTGAAAATCTTGTTTTATTTGAAAATCTCCATCAATCATTGAGTTTACATCTGGGTACATCTGTAAAGCTCTTACAACCGCTAAGGTAAAGAATGACATAAATCCTAAACCAACTCCGTGTTTTGCTTTAAAATCTTCTTTGTACTGAGAACGTAAATCAAAAATTGGTTGCATGTTTACTTCGTTAAACGTAGTTAACATGGCTGTTTCGTTTTTTACAGCAACTAAACGTTGTGCAACTTTTCTACGCAACATAGATAATTTTTTGCGCTCAGTATTTCTCGTCCCATCAGCAGGCACTGTTCCCATACTTGGTACAGCATTTTCTGCATCATTTTTAGTGATTCTTCCAGATTTTCCAGTTCCGCTTACAGTAGCTGAATCAATTCCTTTTTCTGCTAATATTTTCTTTGCTGCAGGAGAAGCTGTTCCAGTTGCATAGGTTGCAACGTCTTGTTTTGGAGCGCTTACTTCTTGTTTTGGAGCTGCTTTTGTTTCTGTTTTAGGAGCTGCACTTCCTTCTGGTTTTGCTGCATCCATATCAATTAAACAAACTACTGCACCAACAGCAACAGCATCACCTTCTTCAGCTTTCAGCGTAATAATTCCGCTTTCTT
This sequence comes from Polaribacter sp., assembly GCA_029250685.1. GTDB lineage: Bacteria > Bacteroidota > Bacteroidia > Flavobacteriales > Flavobacteriaceae > Polaribacter. The sequence continues at coordinate 3,222 of JAQXEU010000012.1, forward strand.
CTGCAGGCAATTCTAAAGTTGCTTTGTCAGAATCTACTTCTGCAATTGGTTGATCTTTTTCTACATAATCGCCATCTTCAACTAACCAAGTTGCTATTTCTACTTCTGTAATTGATTCTCCCGGAGAAGGAACTTTCATTTCTAAAACACTCATGTTTCTTTTTTTTACTTCTACTAAAATTACTCTCAGTATCTAATTTACTTTAAATATTATTAATCAAAAACTTTGGCTATTACTTTTTGATGTCTCTTTTTAAATCGTGCACTAGAACCTGCAGCCGGAGCCGCATGATATTCTCTAGAAGCAACTTCTAATCTCAACTTAGGAAAACGCTCTAACATATAACTCCAAGCGCCCATATTTTTAGGCTCTTCTTGCGCCCAAACAAAACGTTTTGCATTTTTATATCCAGCTAAAACTGTTTCTAATTGTGTTCCGTGTAACGGAAATAATTGCTCTATTCTAACCAAAGCGATGTCATTGCGTTCTAATTTTTCGCGTTCTTCAAGTAAATCATAATAGAATTTACCCATACAGAAAACTACTTTTTTCACTTTTGATTTATCTACAAAAGTATCGTCAATCACTTCTTGAAAAGCTCCATCTGCTAACTCTTCAATTGTATTTACTGCTTTTGGATGACGTAATAAACTTTTTGGTGTGAAAACAATTAAAGGTTTTCTATAATCGCGTTTCATTTGTCTACGTAACAAATGATACATATTTCCTGGAGTTGTACAATTTGCAACCGTCATATTATCTATGGCACATAATTGTAAATAACGTTCTATCCTTGCAGATGAATGCTCAGAACCTTGTCCTTCATATCCATGAGGTAATAAAATCACAATTCCGTTTTGTAATTTCCATTTATCTTCAGAAACAGAAATGTATTGATCAAACATAATTTGCGCTCCGTTAGAGAAATCTCCAAATTGTGCTTCCCAAATTGTTAAACAATTCGGAAACGCCATTGCGTAACCATAGTCAAACCCTAAAACTCCATATTCTGATAAATGAGAATTGTAAATAGTCATATTCCCTTTATTCTCAGAATTGGTGTTTAAAAGATTAATTCTTTCTTCTGAATTTTCATCACGTAAAATAGCATGTCTGTGAGAAAAAGTTCCACGTTCTACATCTTGTCCAGAAATACGAACATTAAACCCTTCTTCCATCAAAGAACCATAAGCCAATGTTTCTGCCATCCCCCAATCTAATTGATTAGATTCGAAAACCATTTTCTCTCTTCCTTTTAAAATACGTTCAGCTTTTCTTACAAACTTTACATTTTCTGGAACTGTAGAAACAACTTTTGCTATGTTTTTTAATTTTTCTGTTGGATATGTTGTATCAACAGTTTCTAACATGGCTTCTTTTCCTTGACGCGAAAAATCTTTCCAAGTAGTTGCCATAAACTCTCTAACTTTAGAAGTAGAATCTTCTTTTGCTTTATCAAATTCAGATTCTAACATTGATTTAAAATCACTAGCAATCTGAGTTAAATAATCTTGAGTTATTGCCCCTTCTGATAACAATTGACTTGCATAAATGTCTTTTACATTTTGATGCTTTGCAATTTCTTTATATAATTTTGGTTGTGTAAAACGAGGTTCATCACCTTCGTTATGACCGTATTTTCTATATCCTAAAAGATCGATAAATATGTCTCTTTTAAATTTCATTCTGAATTCAATCGCAATTTCCATTGCATGACAAACAGCTTCTACATCATCTGCGTTTACATGTAAAACCGGAGATAAGGTTACTTTTGCAACATCAGTACAATATGTACTTGATCTTGCGTCTAAATAATTTGTTGTAAAACCAACTTGATTGTTTACCACAACATGAACAGTTCCACCAGTTTTATAACCATTTAACTGCGCCATTTGTGTTACTTCATACACGATTCCTTGCCCTGCAATTGCAGCATCACCATGAATAATGATTGGTAAAATTTTAGAATCGTCACCTTTATATTTTTTATCAACTTTAGCACGAACAATTCCTTCAGCAACAGCAGCAACTGTTTCTAAATGCGATGGATTTGGCACTAAATTCATTTTAATGCTTTGTCCGTCTTTATATTTTTTACTTAGTGTTAAACCTAAATGATACTTAACATCTCCGTCTAAATTTTCATCTTCAAAATCTTTCCCTTCAAATTCGTTAAATAATTCTCTAACAGGTTTTCTAAAAATGTTTACCAACGTATTTAAACGACCACGATGTGCCATTCCAAGAACACATTCTTTTACACCGTATTTTTCTACAGCTTCTCTAAGTAAAACACTTAATCCAGGGATTAAAGCTTCACCGCCTTCTAATGAAAAACGTTTCTGACCAACGTATTTTTTTTGTAAAAAACTTTCGAAACCTACAGCTTGATTAATTTTTTGTAAAATATATTTTTTAGAATCAACAGAGTAATTTGGTAAATTATCGTTTTTATTTATTCGATCTTGCCACCATTTTAATTCTGCGGGATTTCTTAAATACATATATTCAACACCAATAGAATTACAATAGATGTTTTCTAAATGTCGAATAATTTCTGATAAAGTTCTTGGTCCAATTCCTAGAATATCACTTGCATTAAAAACGGTATTTAAATCGTTTTGTGATAATCCAAAATTTTCAATAGCTAAACTAGGTGTGTATTTTCTTCTTTCTCTAACTGGATTTGTTTTAGTAAACAAGTGTCCACGAGTTCTATATCCGTTAATTAAATCGATGACTAAAAATTCTTTACGAACTTCTTCAGGTATTTCTGCTGATAATTCTTCTTCATCAGTAAGTGAGTAATTTTCATTTGCTAAATCATAACCTTGAAAAAAACTTCTCCAACTTGGTTCAATTGCATCTGGTTTTTTTAAATATTGCTCATATAAATCTCCAATAAAACCTGTATGTGCGGCATTTAAGAACGAAAACTTGTCCATATATTTATTTAATACTTTGGGTATAAGAATATAACTTGCACAAAAATACAACTTTTGCTAAAAAGGAGCTTTATTTTTCTAATTTATTGATTGAAAATTTCTTTGTTTTTTTTCGAAAAAAATTTGGCGGTTTTTCAAAAAGATTTATATTTGCACTCGCAAAACTTATAGTTTGCAAACTCCTCCTTAGCTCAGTTGGTTAGAGCATCTGACTGTTAATCAGAGGGTCCTAGGTTCGAGCCCTAGACGAGGAGCAAAAAAGTCTTAACATCTGTTAAGGCTTTTTTATTTTTTAGAAGAAATACTTTCTTCTATTTATTGATCTGTGATGTTGATCCTTAGTGATATAAAATAAAAAGAGCGCATGTTAACATGCGCTCTTTTTATTTTATAAATCTATTTACATTAAGATTTCATTTCGAAATCTTCCATGAATTTAGTTGTATAGTTCCCTGATAGATAATCTGGGTGTTCCATTAATTCTCTATGAAAAGGAATTGTTGTTTTTACACCTTCAATTACAAACTCGTCTAAAGCTCTCTTCATTTTGCTAATTGCTTCTTCTCTTGTTTGAGCTGTTACAATTAATTTAGCGATCATTGAGTCGTAGTTAGGCGGTATAGAATAACCTGCATAAACATGCGTGTCAATTCTAATTCCGTGACCTCCTGGAGCATGAAAAGTTGTGATTCTTCCTGGTGCAGGTCTAAAGTTGTTGTATGGGTCTTCAGCGTTAATTCTACATTCTATCGAATGCATTTTAGGTAAATAATTTTTACCAGAAACAGGAACTCCAGAAGCAACTAAAATCTGCTCACGAATTAAATCGTAATCTATTACTTCTTCTGTAATTGGGTGTTCAACCTGAATTCTCGTATTCATTTCCATAAAATAGAAGTTACGATGTTTATCAACTAAAAACTCAACAGTTCCAGCACCTTCATATTTAATATATTCAGAAGCTTTTACCGCAGCATCTCCCATCGCTAAACGCAATTCATCAGTCATAAATGGAGACGGAGTTTCTTCCGTTAATTTTTGATGACGACGTTGCACTGAACAATCTCTTTCAGATAAGTGACAAGCTTTACCAAATGAATCTCCAACAATTTGAATTTCAATATGTCTTGGTTCTTCAATTAGTTTTTCTAAATACATTCCGTCATTACCAAAAGCAGCTTTTGCTTCTTGTCTTGCAGAATCCCAAGCATCTTGTAAATCTTCTTCTTTCCAAACAGCACGCATTCCTTTTCCACCACCACCAGCGGTAGCTTTTAACATTACAGGAATACCAAACTCTTTAGCTAATTTTTTGCATTCTTCAAAATCTTCTATAATTCCTTCAGAACCAGGAATACAAGGTACACCTGCAGCAATCATTGTTGCTTTTGCTGATGCTTTGTCTCCCATTTTATCAATCATATCTCCAGTTGCACCAATGAATTTTATTCCATGTTCTGCGCATAAGTTAGAGAATTTAGCATTTTCAGCTAAAAATCCATAACCTGGATGAATTGCATCTGCATTTGTAATTTCTGCAGCTGCAATGATATTTGACATTTTTAAGTAAGATTCGTTACTCGGAGGAGGTCCAATACAAACAGCCTCGTCTGCAAATTTTACATGTAAACTTTCTGCGTCTGCAGTAGAATAAACTGCAACCGTTTTAATGCCCATCTCTTTACAGGTTCTAATTACACGTAGTGCAATTTCACCTCTATTTGCGATTAATATTTTTTTAAACATATCTTATGTTTTATAAAATACGATTGAATCATCATTGTAAAAATAATTTCTCAATCGATATTAATTAATTATGACGGATCTACTAAGAATAATGGTTGATCAAATTCAACAGGTGTAGAATCATCAACTAAAATTTTAACTATTTTCCCTGAAATTTCAGATTCAATTTCATTAAATAATTTCATTGCTTCAATTACACAAACTGTATCGCCAGAATTAATAGAAGAACCAACTTCAACAAACATTGGTTTATCTGGAGAAGGTTTTCTGTAAAAAGTTCCAATGATAGGAGACTTAATCGTTAAATAATTAGCGTTTTCACCAGTTTCTGTAGTAACTGGAGCGGCCTGTGCAGGAGTTTCAGTTGAAACCGGAGCAGCAGTTTGCATTGGCATTTGTGCCATTGGGTTTGCTTGCACAATTGTTGTTTCAGTTTTTGAAGAACCAGTTTTTATGGTGATTTTTATATCATCCATTTCTAGTTTTACTTCACTTGTACCAGATTTTGCTACAAATTTTATCAAATTTTGAATTTCTTTAATATCCATAATTCTTAAGATTTAGTTGTTTTGTTTTATGAGTTATATGCCCATTTTAGATAGATAGCTCCCCAAGTGAAACCACCACCAAAAGCGGCAAAAATTATATTGTCTCCTTTTTTTAATTGATTTTCGTAGTCAGCTAATAATAAAGGTAATGTTCCAGAAGTTGTATTGCCATACTTGTGAATATTCACCATTACTTTATCTCTTTCCAACCCAACTCTATTTGCAGTAGCTTCAATAATTCTATTATTTGCTTGATGCGGTGCTAACCATTGAATATCTTCTTTTACCAAGTTATTTCTAGTTAACATTTTTTCAGCAACATCTGCCATATTAGAAACTGCAAATTTAAATACAGTTTTTCCTTCTTGATGCACAGAGTGTTGTTTGTTTTTAAGTGTTTCTTCTGATGTTGGTAAAATAGAACCTCCAGCATCAATTTTTAGAAATTCTCTTCCGCTACCGTCGCTTCTAAGATATTCATCTTGTAAGCCAAGGCCTTCATGGTTTGGTTCAAATAAAACAGCACCAGCGCCATCACCAAAAATAATACAGGTTGCCCTGTCTGTGTAATCTATAATTGAAGACATTTTATCTCCTCCGATAAGTAAAACACTTTTATAACGACCAGATTCTATATAGCTAGATGCGGTTGACATTCCGTATAAGAAACTTGAGCAAGCAGCTTGTAAGTCATAAGTAAACGCATTTGTAGCGCCAATTTCAGTTGCAACATAAGCTGCTGTAGAAGCAACTGGCATATCTGGAGTAGCTGTTGCTACAATAACCAAATCAATGTCAGATGGGTTTTTATTGGATTTTTCTAGTAGGTTTTCAGCGGCTTTAATAGCCATATAAGAAGTTCCTTTTCCTTCTCCTTTTAGTATTCTACGTTCTTTGATACCTGTTCTTGATGTAATCCATTCATCATTAGTATCTACCATTGTTGCTAACTCATCATTAGTTAGAATATAGTCGGGAACATATTTCCCTACTGCTGTAATTGCTGCAGTTATTTTTGTCATATTTTACCTTAATTAATTAGAAGGAAGTTTTAAAAAAACAATAGCCAAAGAAATGAAAATTATTTTACATTTTTGGATAAAAATCCTCAAAAACGGATGAATTAAGTTAAAAAACAAAAAAAACTCTCAAAAATAGAGAGTTTTTACGTGTTTTATGTCTTTCCTATTATGCTTCAGCAACTGCAGATTCTAATACAATCTGACCTCTGTAGTATAATTTACCCTCATGCCAGTGAGCTCTGTGATATAAGTGAGATTCACCAGTTGTTGGATCCACGGCAATTTGAGGAACGCTAGCTTTGTAATGAGTTCTTCTCTTATCTCTTCTAGTTTTCGATATTTTTCTCTTTGGATGTGCCATTTTATGTCTTTTTTTCTGTTATTAAACTTTTTAATTTATCCCATCT
>JAQXEU010000038.1 GCA_029250685.1 Polaribacter sp.
AGTAGAACCCTTTTTGATACTATCGGAGAAACCTCTTCCATTATGTATAGATGTTATTTCAATCTTATAGAATACTATCCGACTTCTAACCCACTAACTATTCCTATGAACCCTCGTGGATGATTGGTATTTTACCCTATGATGGATACCAGTATCTACTATAAGTATTACAAAGTGTAGGGAAACGTAAAAAAAAGTGATGAAAGTTACTTAAAGGGTAAGAGAAAAGTTGAGTATTATCTTATTTCCTCAATAATAGGAACAGAAACCTCAACGATATCTTCTCTATTTATCCTCTCTTCTCTAATCTTACCTTTCTTATAAATGGAATGAACATGGTTGTTCTTAAAGATACTTCCACGAGGTGTTTTTAACCCTTCTTCATTGAAGATTTGTGATATCTTTCTATACCCAATAGGGGTAAGGATATCCTCTTTATATTTACAAATTCGATTGAATAAATACTGTTGGTATTCGGTATAATTAGACTCCCAAAGTTGTGTAGTTATGATTGACAATGAGAAACTTAACATCCATTTAATGGAGTAAGGATAGTCAACACACATCTCTACTCCACTGTAACCGATTTTGCTAAATTTCTTGGCTGATCAACATTTTTTTCTAACATTACCGCAATATGATACGACAATAATTGAAAAGGAATTGTCGTTAACAATGGCGTTAAAGCTTCTTCTGTATCTGGAATTTCAATTACATGATCTGCAATTTCTCTTACTTGAGTATCACCTTCTGTAACAACAGCAATAATTTTACCGCTTCTAGATTTAATCTCTTGAATATTACTGACCACTTTTTCATAATGACCTCTATTTGTGGCAATTACAAAAATCGGCATGTTTTCATCAATTAAAGCAATTGGCCCGTGTTTCATTTCTGCAGCAGGATAACCTTCTGCATGGATATATGAAATCTCTTTTAACTTTAAAGCGCCTTCTAATGCAACCGGAAAATTAAAACCTCTTCCTAAATACAAACAGTTTTTTGCATCTTTATAAACAGCAGCAATACTTTTTACATGTTCGTCAATCTCTAGAAGTTTTTCAACTTGACCAGGAATTAATTGCATGGTTTGTAGGTATGTTTGAAAAGCCGATTTTGAAAGTGTTCCTTTTTCTTTCGCTAGTTTTAAAGCAATCAATGAAAGGACAGTAATCTGAGTTGTAAATGCTTTTGTTGAAGCAACCCCAATTTCTGGGCCAGCATGTGTATAAGCTCCTGCATGAGTCTCTCTTGCGATAGATGAACCTACAACATTACAAACACCAAAAACAAAAGCGCCTTTAGATTTTGCTAGTTTTATCGCCGCTAAAGTATCAGCCGTTTCTCCAGATTGAGAGATTGCAATAACAACATCTTTTGGAGTTATTATTGGGTTTCTGTATCTAAATTCTGAAGCGTATTCAACTTCTACAGGAATACGTGCCATGTCTTCAAAAAGATATTCTCCAACTAACCCTGCGTGCCAAGATGTACCACAAGCAACTATAATAATTCTATCTGCGTTTAAAAACTTAGACATATTATCATCAATTCCTGACATTCTTATAATACCTTCATCAGCAAGCATTCTTCCTCTATAGGTATCAGTAATCGCTTTAGGTTGTTCATGGATTTCTTTTAACATGAAATGCTCATAACCTCCTTTTTCAATTTGCTCTAAACTCATTTGGAGCTCTTGAATATCAGCAACTATTAACTTATCATCTTGAATTTGACGAACTTTAATCTCTTTATCTTTCTTGATAATTGCTAATTCGCCATCTTCTAAGTAAATGGCATCTTTTGTAAATTCTAAAAAAGGTGATGCATCTGAAGCAACAAAAAATTCTTTATTTTCTTTTCCAACTCCTATTGCAATTGGACTACCAAGACGGGCTACAACTATTTCATTTGGTTTTGTTTTATCAAAAACAGCAATGGCATATGCTCCAATTACTTGCGTTAATGCTATTTGTACTGCTTTTCCTAATTTACAGTTTTCTTTTCTTTTTACTTCTTCAATTAAGTTTACTAAAACCTCTGTATCTGTATCACTTTGAAAAGTATAGCCTCTAGAAATAAGTTCTTTTTTAATGGTATCATAGTTTTCTATAATTCCATTATGAACAATTACTAAATCACCTGATTGTGAAAAATGCGGATGAGAGTTTAAATCATTAGGAACACCATGCGTTGCCCAACGAGTGTGACCGATCCCTATATTTCCTTCTTTTCTATATGGTTCTTTTTCTGTTATTTCTTCTAAATCAGAAACCTTTCCTTTCGTTTTAGATAGGTGTATTTTTTCTCCATCAAACATCATTACACCTGCGCTATCGTAGCCTCTATACTCTAGACGTTTTAAGCCGTTTATAACAATTGGGTATGCTTCTCTATAACCTATATAACCTGAAATTCCACACATAGCAATACTTTATTTTTTTATTGAATAAGATATTTTTAATTGTGCTTTTCTAGTCCCATTTACATTAGAATGATTTAGTAATGTAACAGCTTTTGGATTCCAGTTATAATTTGTAATTAAAGTATCAACTATAGATGTAGGGATATCTGATGGATTTGATACCTTAAGACCTAATGTTGGGTTGTAATTAGATTCTCCATTTAATAAATCAGATATATAATCTGTGATTTTAAATGTATAATAATCTGGTTTATCACTATTTATTACTAATGTTCCTCCAAAGGCGTCAGGGCCTTCAGAAAGCACATCCTTAATTTGAGATTTTGGACTTCCGTCTTTATATAAGAACAATTTATATGGTGTAGCAATTGTATCTGTTCCAACAATATTTTGATTTACATAAAAAGTCATTGAAGCGTCATTAATCAACCAGTTTTTATTTCGTAAAATTGTTAAATCATTTGCTGGAAGAATTTTTACTTGCGCCATGTTACCAGCTGTTCCTTGAAGAATAATATTTCCATTATTAGGAAATACTTTTTCATTCATTTTATATACACTTGTGCTAAAATTAGAAAGCAAAAATGAATTCGTTTTCTGAATTGTATCTAACACTGTTGTTCCTCCTTTTAATACCGTTTTAGTATATCTAACTTCTATTGAAGGCCTTAAAGTGTTGTCAGTTGTATTTAATCTAAAAGCGATTAACGAACCTTCGTTTCCGGTAGCTTGGATATAAAGTCCTTTAAAATATTCCTCTAAAGCTGATTGAGATTCAAAATTAGGAGTATCAAATTGATCAACAAAAAGTTGTTTCATTTTTGTTTCATCTAATGTAACTCTTCCAAAAGGATTGTTATTCGATAACCTAATTGTATCTGTTTGATAAACTGTACCATTGCTTAATCTTCTTTTCACCTCCATTATTGTATCTTTAGCATTAGGTACAAACTGGTGATTCACTTGAGAGTTTAATTCCCCGGGAAGAATTTGATACGTTTTATCAGATGGAAAGTTACTTGCCTTTGAAGGGTCAGTAGGATCTAATCTACTCATGTATGTATCAGTTCTGTACAAATTAAGAGTAAATGGCTTTGTTTGGTCACCAATAATAGAATCTAATTTATATTCTGAAGTTGTTCCAGTAGTTAATGTTGCTTGATAAGGTAATTTTAAAAATACCGTATCTATTGTAGTAACAATCGTTGTATCTGCACCGTATACTCTTTCGGCTGCTTCTTTAATATTGCTTATATCTAAAGCTATTTGAGAAACCATTGATGCCTCAATTTTTTCATAATTAGGATTGTTGTAAACCCCTAAAAGGTATTGACCAAGAACACCACCAATTGTTAAACCGTCAGCTCTTACACTTGTTATTTGCTGATTTGTAATTTCAACATCAATAATTGTATCTTTTGTATCAAACTTTGTGTTACTTACTACTGAAGTTGCAATATCTTGAAAATCTTTCTCACAAGATATTACCATTGTTATGAACAATATAAACACACTAATATATGCACTTTTTTTAATCATTTTCGTCTAAAATAATTGGTTATTCTGCTAAAACCTCGTTAGCATAAAAATTTAAATAAGCTTCGGTTAAGTTTTCTTCTGTTTGATATTCTAAAACAGGTTTATTGTTCGTTTCAATAAAACTATTTAAATCATCAGATATACTTTCGCTTCCCTTAATTACGGCATCAGAATTTTCGATAGCACTTTTAAGGATATTGGTGTGGTTAGGTGTTTTAATTGTTGCAATTTTTGCCTCATCAATTTTATCAAATTTTACTTTATCTGCTAATGAAGGGTTTAAAGTTCCTTCAAAATCATTATTATATATTGATATTACTATTTTGCTTTCTGTAAACAAAGGCTCTTCTTTGTAAAACTCTTTTAAATATAAAGGTAATAAAGAGGCCATCCATCCATGAATATGGATAATATCTGGAGCCCAATTTAATTTTTTTACAGTTTCGATAACTCCTTTTGCAAAAAAGATCGCTCTTTCGTCATTATCTTCAAAAAGTTTGTCATCTTCATCCGTAAAAATTGCTTTACGTTTAAAATATTCTTCGTTATCAATAAAATAAACTTGCATTCTTTCTTTTGGAATTGATGCAACTTTAATAATTAACGGCATGTCCATATCGTTAATAATCAAATTCATTCCTGATAATCTAATTACTTCGTGTAATTGATGTCTTCTTTCATTGATTACACCAAATCTTGGCATAAAAATTCGTGTCTGAACTCCATTAGAATGCGCATTTTTTGCAGCGTTAAAAGCTGTTGATGCCATTTCTGTTTCTGGTAAATAAGGTACTACTTCAGATGATACGTATAATATTCTCTTATCTTTCATTAAATCGTTCCATTTATAAGAAGTGCAAAAATACACTTTTTTATGCTAATTTCATGTTAAAATGCTAAGTTTGCACACATTTAACAAGTAGTGTTTATGCAAATTTTTGATAAAAAGAATGCTTTAATTCATTGTTTATCTTTACTTAAAGAAAAAAACAAGCACATTGGTTTTGTTCCAACAATGGGTGTTTTACATAAAGGTCATCAATCTTTGGTTGAAAAATCAATAGAAAACAACGATTTTACGGTGGTAAGTATTTTTGTAAACCCCACGCAATTTAACAAAGAAGAAGATTTAAAAAAATACCCAAAAACGTTAGAAGCAGATTTAGCGTTGCTTAAAAACGTTGGTTGCGACTTCGTTTTTATTCCTTCTGTAGAAGAAATTTACGACCAACATGTTGTTTCTAAATCGTATTTTTTTGACGGAATTGAAAATCAAATGGAAGGCGAATATAGAACTGGACATTTTGACGGTGTTGCAACAATTGTACAAGCATTTTTTGAAATCATAAAACCAAATACTTCCTATTTTGGAGAAAAAGATTTTCAGCAATTACAAGTTGTAAAAAAACTTGCCGAAATAGAAAACTTACCTGTAGATGTAATTGGTTGTCCTATTTTTAGAGAAAACGACGGATTGGCAATGAGTTCAAGAAACGTTCGATTAACAAAAGAACAAAGAGCCGAAGTTCCGTTTATCTATCAAACCTTAAAAAAAGCAGTAAGCTTAACTAAAATTAAATCTGTAAATGAGATTTATGAATTTGTGAAAAATGAATTCGCAACTACATCTTTAGATTTAGAATATTTCACAATCGCAGAAGAAACTACTTTAGAAGAAGTTTTAGAAATCAATTTTGATGAAAAAACCAGAGCTTTTATTGCTGTAAATGCAGGTACAATTAGATTGATTGATAATCTTTCTATCTAAAAAACTATTCCTTTTCCTTTTTATTTATTTTAACTTTTATTACATTTAAAAGTTTTATTTTTGCCGCATGTTAGTGCAAGTAGTAAAATCTAAAATCCACCGCGTTAAAGTAACGGGTGCAGATTTAAATTATATAGGAAGTATCACCATTGATTTAGATTTAATGGATGCTGCCAACATAATTGAAGGTGAAAAAGTACAGATTGTTAACAATAACAACGGAGAACGATTAGAAACCTATGCAATTCCTGGTAAAAGAGGAAGTGGGGAAATTACACTAAACGGAGCAGCTGCTAGAAGAGTTGCTATAAATGATGTGCTGATTTTAATTGCATATGCATTTATGGATTTTGAGGAAGCGAAGGTTTTTAAACCCTCTTTAGTTTTTCCAAACGAAACAACAAATACACTTAATTAGGTTTGAATAATACAGTAAAGAAATCATTAAAAATAGTTTTACCTCTTGCTTTAGGAGGGTTCTTAGTTTGGTATTCTTTATCAAATATTTCTATTGATGTTCTTATCGGTTATTTTAAAAATGCTAAATATTCATGGATTTTCCTTGGGTTGTTTTTCGGGGTTTTAAGTCATTTATCAAGAGCGTATCGTTGGAAATTTATGTTAGAACCAATCGGTTACAAACCAAAATTTACCAATAGCGTTTTAGCGGTTTTAATAGCCTATTTAGTCAACTTGGCAATTCCAAGAGCTGGAGAGGTTTCTAGAGCAGCTGTAATGGCAAATTACGAAAATGTGCCGTTTGAAAAAGGTTTCGGAACTATTGTTGCCGAAAGAATTGCTGATTTAATAATGATGTTAATCATCGTTGCAATCACACTTTTTGTGCAATTCGATTTTATTTATGACCTACTAACTAAAAACTTTGACCCAACAAAAATCATCTTACTTTTAGTTGCTTTAATTATTGGATTTTTCGTTTTTAGCTCCTTTGTGAAAAAAGCAAAAAAAGGATTTCTTTTAAAAATTAAAACCTTTGTTGCTGGTTTGGTTGAAGGTGTTACCAGCATCTTTAAAATGAAAAGCAAATGGGCGTTTATTTTTCACACCGTATTTATTTGGGCAATGTATGTTGCTATGTTTTGGGCAACAATTCCTGCAATTGATGGCTTAAACGTTCCAATTGGTGGTGTTTTAATTGGTTTTATTGCTGGAGGATTTTCGATTGCTGCAACAAATGGGGGCGTTGGTTTGTATCCAATTGCGGTAGCTGGCGCTTTTGCTTTATTCGGAATTGACGAAGAGCCTGCAAATGCTTTTGGTTGGATTATGTGGACTGCACAAACCGCAATGATTGTCATTTTTGGCGGATTATCTTTCTTAGTGCTTCCAATCTACAATAAGAATAAATAGTTTATTCTTTCTATAAATTTTTAAGCTTAAAAATAACTTTGAAACTTGTAACTTTACAACTTTCAAACTATTTTAAATGGCTAAAGTAAAAACAACTTTTTTTTGTCAAAATTGTGGTGCACAAACTGCAAAATGGACAGGACAATGCAACACTTGTAACGAATGGAACACCATTGTTGAAGAAGTAATTCATAAAGAAGAAAAAAGAAGTTGGAAACCAACACCTTCTTTAAAAGAAAAGCCAAAGCCTTTACGAATTGATGAAATTCAACTAAATCCAGAAGAAAGAATTAAAACCAATAACAACGAATTGGATACGGTTCTTGGTGGTGGCTTGGTAAAAGGTTCTGTTACACTTTTAGGTGGAGAGCCTGGAATCGGAAAATCAACGTTATTGCTACAAATTGCCTTATCAATTTCACAAAAAGTATTGTATGTTTCTGGTGAAGAAAGTCAATCTCAAATAAAAATGAGAGCAGAAAGAATCAATTCTAAAGACTCTAGTTGTTTAGTTTTAACAGAAACAAATACACAACAAATTTTTAAAAATATAGAAGAAGTTCAACCAGAATTTTTAATTATAGATTCCATTCAAACATTGCACACAGAATCTATTGATGCAACTCCTGGAAGCATTTCTCAAATTAGAGAAACCACCGCAGAATTAATTAAATTTGCCAAAGAAACAGCAACCCCAGTTTTATTAATTGGTCACATCAATAAAGAAGGGCAAATTGCTGGACCAAAAATTTTAGAACACATGGTTGATGTTGTTTTACAGTTTGAAGGTGATAGAAATCACACATACAGGATTTTAAGAGCACAAAAAAACCGATTTGGTTCTACAGCAGAACTCGGAATTTACGAAATGCTTTCTGATGGATTACGAGAAATTTCTAATCCGTCTGAGATATTAATTTCTAAAAAAGATGACGATTTAAGCGGAACTGCAATTGCATCAACCTTAGAAGGAATTCGTCCTTTAATGATCGAAGTTCAAGCTTTGGTTTCAACTGCTGTTTATGGAACACCACAACGTTCTACAACAGGTTATAATTTAAAAAGATTGCACATGATTTTGGCTGTTTTAGAAAAAAGAGCAGGGTTTAAATTAGGCGCAAAAGATGTTTTTTTAAATATTACAGGAGGCATAAATGTTGACGACCCCGCTATAGATTTAGCCGTTGTTGCATCTATTTTATCATCAAATGAAGACATTGCTATTTCTCCACAAGTTTGTTTTGCAGCAGAAGTTGGTTTAGCTGGAGAAATTAGACCGGTTTCTAAAATTGATCAACGAATTAGTGAAGCAGAAAAATTAGGTTACACAAAATTTGTTGCATCAAAATATAATAAAATAACTACTAAAAACCGGAAGATTCAGCTAATCCTTGTTGGAAAAGTTGAAGAAGCTTTTGCCACATTATTTGCATAAAAAAACCGAACATTTCTGTTCGGTTTATATTTTATAAAGAGTCTGAAAACACTTCAGAAATTATTTTTTATTTACTTCTTTAATGTATTTTTCTAACGCCATTGTCATTGACGGTGTTTCTGGTGCTGGAGCAACAATATTACATTTCAATCCAGCTTCTGTAGCAGCAGTAACGGTTGAATTACCAAAAACTGCAATGCGAGTATCTTTTTGTTCAAAACCTGGAAAGTTCTTAAATAAAGAATCTATTCCTGAAGGGCTAAAAAACACTAAAATATCGTAAAAAACATCTTCTAAATCAGATAAATCACTTACAACCGTTTTATATAAAGTTGCTGGCTTCCAGTCTACTCCTAACTTATCTAATTCATTCGGAATTAAATCTTTTAATTTATCTGAAGCTGGTAATAAGAATTTTTCGTCTTTATGTTTTTTTATCAATTTACATAATTCAGGGAATGTTCTGTTACCAACATAAATTTTACGCTTTCTATACACTACATATTTTTGCAAGTAATAAGCGACAGCTTCAGATTGACAAAAATATTTCATCGCATCTGGCACTTTGAAGCGCATTTCTTCAGCAACTCTAAAGAAATTGTCTACTGCGTTTCTACTTGTTAATATAATAGCGGTATGCTGACTTAAATCTACTTTTTGAGCTCTTACTTCTTTTACTTCTACACCTTCAACGTGAATAAAAGATCTAAAATCAATTTTTACTTTCTGTTTGTCAGATAAATCAAAATAAGGTGAAGTTTCCGTTTTTGGAGGTGGTTGCGACACCAATATTGTTTTCACTTTCATAAATCTCCCTTTTTTTATTAAACAGTTATTTTATAAATAATTAATAACGGTGTTATTTCAAGAGCGCAAAGATACAAAATAAAATAAAATAACTTGCTAATAATCAAGTTTTTGTTGTTTATAAAGGTTAACACAAAACTTAATGTAAATAATATAATAAACACACTCAATAGCCCGTATATATTTAAGAAACTATAGGTAGTAAGTAATAAAAACGGAAAGAGAAATAAAGCAATATTATAAGAGTATCCTAGTTTTGCAGCAATTACATTTGCCAACTGATGCCTAACTTCTAACAAACTACATAATAAAAAATCTAAAAACTTAAATATTGAATAATACCCAAAGACTATTCCGGTTATTTTTAAATATAACTGAAAATTAATTGTAATATCAACAGAGAAAATTGAAACTAAGTGCGTAAAAAAAAGTGCGTAAACCAATACAGAAAACACATATAAAATAACATTAAAGGCTGTAAAAAAAGAAGCTCTCTCTTCTACTTTTTTTTCAATAAAACCTTTTAAAAAAAAAGCTCTTGAATATTCAAAAAGCTGTTGAGAGTTTAGCGTTTTTAAAACAAACAATAAAAGCAAACACAAAATAAAAACAAGTGTTATCCAATTATTTGAAAAATCTATACGTTCTAATGCTTGCATTAAATTGTTTTATGAAAAATATAACACAAAATTAGTGATAAATTAGCGTATATTTGTTGCTCTTATTTTTTATTAGATAAAATAATGTCTGACGCTTTAGTAATCATTCCTACATATAACGAAAAAGAAAATATCGAGGCGATAATTAGAGCTGTTTTTAATCAAAAAAAAGCATTTCATATTTTAATTATTGATGACAATTCTCCTGACGGAACCTCTTCAATTGTTACAAATCTAATCAAAGAATTTCCAGATCAACTTTTTATAGAGAACAGAACCGAAAAAAACGGAATTGGTACTGCATATATTCACGGGTTTAAATGGGCGATTGAAAAAAAGTATGATTATATTATTGAAATGGATGCTGATTTTTCTCACAATCCTAAAGATTTAATCAGACTTTATAATGCCTGCCTAAAAGAAAGTGCTGATGTGTCAATTGGCTCTCGATACTCTAAAGGAGTGAACGTTGTAAATTGGCCAATGAAACGTGTTTTACTTTCGTATTTTGCATCAAAATACGTGCGTTTTATTACTGGGATTCCTATTCACGATACAACTGCAGGTTTTGTTTGTTACAAAAGAAACGTACTAGAAACTTTGCAATTAGATAAGATTAAATTTGTTGGTTACGCCTTTCAAATTGAAATGAAATTTAAAGCTTGGAAACATAAATTCAACATCAAAGAAGTATCCGTAGTTTTTACCGACAGAACTTTAGGGGAATCTAAAATGAGCGGTTCAATTGTTTACGAAGCACTATTTGGTGTATTAAAATTAAGACTTAACGGCATCCCAAAATAACATGAATACAACTTTAATAAAAAATGCAAAAATAGTAAACGAAAATACTGTTTTTCATGGCGATTTATTAATCGAAAATAACATTATAAAAGAAATTTCTGAAAATATTTCTGCTTCAGAAAACACTGAGGTTATTGACGCAAACGGTAGTTTTTTATTACCTGGTTTTATTGATGATCAAGTGCATTTTAGAGAGCCTGGTTTAACACACAAAGCAAATATTGCTACAGAAAGTAAAGCTGCAATTGCTGGAGGAATTACTTCTTTTATAGAGATGCCAAACACAAATCCGCAAGCAACAACACAAGATTTATTGGAAGATAAATTTAAAATTGCCGCTAAAGATTCGTATGCTAATTATTCTTTTATGTTTGGTGGAACCAACGATAATTTAGAAGAGTTACTTAAAACTAATCCTAAAAACGTAGCCGGAATTAAGTTGTTTTTAGGTTCATCAACAGGAAATATGCTGGTTGATAATGAAGTAGTTTTAGAGAAAATATTTTCATCAACAAAAATGTTGATTTCTGTGCATTGTGAAGATGAAGCAACCATCAGAAAAAACATGGAGCATTATACCGCTATTTATGGCGATGATATTCCGTTAAAATTTCACCCTATTATTAGAAGTGAAGAAGCTTGTTATTTATCATCTTCAAGAGCCATTGAATTGGCAAAAAAAACTGGAGCAAGACTACATATTTTTCACTTGTCAACAGAAAAAGAAACGCATTTATTTAGAAACGATATTCCGATTGAAGAAAAACAAATTACTGCCGAAGTTTGTGTACATCATTTATGGTTTTCTGATGAAGATTATGATGAAAAAGGAACATTGATAAAATGGAATCCTGCTGTAAAAACTGCAAAGGATCGTGAAGGCTTATGGAAAGCTTTATTGGATGATAGAATTGATGTAATTGCAACCGATCATGCACCACATACCATCGAAGAAAAAAATAATGTATATACAAAAGCACCAAGTGGCGGACCTTTAGTGCAACATGCTTTAAATGCAATTTTAGAAAAAGTAAAAGAAGGAAAAATTTCTATTGAAAAAGCAGTAGAAAAAATGTGTCATAATCCTGCTAAAATATTTAAAATTGAAAAACGTGGTTTTATAAAAGAAGGTTTTTATGCGGATTTAGTTTTGGTAAATGCAAATCTTTCAAACACCGTTACTAAAGAAAATGTTTTATACAAATGTGGTTGGTCTCCATTTGAAGGAACTAAATTTTCATCAACAATTACGCATACTTTTGTAAATGGAAATTTAATGTTTGATAACGGAAAATTCAACGAAGAAATTAAAGGAGAACGCTTACTTTTTAATCGATAAAATGAAAAAAACGCTGCTTTTTTTATCAGTAATTTTTATGGTTTCTTGTACAAGTAATACCATTTTAGAAAAACCAACCGATTTAATTCCGAAGGATTCTATGGTACTATTATTAACCGATTTATTTATAGCAAAAAGTGCTTTTAACGAGAAGAATATTAAAAATCAGCGTAAAATAAATTATATTCCTTTAGTCTATAATAAATACAAAATTGATAGCACCCGTTTTGAATCTAGTAATTTTTATTACACTTCTAAATTAGAAGAATACGAGTTGATTTACAATGAAATAAATGAAATATTGATTGCTAAAAAAACTGCTTTAGAAGAAAGTTTAAAAGGCAAACAAGAATAATTAGTTATCTTTTTTATAAATAGTGCAAACCTCTTTAATCACTTGCTGGGTTGATTCAAAATTAAAATCGATTGCTGATTTAATTTTCTCTGAAGAATACTCCGTTTTTCCGTGTAATGATCTAACCGAATCTTTAGTGATTAATCGTTTTTTTCTGGTAATAAAAGTAACCAAAGCATCAATTCTTCTAAAAAAACCTGAAAGCAATTTAGAAACTTTAATTGATGGTGCTTTTTTATCAAATTCATTCGCTATTAAAGTGAAAACTTCTCGAAACGAATTATTTTCAGATACTAAAATGAATCGTTCGTTTTTAACATCACTTTTTACTAGAGAAATCATTGCTTTTGCAACATCATTTACACCAACAAAACCCGTAACTCCTTCTGTAAAATATTTAAACTCATTTGCAACTTTAGAGAAAAACTGACCTGTATTTTCTTTCCAAAAACCTGCACCTAAAATTACACCAGGATTTACAATTACAACATCAATTCCTTCTTGACTTCCACGCCAAACTTCCATCTCTGCTCCATGTTTAGTAATTGAATAGCCGTTGCTTTCGCTTTCTACAGACCATTCGTTTTCTTCGGTAACAATTTCGTTATTTATTGAGTTTCCAACAGCAGCAATCGAACTGACAAAACATAATTTTTTTACAGAATTGCTCACACAAAGGTTTACAATATTTGCCGTTCCGTCAATATTAATTTGACGCATTTTTCGATACTCTTTATCATCAAAAGAAACTAAAGCTGCAACGTGATACACAATATCAATATTTGTAAAAGTCTCGGTTAAGGAAGTAACATCAGTAATATCAGCTTTAATCCAATCAATTTTAGAAAAAAGGTTTTCTACATCAACCGAAAAATAAGAAAAGACTTTTTTTACAACTTCTAAACTTTTTTCAGTTCTGTAAATTGCCTTAATCTTTTCGTTTTCTAACGTTAACTGATACAATAAATGTGAACCAACTAAACCTGTACCGCCAGTAACTAAAATCATAGTACGAAAATAGAATTTTTTCAACGATAAATGTATCTTTGCTAACTGATTAATTTATGACGATGAAAAATTTTATAGAAGAATTACAATGGAGAGGAATGTTGCATCAAGACATGCCTGGAACTGAAGAACATTTACTAGAAAAAATGAGAAGCGCATATGTTGGTTTTGACCCAACTGCAGATTCTTTACATATTGGTAATTTAGTTCCTATTATGTTACTAGCTCATTATCAAAGATGTGGTCATCGCCCAATTGCATTGGTTGGTGGAGCAACTGGAATGATTGGTGATCCTTCAGGAAAATCTTCAGAACGTAATTTGTTAGATGAAAAAACGTTGCGTTACAATCAAGAATGTGTAAAAGCACAATTAGGTCATTTTTTAGATTTTGAAAGTGATGCAGAAAATGCTGCCATTTTAGTAAATAATTACGACTGGATGAAGGAAATTTCATTTTTAGAATTTATTCGTGATGTTGGTAAACATATTACCGTTAATTATATGATGGCAAAAGATTCTGTAAAAAACAGAATTAGTTCAGAATCTAAAGAAGGCATGTCTTTTACCGAGTTTACTTATCAAATGGTGCAAGGTTATGATTTCTTACATTTATACAGAGAAAATGAAACAACCCTGCAAATGGGTGGTTCTGATCAATGGGGTAACATTACTACGGGAACGGAATTGATTAGAAGAATTAGTGGAGGAAAAGGATATGCGATTACCTGTCCATTAATCACTAAGTCTGATGGTTCTAAATTCGGGAAATCTGAAGGTGGAAATGTTTGGCTAGATGCTAAAAGAACATCAGCTTATAAATTTTATCAATATTGGTTAAACACTTCTGATGAAGATGCAGAAAAGTATATAAAAATCTTTACATTCTTAGACAAAGAAACTATTGATTCTTTAATTGAAGAACATAAAGAAGCGCCACACGTTCGTGTTTTGCAAAAGCGTTTAGGAGAAGAAGTTACCGTATCTGTTCATGGAAAAGAAGAATATAAAAAAGCAATTGCAGCTTCTAATATTTTATTCGGAAAATCTACTTCAGAAGATTTAAAAATTTTAGATGAACAAACTTTTTTAGATGTGTTTGATGGAGTGCCACAAGCAACGGTTTCAAAAGAAGATATTGATAATGGGTTAGATATGATTGGTGCTTTAGCAGCAAAAACAAATTTTTTAAATTCTAATTCTGATGCAAGAAGAGCGCTAAAAGAAAACGCAGTTTCTGTAAATAAAGAAAAAGTAAAAGAAGATTATACTATTACTTCAAACGATTTAATTGCGAATAAATATGTGTTATTACAACGTGGTAAGAAAAGTTATTTCTTATTAAAAGTTGAATAAGAAATTTATTTTATAAATTAAAAGCCAGCTATTTTATTTTTAATTTTTTCCAATTGACATCTGCTTGTTCTTGTAGTTTTTTAGGATTTTCATCCGTCCACATTTTTAATGTGTTTGTTCCCCAAGCATTATAAAACAGATATAATTTTCCGTCTCTAATTTCAAATGTTTTAGGATTGATAGAAACTTTTTCTGAACTTTTTCCTATTGCATATGCGCAATATCCGCCGTATTGTGGCACATATTTTTCTGGTGATTTATTAAACATTGCTAAATTTTCTTTTGTAGAAAACAAGAATTTTACACCATCAAAAGTAGTGCTGATTTTCTTATTTCCTTTTGCTGCTTTGTTGTTAAAATATTCAACAACATCGTAACCGTTTACAATAGCACCTTTCTTAGTATTGTAATCTTGTTGCGCAAATGTTATTGAGGAAATAAGCAAAAATGCTACTAGAATTTTTTTCATCTTAATTTTTTTTATGTTTTAGTTTTTCCCAGTTTGCATCTCCTTTTACTTGTAATTCTTTTGTATTTCCTTCTTGCCAATCATCTAGTTTATTGTTTATCCAAGAACTGTAAAACAGGTATAATTTTCCGTCTCTAATTTCATACGCCTCAGCATCAATATACATTTTTGTCTTTTTTGCAACAACTGCGTACGCGCAATATCCGCCGTATTGCGGAACATATTTCTTTGGATTTTCTTTAAATAATTCTAAATTTTTAGCTGACGAGAATTTAAATTTTACACCGTCAAAAGTAGTTTGAAGGTTTTTATTTCCTTCTAAAGGTTTTTTGTTTGTAAAATAAGAAACAACATCATAACCTTCGGCAACAAAGCCTTTTTTCGTATTGTAATCTATTTGTTGAGAAAAAAGTGTAGTAGATATTCCTATAAATAAAAGTGTAATAAATTGTTTCATCGAAATAGTTTTGCAAGTAGTCGATGAAAAACTGAAAAGATTACAACACCATCAAATTACAACCTCTAATATCAGAATTATCAAAGCGTCCAATAATTTCAAAGGTTCCGTTTTGATGCGTTTTTCCTAAATCTTGTGTTGCAATAAAAGAGCACGAATTGTAATTTGCTAAGTCGATAACGTTAATTCCACCAGTTCTATTTGATCTCTGAATTGTTAATGCGTCTTCTGTGTCTCGTGTTAAAATTTTCATCCAAGGCGGGCAATCGAAAACGCCGTTTCCGTTAGAATATCCTTGACTTAATAATTCAGTCATTCCATATTCTGAGTGAATTTCTGAAACTCCAAATCCGTCTTTTAATAAAGAATGCAATTCAGAACGAATCAATTCTTTTCGGCGTCCTTTCATTCCGCCAGTTTCCATAATTATGGTGTTTTTTAAATTGAATTGATATTTTTCAATCAAATCTAACAATGCAAATGAAACACCAATCAATAATACTTTTTGACCTTTTTTATCTAAATCAATCAGTTTTTTAGCCAATTCATCTAAATTATTAAGGTAAAATCCGCTTTCTGGTTGATTTGACTTTTTAATTAAATCATTCACCATAAAAACTAAAGAAGAACCATTTCTTTCTAAATAATTCGGCAATAAAGCCAAAACCGTATACTCTTTTATGTCTCCATAAAAGTGATGAAATCCTTTTAAATAGCTTTCTTGATAGATAGAAATATCGGTTACAAAATGCTTGCTTGTTATGCTTCCGGTTGTTCCAGAACTTGTGAATGTTTTTTGAATTTCATCCAAAGATGAAAGTATTTTTTTTGATTTAAAAAACTGAATCGGCAAAAACGGAATGTCTTTTAATTCTTTAACATCAGAAGGATGCACAAATAACAAATCACAAAAAGAACGATACACTTTGTTGTTCTTAAATTGATGTTTAAATATTTCGAGCGAAATTTCTTTAAACTCTTGTTCTGATTGTATGTTAAAGATTTTTTGTGGCATTCAGCACAAAAATAGTTGATATAAACTATTATAAATAAGGTTTTGTTAAGAATGTTTTTTTTGAAAAACATTGTTCATATAAGTGTTTGAAATAAAACAATAATTAGAAAATTGTTTAATTTATTATTTGCTTAATTATTTGTAGTTTTGGCTTTCAGTTTTAACAACTAAAAAACAACAACAAGATGAGCGAATATGGCATAAAAGAAGCCTTGCAACAATTAGGTTTAAAAGATATAAATGATGGGACTTCTACAGGTTCTAACAGTTTTGGAAGTGGAGAAACAATTTCTTCATACTCACCAACAGATGGTGCTTTAATTGGAAAAGCTACTACTACTACAAAAGAAGATTACGAAGTTGTAATGAAAACTGCAACAGAAGCATTTTTATCTTTTAGAAATATGCCCGCTCCACAACGTGGAGAAATTGTTCGTCAATTTGGAAATAAATTAAGAGAATTAAAAGAGCCATTAGGGAAATTAGTTTCTTATGAAATGGGAAAATCTTTGCAAGAAGGTTACGGAGAGGTTCAAGAAATGATTGACATCTGTGATTTTGCTGTTGGATTATCAAGACAATTAAACGGACAAACAATCCCCTCTGAAAGACCAGGACACGTAATGAGAGAGCAATGGCACCCAATTGGTGTTGTTGGAATTATTTCTGCATTTAACTTTCCGGTTGCAGTTTGGGCATGGAATACAGCTCTAGCTTGGATTTGTGGTGATGTTTGTGTTTGGAAAGGTTCTGAAAAAGCACCTTTATGTTCAGTTGCTTGTCAAAATATTATTGCTGATATCTTAAAAGAAAATAATTTACCAGAAGGAATTTCTTCTATCATCAACGGAGATTATAAAGTTGGTGAAATGATGACTACTGATACTCGTATCCCTTTAGTTTCTGCAACAGGATCTACAAGAATGGGAAGAATTGTTGGCGCAACTGTTGCGCAACGTTTCGGAAAATCTTTATTAGAATTAGGTGGAAACAACGCTATTATTATCACTCCAACTGCAGATTTAAAAGTAGTTGTTCCTGGTGCTGTTTTTGGTGCTGTTGGAACTTGTGGGCAACGTTGTACTTCTACAAGAAGATTAATTATTCACGAATCTGTTTACGATAAAGTAAGAGATGCAATTGTTGGTGCTTATGGGCAATTAACAATTGGAAACCCTTTAGATGAAAAGAATCATATTGGACCATTAATTGACCATGATGCTGTAAATACTTATTTAGCTGCTATTGAAAAAGCAAAAGCTGAAGGTGGAAATGTATTAGTTGATGGTGGTGTTTTAGAAGGCAAAGGATATGAAAGCGGATGTTACGTAAAACCAGCTATTATTGAAGCTGAAAACAGTTATGAAATTGTACAGCATGAAACATTTGCTCCAATCTTATATTTAATGAAATATTCTGGAGAAGTAGAAAATGCAATTGTTCAACAAAATGGTGTTGCGCAAGGATTGTCTTCTGCAATTATGACCAATGAGATGAAAGAAGCTGAAAAATTCTTATCATATGCAGGTTCTGATTGTGGTATTGCAAATGTAAACATCGGAACTTCTGGTGCAGAAATTGGTGGTGCTTTTGGAGGTGAAAAAGAAACTGGAGGAGGAAGAGAATCTGGCTCTGATGCTTGGAAAGTGTACATGAGAAGACAAACAAATACAGTAAACTATTCTGATGAATTGCCTTTAGCGCAAGGAATTAAATTCGACCTCTAAGCCATTTTAAGTATTTATAAACTACCTAAAAACCAACTCAAAAGAGTTGGTTTTTTTATTTAAAAAAATGAATTAAACTATTATCTCTATTTTTATAGAAACAAAAAGAAAATTTTCATGAAAAAAATCATCTACTTATTCGTTGTTATGGGAATGATTTCTTGTAATACAGAAAAAGCATACAATGTCGGACAAATCATAACACCAGAAGGAGAAATTTTAATTTGGTTACATAATGAAACTCCAAATCACAAAGCTAGTTTTACACAATTAGCAAATGATGGTTATTGGGATAATTATACATTCAATCGAGTAATTCCAAATTTTGTTGCTCAAGGTGGATGTCCAGATACGCCTGAAGGGTTTACAGATCCAGAATATTTATTAGAACCAGAGTTTGATGAAAAATTAATTCACGAGTATGGTGCTGTTGGTGCTGGAAGAGATGACAACCCAAAAAAACTTTCTGCAAGATGTCAGTTCTATATTGTTCATAATAAAAAAGGCTTAAGCAGATTAGATGGTGATTACACTATTTTTGGAAAAGTAATTAAAGGAATGGACGTGGTAAATGCAATTATCAATAAAGAACGTGATTCGACAAATACACCACTTTCAGATATTTCATTAGATGTAAATATGATTAAATTAAAAGCATCTGAATTAGAAAAGTTATATCCTGAGGGAATAGAAGTACAATAATTTGATAAAACTTTAGTCAACCAACTAAAAAGAAAACCTCATGAAAAGAAAAACTCCAATACAAATTGATAAAAAGACATTTCAAAAAATAGGTTATGAGTTGATAGACAAGGTTGCTCATTTTATGAATATAATTGATGAAAAGCCTGTAACTACAAATAAATCAAATAACGAAATTGCATCACTTATAGGAACAACTTCTTTCCCAGAAAACGGAATTTCTGCTGATTAATTATTATCAAAAACTACAGATATTTTAATGGAGAATTCGTTGTTAAACGGACATCCAAAATTTATGGGTTATATCACTTCTTCTCCAGCTCCAATTGGGGTTTTAGCAGATTTATTAGCCGCAACAATTAATCCAAATGTTGGCGCACAAATATTAAGTCCGGTTGCCACAGAAATAGAAAAACAAACCATACAATGGTTGGCAGAATTCATTGGGGTTTCTCCAGCTTATGGTGGAATTTTAGTAAGCGGTGGAAACATGGCAAATTTTACTGGTTTTTTAGCAGCAAGAACTGCAAAAGCACCAAAAGGAATTAAAGAAAAAGGAGTTTCAAATGCCACAAATCAACTAACCGTTTATTGTTCAGACACAACGCATACTTGGGTTGAAAAAGCGGTAATTCTTTTTGGATTAGGAACAGATTCTGTTCGTTGGATTCCTTCTGATGAGCAAAATAAAATGAGAATTGATCTTTTAGAAAAAACTATTTCTAAAGATCTAAAAAACGGTTGTACACCCATGATAATTATTGGAACAGCTGGTGATGTAAGTACTGGTTCTGTTGATAATCTTGAAGAAATTGCTCGTGTTTCTAAAAAATATAATTCTTGGTTTCATATTGATGGTGCTTACGGAGTTCCGGCAGCAATTGTTCCAAAATATAAGGCATTGTTTAAGGGAATCGAAGATGCAGATTCTATTGCTTTAGATCCTCATAAATGGTTGTATAGTCCGTTAGAAGCTGGTTGTGCTCTGGTGAAAAACCCACAGCATTTAATAGATACTTTTAGTTCACATCCAGAGTATTATAATTTTAGCGATAATGATCATAATTTTTATGAATTCGGATTGCAAAATTCACGTGGATTTAGAGCTTTAAAGGTTTGGCTAGCTTTAAAACAAATTGGAAAGAACGGTTATACACAAATGATTAATGAAGATATTGATCTAGCAAAAATGTTATTTGATGCAGCAGAAAACCATCCTGAAATGAAAGCTGAAACACATAACTTAAGTATTGCTGCTTTTAGATATTATCCTGAAGAAAACCTATCTGAAGACTATTTAAATATATTAAATGAGCAGTTGTTAAATGTCTTACAAAAAGGCGGTGAATTATTTGTTTCAAATGCTGTTATTAAGGGTAAATATTGTTTACGTGCTTGTATCGTAAACTTTAGAACCTCAGAAAAAGATATTCATGAAATGATAGAAATCATCGTTAAAGAAGGGAAAAAACTACATAACTCTTTAAAAAAATAATAACGACTAGATTAAACCTTGATAAAAAAAGATAGTCTAAGCAGTTAAACACTAAAAACAAGAATAAAATGAAAGTAAAACATTTAGTAATTACGATACTATTTTTTATTGGAATGATTACTGTCCAAGCACAAAGAGGTGAACGTCCAGACCCAAAAGTACAAGCAAAAAACTCTGCTGATACTTGGAAAAAAGAACTTGGTTTATCTGATGACCAACACAAAAAAGTATATGATTTTCTTATTGTTTCTAGTGAAAACAGAAATAAGAAAATGCAAGAAATGAGAAGTTCTGGAGATAGGTCAGGTATGAGAGATGCAATGACTAAATTGCAAGAAGAAGCAGATAAAGGGTTGAAAAAAATCTTTACAAAAGCACAATGGCCTAAATATTTACAGTGGAAAAAAGACAATCCACCAAGAAGAAGGGGCAGAAGAAATTAATTCTACAAAAAAGAAAAAACCAACTTATTAATAAGTTGGTTTTTTTATTGATATTTTACTTTTCGCAATACTCGCATTGCTTCTTTGTACTTAATGTACGTAGTCTTATTTGCAATTTTTTTGATGTATTCTTTTGCCTTTCGCAATTGATTTGGCGCGTCTAAATATCCATGTAAATAGCAAATTAAATAATTTGTAGGCAGTTTTAAAACGTCTTCGTGCTCTGTGACCGAAAGCGAAGTTTCTGCAACTATCTTCTTTACAATTGCATTATTATTTTCATAGATATGTTTGATAATTGCGGCATCAAAAGCTGGCGGTTCAAATAATAACTCGTTTACAATATCATGTTTTCCATTGTCTTTAAAATGTATGATGGTTTTTTCTAACGGATAATGAATTTCGGTTTTATCAATTCCTAATAAAATATATTCTGTAATGATAAATGAGTGCGAATTGTAACTAATTTGTACTTCATCTAAAGCAGAAAAAAACAATCTAACTTGTTCGTTTATCAATTCGATATCTACTCGAGAAAAAAATTCTTCTCCGTTTATAATCGATTTCCTTCCAGCCCAACACAACACAAATTGCTCATTAAAAACTTTGTATTGCGGGTTGTATTCCTTTTTATGATTATTTATAAAATCAAAAACTCCGTTCAACGTCAACTCAATATTATTACTCGCATTCTTCTCAATAGCTTTAACAATTTCTTGATTGGTGTTTTTAAGAACAAAGTTTCCTTTTGATGGCATTGAATTACTTCCGCGTCTAAAAAAAACAGATCCTTGTTTATATTTCCAAGAGTTTTTTGCGAGTGATGTAATATTATTATTTGGAGAAATGGTGACCAAACCAATTACTTTATGGCGTGGTAAAGTTGGAAACGGAACGTTTTCGTATTGTATTTTTGGCGGATTTGTTAAATACGCATTTGCAAGATTCTGTATTTTGCTATCATCAAAAAAATCGACACCAATAATT
This sequence comes from Polaribacter sp., assembly GCA_029250685.1. Lineage (GTDB taxonomy): Bacteria > Bacteroidota > Bacteroidia > Flavobacteriales > Flavobacteriaceae > Polaribacter. The sequence continues at coordinate 22,161 of JAQXEU010000038.1, forward strand.
TTATTTTCTTCGTCTTCAATTCCGATTACGATGTAAGAGTTGTTTGTTGGATTTGAATTTGACAATGCACAAACATGCTTAATGAACTTTGCTTTTCCTTCTTTATTATGAAGTGATAATTTTTGCTTTTTATCATAAAAACTATTCTCATCATTATGAGAAAGCAAGTTTTTAATCAAAAGGCGTTTGTTTATCATTTTAGCTTTTATTCATAATTGTAGCAGTTGCTTGTGCGGTTGGATAGACAACTAAATCTTCAATATTCACGTGATAAGGTCTTGTAATAACAAAATAGATAATGTCTGCAATATCTTCTGCTTGCAATGCATTATATCCTGAATAAACCGTTTTTGCTTTTTCTGTATCGCCTTTAAAACGTACATCAGAAAACTCAGTTTCTACTGCGCCAGGATGAATTGCAGAAACTCTAATGTTGTGTTTGTTTAAATCGATTCGCATTGCTTTGTTTAACGCATTTACAGCGTGCTTAGAAGCGCAATAGACGTTTCCGTTTGGATACACTTCTTTTCCAGCAATTGAGCCAATATTAACGATGAAACCCCTGTTTTTTTCTGTCATTTTTGGAATGATCGCTTTAGAAACATATAACAATCCTTTTACATTAATGTCTAACATTGCGTCCCAATCATCGATATCGCCATCTTGAATTGAACTTAATCCATGTGCATTCCCTGCATTGTTGATTAAAATATCAATATCGCTAAAGTTTTTTGGCAAAGAATTAATTGCAGAAAAGACTTCTTCTTTGTTACGAACATCAAATTGTAATGTAATAACGTCGGTTAATTTTCCTAATTTTTTTTGTAGTTCTTCTAAGCGTTCTTTTCTTCGTCCGCAAAGAATTAATCGAATTTGATTTTCAGCAAACAATTCTGCTGTTGCTTTTCCAATTCCTGAAGTTGCTCCAGTAATAAATGCTGTTTGGTTCATTGATTTTTTTGTTAAAGATACTTGAGTTGATTGAAAAATCAAAACTAAAAAGCATGAAAAAACCGCTCTACCTCTAGAGCGGTTTACTTTAGTTGGTTGCTTCCAACCAACTAAAAATCAACTAACCAAACTTTATTTTAAATGTCTTCTAATTTTTGTATCTCTTTGTACTTTAGTTCGTTTTCTACCACTGTTCCTTACATTTGGTTTTGCTTTTCCTCCTTTTAAGAATTGTATAAAACCTCTACCGCTAAATTCATAAGTTGTTTCTGAACTTATGTGGTATAAACTTATTGTACTATCATCAATAACGCTTAACTCAAATTCTTCATTGTCTCCACCATCATAATTAAGTGTTAAAATCTTTAGATCGTCATAATCTTGTACGTCATATATTTGATAATCACCTACAAAACTCCAATCTATAACATCAATATTTGTGCCAAATACGTCTTTTGACGAATAGAACGTTGTGTTGTTTTCTGGTGTAAATTGCAAGAACACTTCATCATCAAAAGCGTTTATAGCTCCTGAATTACTTGTACTTGTTTTTTCCCAAGCCACATATTCTTGTAAAAAATACTCAATGTTTTCGTAAAATAATTTATCATAATCAAAATTATTTATTTGATAACCTACCAAATAATAAGAAACGTCATTGTAATTATCGTCAATTCTAATTTCGTTTGCAGAAATTACTTGTACATCAAAATCATACAATCCATCTAAAGAATGATCAATTTCTAAAAACTCGTTATACGTATCGTAGTTTCCAACTTTAATTCCTAAACCATTTCCTGTAAATCCTATATCTGCAATGTTGTTATTTGCATAAAACTGTCCATTAAAAAATGAAACCGTAAATGCTCTTGATAAAAATGGAACATCTCCTGTTCCTGTAGTTCTATGATAATCTACATACCATAAATCATATTCTGTCAATACTTCTTCTAAAGGAACCTCATAGTAATAATCGTCATCAACAATTAATTTACATGATGTAAATATTGATCCAGTTATAAAAAGTATTAAAAGTAGTTTTACAGCTTTCATAAGCGTGAGTTTTATGGTTATATAACTGTAATTTCAAATTGCGTGCCAAAAAGAAAAAGCAACCAAAATTGGTTGCCTTTTATATATAAAATGTTTCTTTTTTATGGATAGAATATGGTCTCAGTTTTTTTAACTTTTGACACTTTATAGTAATATGTTTTTTTACCATATACATAACTAATCACCGCTTCATTTGGTTCTAAATTAAAAGGAATTGGGTTTGCTTTAGATCTTGGTTTTGTACTAAGTTTTTCTCCTAGGCCTTGTTTTAATTCTGTTTTAACAATAGCTAATTCTCTTCTATTTGATGTACTTATATTTGCAATCACATATTTTTTTCCTTTTCTGTTTTCAATGCTAGCATCAACAATTTTGTTCTGAAAATACACTTTCTTAAAAGTAATATTCGCATCATTTTCTACACCAATAATTAAATTAGTTCCGCTAACTCCAGGTTGACCTCCAACCCAACTATGATAAGTAGCTCCAGCAACATTAAATGGCGCATTCTCTGTTAATTTCATTGATTTACATTGCGATAAACTAACAGCAACACAGATTAAAAGAAGTAGTTTTATTGATTTCATGTTTTTACTTTTAGGTAATAATTCAATTGTTATGCCAATTTACAAAAAAAGAGCTTATCAAAAATGATAAGCTCTTTTTTAAAAATATTTTTAATGCTTTAATTAGTTGTTTAAAGCTTCCGCTCATTTTAATAATTTGGCTGCGCCTAATTATTTAGTGCTCAACTCTTTTTAAAATTTGATTTCGCTAACGCTACATCTAATTGTTCAATGCTTCCGCACTTTTTAATAATTTGATTTCGCTAACGCTACATCTAATTGTTCAATGCTTCCGCACCACCAACAATTTCTAAAATTTCATTTGTAATTGCTGCCTGACGTGCTTTGTTATATGTTAATAATAAGTCGTCACGTAAATCTGTTGCATTATCTGTTGCTTTATGCATTGCTGTCATTCGAGCACCATGTTCTGCTGCAAAACTATCTCTAATAGATTTGTACAACTGTGTTTTTAATGACTTCGGAATTAATTCCAATACAATTTCTTCTTTAGATGGTTCAAAAATGTAATCCAAATTTGTGTTTACATTTTCTCCTTCTACTGGTTTTATTGGTAAGAACTGTTCAACTGTTGCAATTTGAGTTGCAGCATTTTTAAATCTATTGTAAACGATTTCTATTTTATCATAGCTACCATCAACATATAAGCTCATTAATTTTTCTGCAATTTCTGCAACATTATCAAACGTTAAGTCATCAAAAATTTCGTTGTTATTTTCAATAACATTGAACTGTTTTGATAAAATTCCATGTCCTTTTTTACCAATAGTAAGTAAATCTATAGTGCAATTATTGTAATTGTTTTCAATATTGCTAAGTGTTTCTTTAATTACTGAAGAATTAAATCCACCACATAAACCTCTATTAGAAGTAATTACAACGATTAATGCTTTAGAAACTTCTCTTTGATTAGAATATGCGCCACCAGCATCGCTATCTAAAGTAGCACTTAAACTTTGTAATAATTCGGTTAACTTAGATGAGTATGGACGCATTGCAGTAATTGCATCTTGCGCTTTTTTTAACTTAGCAGCAGACACCATTTTCATGGCACTAGTAATCTGCATGGTAGAACCAATCGATGTTATCCTATTACGTATTTCTTTTAAGTTTGCCATTCTATGTTATTTGAATGATGATATTCCCACTTTCGTGGGAATAACAACTAAATTGTAAGCTTAATATTTGCTTGAAATCTCTTTTGCAGCATCTACCAACGTAGCAATAACTTCGTCAGTTAATTTACCTGCTTTTATTGTGTCTAAAATATCTCTATGCTTAGCGTTTAAATATGAAATATAATCGCTTTCAAATTCTTTTACTTTATTTACAGGGACACTACTTAACAAGTTTTTAGAACCTGCATAAATAATTGCTACCTGATCTTCTACTGAATAAGGATCATTTTGAGCTTGTTTCAAAATTTCAACATTACGTTGTCCTTTAGAAATTACATTCATTGTAGCAGCATCTAAATCAGAACCAAACTTTGCAAACGCTTCTAATTCACGATAAGCTGCTTGATCTAATTTTAATGTACCTGATACTTTCTTCATTGATTTAATCTGAGCGTTACCACCAACACGAGATACAGAAATACCTACGTTAATTGCTGGACGAACACCAGAGTTAAATAAATCTCCATCTAAGAAAATTTGTCCATCAGTAATCGAAATTACGTTTGTTGGAATATATGCAGAAACATCTCCTGCTTGTGTTTCAATAATTGGCAATGCTGTTAAAGAACCTCCACCTTTTACGATACTTCTTAAAGAATCTGGTAAGTCGTTCATTTCGCTTGCAATTTTATCATCATTGATCACTTTTGCAGCTCTTTCTAATAATCTAGAGTGTAAGTAAAATACATCTCCAGGATATGCCTCACGTCCCGGAGGTCTTCTTAATAATAAAGAGATTTCACGATATGCAACTGCTTGTTTAGATAAATCATCAAAAACAATTAAAGCTGGTCTACCAGTATCTCTAAAGAATTCTCCAATTGCTGCTCCAGCAAACGGTGCATAAACTTGCATTGCTGCAGGATCTGATGCATTTGCCGCCACAATTGTAGTATAAGCCATCGCTCCTTTTTCTTCTAACATATTTGCAATTGCTGCAACTGTAGAAGCTTTTTGACCGATTGCCACATAAATACAAAATACTGGTTCACCAGCGTCAAAAAATTCTTTTTGATTTAAGATTGTATCAATTGCAACTGTAGATTTACCTGTTTGACGGTCTCCAATGATTAACTCACGTTGTCCACGTCCAACTGGAATCATTGCATCAATAGATTTAATTCCTGTTTGTAAAGGTTCAGTAACTGGCTCTCTATAAATAACTCCAGGAGCTCTACGCTCTAAAGGCATTTGATAAGTAGTTCCTTCAATTGGTCCTTTACCATCAATCGGTGTTCCTAAAGTGTCAACCACACGACCAATAACGCCTTCTCCAGCTTTTAAAGAAGCAATTCTTTCAGTTCTTTTTACTACAGAACCTTCTACAATTGATGTAGATGTTCCTAGTAAAACAACTCCAACATTGTCTTCTTCTAGGTTTAATACAATTCCTTCTAATCCACTTTCGAATTCTACTAATTCTCCGTATTGTACATTAGATAATCCATAAACACGAGCAATACCATCACCTACTTGTAAAACGGTACCCACTTCGTTTAACGAAGCTTTTGCTTCGAAATTTGTTAATTGTTGCTTTAATATTGCTGAAACTTCAGCTGGTTTAATTGCTGCCATCTTTTATAATTTGATGTAAAATTAAATTTTTGGTATATATTGACTAT
>JAQXEU010000003.1 GCA_029250685.1 Polaribacter sp.
ATTTCTCTTCTTACAATTATAAAATGACTGGAAAAGTGTTAAGACACACAGATATTTTAAAAGGGCGTTGGATAGATTTACCAAAACGAAGAAAAGTTTTTACAAGTTTTATTATTGGTGGTTGGATTCTCATTCTAATCATTTTAGATATATTAATTAAGTTTTTAAATGCAATAACTTTATCTATCAACACTTTTACAACACTTGGTTTTGGAGAAATACCAATTAAAGGAATTCCAAGGTATTTAGCAGTTGTACAAGGTTTTATTGGATGGTTTATGTTAACCATATTCTCAGTATCTTTAATCTCTCAACTTTTAAATTAATTATTAATCAAACTTATATGAAAACCAGAATCATTTTAATACTTGCATTGGCACTTACAATTACAAGTTGTAGCGAAGAAATTATCAATTGCGAAATAGCAACTTCTGAAGGCACAATTTCTATTGAATTATATCCAGATAAAGCGCCAATTACAGTTGCCAACTTTTTAAAATATGTAGATGCAGATTTGTATACAAACTCTTCTTTCTTTAGAGTTACAACGCCAGAAAACGAAGCAACTAGAGATGTTAAAATTGAAGTTATTCAGGGTGGAAATGTATTAAGAGAAAATGATTTTGATCCTATTGAGATTGAAACCACCGAAAAAACAGGAATTCTACACGAAGACGGAACACTTTCTATGGCAAGAAGCGAACCTAATTCTGCAACCAGTAGTTTCTTTATTTGTATCAATGCACAACCTTCTTTAGATTTTGCTGGAAAAAGAAATCCAGATGGATTTGGTTTTGCCGCTTTTGGTAAAGTGACTCAAGGAATGGATTTGGTAAAGAAAATTCAGTCTGGTGAAAATAAGAATCAGCGTTTGTTAGAACCAATAGTTATCAAGTCGATTAAAAGAGTGGAGTAATGATTAAATTCTTTCGTCATATACGTAAATCGCTTCTGATGAAAAACAACACATCTAAGTATTTTAAATATGCAATTGGAGAAATTGTGTTGGTTGTTATTGGTATTTTAATTGCCTTAAGTATTAATAACTGGAATCAAAATAGATTAGACAAAATCAAATCAGAAGAATATCATCAAAGAATTGTAGAAGACTTAGATCAATTCAATACTATTTTATATAAAGAATCAAAGAGAGCTTTACAAGTGAATAAATATTTACATGCAACAGTTCAGATATTAAAAGGTAAAGAACTCACCAAAAAAAACAAAGACACCTTAGATTTTGCGCTAAATAATTATTTAAAATGGTAGAAGTACAAGAAAGTTTAGATACTTATGAAGAGTTAAAAAGTAGCGGGCAACTAGGTTTGATTTATAATAGTCAAATTCTTGATTTACTTTTATATAATCAATTACTTGTTCTTGAAGTGTGTCCTTTTTAAAAGACATTTCGTAACTCAATTTATACTCTTTTTTAAACTCTCCTTTTGTATTAAATCCAATCAAATTTAAATCATCATTCTCAATTGTTCCTGTAACTTTAAATACATTATTAGTTTTTGTATCAATATATACTTCTCCTTCAAACACTGCAGCTTTATTGTTTTTAGGCTTAAAGTATAATACGGCAATTTTAGAATTTTTATTTTTTATTTCATCGATAACTTTAACAGTATAAAATGACTCGATATTATAACTTAAAGGAAAAATAAGGTCATCTGTGTTGGGTTGAATCGATTTTAGAATTTTAGAAAAAAGCGTGTAATTTCTATTATTGATTCCTTCTTTTTTTAGCGCATATCTTCCTTCTAATACATCCCAATCTTTTATACCAATATTGTTATATTTAATGTCAAAAATTATTTCTGCAAACTCAGTATAGTTTTCATCATTTTTAGTTTTTTGACGGTAAAAACCTTTACTAAAACTATTGTTAAACGATGTTTTTTTTAGTTTATTAAATGCCTTATTTGCTAACGAATAAGCATATTTAGCTTCATTATTAAGTACAACTTCACCTAAGGTTCTAACCAAAGGAATTAACTCAATTATTAGTTTTTCTTTTTTTGAAACTACTATTTTTAATTCTTCAAAATTTAGATGAGTAAATGTTAATTCTAGTGGAAAAGAATTTGCTTTCACAATAAACTCTCCTAACTCATTTGCAAATGTTCCTTTAGTTGAGTTCGATACTTTTACACCACAAAACGGAATTGCTTTTCCAGATGTTTTATCAATTAATTTACCCAGAACATCAACCGAACTATTGGTTTGAGCAGCAACAATATGAACATTTAAAAACAAAAAAAAGATTAAAAAAAGTTTTAATGATATAATAAACTCTTCTTTAAATCCTCTAGTTTTCATGTTTATCTTTTTAGCAATTAAGCATTCTCTCCAGTGTAAGTTACAAAGTTTCTTGGAGTTTCGTAAAGTGTAATTGAGATCTCTAAAGATGGTTTAATTTTTGCTCTTAATTTATCATAAATAACAACAGAAATGTTTTCTGCAGTCGGGTTTAAATTTTTGAATTCTGCTACTTCTACATTTAAGTTTTTATGATCAAAAGCTTCTTCAATTTCTGACTTTATCAATTTTCTTAAAATAGATAAATCCATCACAAAGCCTGTTTCTTTATCAATTTCTCCAGTTACAGAAACTGTTAAATCATAATTATGACCATGATAATGAGGATTGCTACATTTACCAAATACTTCAGCATTTTTTTCATCAGACCATGCTGGATTAAACAATCTGTGTGCAGCATTAAAATGCGCTTTTCTATGTGCAGTAATTCTAGGCATTTCTTAATTTTGAATACGATTCTTTAAAAATAATTTTAAACCATTCTGTATAAATCTGTGGGTTATTTTCTATATCATCTTTTACTTCTTCTAATGTCATCCATTTAAAAGATTCAACCTCATCTTTATTGATTATCGGATTTTCATTATAACGACCAACCATTACATGATCTAATTCGTGTTCTGTTAATCCGTTATCAAAAGGTGCTTTATAAATAAAAGAAAACACTTCTTCTAAATCACATGTAAAACCCATTTCTTCTTGTAAACGTCTTTTACCAGCTTCTAAAGAAGTTTCTCCATTTCGTTGATGTGAACAACAAGTGTTCGTCCAAAGCAAAGGCGAATGGTATTTATCTGAAGCTCTTTGTTGTAATAATAATTGTCCTTTTTCATTAAAGGTAAAAACCGAAAACGCTCTATGTAATAATGCCTTTTCATGTGCTTCCATTTTGGGCATTAATCCAATTTGGTTGTCGTTTTTATCAACTAAAATTACTTGTTCTTCAATCATAAAACAAATGTAGTAAAATCAATTATCTTTGCAATTATTAAATAAGTCATTTTAAAAATGAAGCTATCAAGATTATTTATTGTTTTACTATTGCTTACAACAGTAATTGGTTGTGATGCTAAAAAAGAAAAACAACTCATTTTACCTCAAACAAAACCAGCTAAAAAACTGATCAAAAAAGCAGAAAAAAGTTGGGATAGTTTACATAAAAATAATGTTGACGTATTTTTTACCGAATATGAAAAAACGAACAAGGAAACAAAAGTCATTATTAAAACTGATTACGGAAACATCAAATTACGTTTATACAACAATACGCCAATCCATAGGGCCAACTTTATTTTCTTAACTAAAATTAAATATTTTGATAAAACAGTTTTTTACAGAATTGCAAAAAATTTTGTAATTCAAGGCGGTAATTCTGATGGATACGATGCTATGAAACATCGTTACAAATATGGTAATTACTTAATGCAACCAGAATTTAGAACCAATAGAAAACATAAATACGGCGCTTTAGCGGCAGCAAGAGAATGGGAGAATAATCCTGATAAACTTTCTAGTCCGTTTGAATTTTACATTGTTCAAAGTAGAAAAGGAGCACATCATTTAAACAACGAACACACTGTTTTTGGTGAAGTAATTTCTGGCTGGGAAACCATGGATAAAATTGCTCAATTAAAAACAGATGTTAAAGAATGGCCACTGGTTGATGTAAATATGAAAGTTGAAATAATTCAATAATTAAAATCCATTGAGATTAAATTTCACTGTTTTTATTTGGTTCTTTTTATCGTTTGAAATTGTCCAAACTATATAAGCTTCATTATTTAAAATCTCTAACTGAGGAACTCCTGTGCTTCTACTTGCATTTATTTCTGAGATTGTAAAAGTTTTAGAAACTTCGCCAGAAACAGATACTTTTTTACATCTTAAATAGGTTTTCATTTCGTCAGATTCCATATAAGTAACCAACACTTCTTTTTCATTAATAAATGCAACATCTACTCTTCCGATAGCTGCAACATCATTTAACACAATTGGTTCTTTAAAATTTACTTTAGAGTCTGTAGAAAAAGCCAATTTCACTTTCGGGTTTCCGTTTGCTGCAGTAAACCAAGAAACTGCAATTGTTTTGTTATTAGCAACTACTTTTGGTCCATTCACTGGACAGCCATTTATTTTCCAATTGTCTTTAAAAACTGCTTTAGGCTCGTTCCAAACACCATTAATCTGTTCTGAATAATAGATATCTCTAATTTCTGTATTACTTCTATCTCTATATACAATTAAAGGGCCATTTTCTGTTGCAGTAATTGAAGTTTGACAACAATCGCAAGTTCTTCCATCTAATTGCACTTCATTAAAAACTGTTCCATCTTTAGACACCTCTGCCGTTCTAATTGTCATAGCTTTATGATGACTTTCTTTCATTTCCATTACCGTATTTCTTCCATCTAGCCATGTAATAAAGAAACCTTCTGTTGTATTGGGAATAATACTAACAAAACCATGTTCTGCTTTCACTCCATCGGTATTCAATAGAAAGTTTTTCTTTACAATTTCACCATTCAGTTGTTGCAAATTCAAAACAACATCATATGTGTAAGTTCCTGCTGCAGACTTTTTTAGATGACTCGTTAATAGCAAGTCTCCATTAGTTGCATTTGCAGGAAAATCTGCCCAATTTACAAACCAATCATTACCAGAAGTAATTTTTGTTGGTGCACTCCATGCATCGTTTTCTAACTGTGTATAAAACAGTGTTGCTTCCTTTCCTCTAATTGAATTGACCCAAGACAAAGACAGTTTTCCGTTTTGAGCAACTAAATTTGGTTCTGCATTATTGATTCCAAAATCAAACGGAATTTCAATTATTTTTATTTCTTTTTTTGAGCAAGAACCAAATAGGAAAATAATGGTTAAAACATATAGTAGTCTTTTCATTTTATAATTCTTTTAATTGGGTAATCATTTCTTTACTGCTCCATTTAGTTGCGCCAATAATTTCTTTTACTTTCTTTCCTTTTTCATTAAAGATAAAAGTAGTTGGCATGGCGTAAATTCCGATATTAGATAATGATTCTGGCGATCTTAAAAATGTAAAATCATAATTAAATTTACCTTTAAACTCTTGTATTTGTTCTTTAGATTCATCAGAAACTAATATAAAAACATAGTTATCTTTTGATAAAATTTCTTGTGCCTCTAATAAATCTGGCATTTCGTGTATACAAGGCGCACACCAAGTTGCCCAATAATTAACTAACACTTTCTTCCCTTTTAAATTAGAAACATCAAAGGGTGTTTCGTTTAAACCGACTAGGTTCTCCAGATTATTTAACATATTAGAAACTTTAGAGCTTTGAGAATCTTTACAGCTAAAAACAGTTATAAAAGTGATGATAAAGAGTACTTTTTTCATGCTACTAATTTAAAGACAAAAAATCGATTTATAAACTCTTTTAAGAGTTAAAATAACATTCGATTTTTAGGCGTCACGTTTAAAAAATCATAGAATAAAACGTACATTTGCACCTCAAATTTTGTAGATGAGTTTTTTAAAAGAAATACAACGTAGAAGAACATTTGGTATCATTTCGCATCCAGATGCGGGAAAAACAACACTAACAGAAAAATTATTATTGTTTGGAGGCGCAATTAAAGAAGCTGGGGCTGTAAAAAATAATAAAATCAAAAAAGGAGCTACTTCAGATTTCATGGAAATTGAACGTCAACGTGGAATTTCTGTTGCCACCTCTGTATTGGCTTTTATCTACAATGACAAAAAAATAAATATTCTTGACACACCAGGTCACAAAGATTTTGCTGAAGATACATTTAGAACATTAACCGCTGTAGATAGTGTTATTGTTGTAATTGATGTTGCAAAAGGAGTAGAACCTCAAACTGAGAAATTAGTTGAAGTTTGTAGAATGCGTAATATTCCAATGTTGGTTTTTATCAACAAATTGGATAGAGAAGGAAAAGATGCTTTTGACTTATTAGATGAAGTTGAACAAAAATTAGGATTGCGAGTAACTCCTATGAGTTTTCCAATCGGAATGGGCTATGACTTTAAAGGAATCTATAATATTTGGGAAAAAAAATTAAATCTTTTTTCAGGTGATAATAAAACAACTATTTCTAAAGGATTAGAATTTGATGATTTATCAAATCCTGAGTTAGATAAAATTGTTGGAGAAACAGCAGCAGAAACTTTACGCGAAGAAATAGAACTGATTAGTGAGGTATATCCTGAGTTTAATAAAGAAGAATATTTAGAAGGGAAATTGCAACCCGTCTTTTTTGGCTCGGCTTTAAATAATTTTGGAGTTAAAGAATTGTTAGATGCTTTTATTGAGATAGCACCTACTCCACAACCTAAAAAAGCAGAAGAGCGTTTAGTAGATTCTAAAGAAGAAAAATTAACTGGTTTTGTTTTTAAGATTCATGCAAATATGGATCCTAAGCACAGAGATAGATTGGCTTTTGTAAAAATTGTTTCTGGAACTTTTAAAAGAAATGCACCATATCTACACGTTAGAAATGGTAAAAAAGTAAAATTCTCTAGTCCAAATGCTTTTTTCGCAGAAAAGAAAGAAATTGTAGATGAATCATTTCCTGGTGATATTGTTGGTTTACATGATACTGGAAACTTCAAAATTGGTGACACTCTAACTGAAGGAGAAATTTTAAATTTCAAAGGAATTCCGAGTTTTTCTCCAGAACATTTCCGTTATGTAAATAATGCAGATCCGATGAAAACAAAACAATTATTCAAAGGATTGGATCAATTAATGGATGAAGGAGTTGCACAATTATTTACGTTAGATATGAACGGGCGTAAAATTGTTGGAACCGTTGGCGCTTTACAATACGAAGTTATTCAATATCGCTTAGAACACGAGTACGGAGCAAAATGTTCTTATGAGAACTTACAAGTGCACAAAGCATGTTGGGTAGAAGCTGAAGATGAAAAAAGCGAAGAATTCAAAGAGTTTAAACGTGTTAAGCAACGTTATTTAGCAAAAGACAAACAAGGACAGTTGGTGTTTTTAGCTGATTCTGCTTTTACTATTCAAATGACACAAAGTAAATATCCAACAGTAAAACTTCATTTTGTTAGTGAATTTAAATAGGCTAAATATGAAGAAGATTGTAATTCTATTTACTTTGATCTTTACTTTCAGCATTTTCGCACAAGAGAAAGAGAACATTACAAATTTAAAAGGAACAGAATTAAAAAATTCTATCAGATTAAATTTTATACCTGTTCAAATGCCTACAGATTTTGATCCAAATCTAAAATCTACTATGGGAATGATGGGATTACATTATAGAGTTCCAATTAATAATTGGCTGTATGGTGGAATCGGAATGTATGCTGCAATCACAGGAGATCAAGGCGGTTTATTTACTTTAGGAGCTGAATTAGGTGTCCATAAAAAAATATATAACAACTTTTATTTTGATGCCAATTTTCATTTTGGTGGCGGAGGCGGATATCGATATTTGATTAATGATGGCGCTTATATAAATCCTAACATTGGAATTAACTACAAACAAGAAAAATACAATTTAGGAATTCAGTTTAGCCATGTAATTTTTTATACAGGAGAAATTAAAAGTAATTCAGTTTCATTTTTTGTTGAAATTCCAAGTACAATTAGATTCACAAAATATGAGAATGCCCAAGAAGAGTTTATTGCTTCAAATTTATCAGACACTGAATTCTGGAAAAAACCAGTTGTAAAAAATGTACAACAAGTACGTTTTGATTTCTTTAAGCCGCTAGGAAACTCTAGAAAAGACAATGCAAACAATCAAGAACCGATATCAGAGACTTTATATGTATTAGGTTTTGAATATCAAAAATACATTAGTGACAACACCTTTTTATATGCACATGTAGATGCAATTTATAAAGGTTTACGTGCTGGATTTATGGATTTATTTTTCGGAGTTGGTTATCATCCCTATCAAACAGAAAAAATAAATTTATTTACAAAAGTAGGAATTGGTGCTGCAGGAGGAAGAGTTGCTCCTGAAGGCGGATTGATGATATATCCAAACGCAGGAATTGATGTAAAGCTTTCAGAAAAATTAGCTTTCAGTTCTCATGTTGGATATTTTAGAGCAATTGCCGGAGATTTAGAGGCCTTAACTTACGGAGTTGGTTTAAAGTATTACGGATTTAATGGAGGAACAGAAAATTATAGTTCTTTTAAAACACAAGGAATTAGAATTAGTTTTCAAAATCAAACGTACTTAGATGTTTTAAAAACGGATAGTCCAAATGTAGATTTACAATTGCTTGGAATGCAAATTAATTATGATATCAACAACACTTTTTATTTAATTGGTGAAGCAAGTTTTGCATATGATGGTAAATCAGGAGGCTATGCTCACGGAATGGCCGGTTTAGGAATTTACAGTCCATATTTTTTAAATAAAAAAGTAAGAGCACATTTAGAATTAATGGCTGGAGCTGCTGGTGGTGCTGGAGTTGACACTGGTGAGGGAGTCGTTGCTAGACCAACAATAGGATTGAGTTATAAACTAACAAATGCTGTATCTTTGCAGTCGTCAATCGGAAAATTAATAACCCCTTTTGGGGATTTAAAATCAACAAATATAAATATTGGGCTAAGTTTTGGCTTAGCCACTTTATCCGCAAGAAAATAATAGAAATACAAGAATAAATAATACAATTATGAATAACGGAATCTACGCTAAATTTAACACAAACAGAGGTGAAGTTTTAGTGAACTTAGAATTTGAAAAAACACCTGGAACTGTTGGTAACTTTGTTGCCTTAGCTGAAGGAAATTTAGAAAATGATGTACAACCACAAGGAACTCCATATTACGACGGATTATCTTTTCACAGAGTAATCTCTGATTTTATGATTCAAGGGGGTTGCCCACAAGGAACTGGAACTGGAAATCCTGGTTATAAATTTGATGATGAATTTCATCCTGATTTAAAACACGATGCTCCTGGAAAATTAGCAATGGCGAATTCTGGACCAGCAACAAACGGATCTCAGTTTTACATTACACATGTTCCAACTCCTTGGCTAGACAACAAACACACCGTTTTTGGAAGTGTTGTAGAAGGTCAAGATATTATTGACATCATTTCACAAGGAGATGAATTAACATCTTTAGAAATTGTAAGAGTTGGTGATGCTGCTGAAAAATTTAATGCAGTTGAAGCTTTTAGAACTTTTGAAGGATCTAGAGCAAAACGTGAAGCTGAAGAATTAGCAAAACAAAAAGAATTATTAGATTCTGTTGCTGCTGGTTATGACGAAACTGCAAGTGGTTTACGTTATCAAATTTTACAAGAAGGAAACGGAAAACAACCAACAAAAGGGGCAACTGTTTCTGTACATTATAAAGGTCAATTATTAGACGGAACTGTTTTTGATTCTTCTTATAAACGTAAACAACCAATCGATTTTGCAATTGGTGTTGGTCAGGTAATTGCTGGCTGGGATGAAGGAATACAATTATTGAATGTAGGAACCAAAGCTCGTTTGGTAATTCCATCTCATTTAGCATACGGAGAAGCTGGAGCTGGTGGAGTAATTCCACCAAATGCAACATTGATTTTCGATGTAGAATTGATGGATGTAAAATAACAATTACAAATTCATACTTAAAAAAGCGTTGCCTCGGCAACGCTTTTTTTATATCTTTAAGAATTAAATATTATTTGTTATGAATTATAAAACACTCCTTTCAATTATTACTATTAGCTTCTTTTATAATTCGCTTTTTTCTCAAGAGCATCAAATGTTTACGAATGGTAGGTTAATTTTAGGAACCTATAAAGAGAGAACTGCATCTGTATCAAGTGCTGATATTGATGGAGATGGAGATCATGATATTCTTGTTGCAAATGGAAGACATTGGCCAGGACAAAATAGAATCTTCATCAATAATGGAAGAGGAATTTTTACTGTTGAAAAAAATCTTGGGTTAAATAAATCAACAACGTATGCAACTGAAATTGCTGATTTGGATAATGATGGAGATTTAGATATTGCTGTTGGTAATGATATGGCGCCAAATTATATATTTTTAAATGATGGAAAAGGAAACTTCACAAGGGGTACTGCTTTCGGAGAAAATTATGCTCCCACTAGAAATTTAACTTTAACAGATTTAGATAAAGATGGAGATGTTGATATATTAATTATCAATCGAGGAAAAACGAATCAAATATGTTTAAATAACGGAGATGGAACTTTTACAAAAACAATTAATTTTGGATCTCAGAAAGATTCAACAATTGATGTAGAAGTCGCTGACATGGATAATGACAATGATTTAGATTTAATTTTAGCCAATAGAGATTTGCAACAAAATTATGTGTATTTGAATAATGGAAATTTAGAATTTAAAGATAAAATTCCGTTTGGAACAGGCAAAGACAATACACGCTCTTTAAATGTTGCAGACATCAATAAAGATGGAATTCTAGATATTATTACTGCAAATATTAGCGAACAAAATGTTATTTATTTTGGTAGTAAGAGAAAAGATTTTTCTACAGCTTTAGTTTTCGACACTAGTTTAATGAATAGTTACTCTTTATCAACTGCAGATATTGATTCTGATAATGATATTGATATTATTGTTGGAAATTATGGGAAACCAAATGTAATTTTCTATAATTCGAATAAAGGACAAAATTGGACAAGAAAACAGTTATCAAAAGAGGGATTGAATACGTATGATATTATTACTTCAGACATTAATAATGATGGACTAATCGATATTATTGAAGCCAATTCAGATGGAATTAATCGATATTATCTTAATAGAATAAAAAAATAACACACAAATCAACTTTCAATGAAAATCTTTTATTCAAAATTAAAAGCACTCGTTCTTATTGCTCTTGTAATGCTTTCTTTTACAGCAAAAGCTCAAAATAGTTCGCTAAAATTAAAATATTTAGGAACAGCAGGTTGGGAAATATTTGACGGAAACGTTAGAGTTTTAATTGACCCATACATTTCAAGAGTTAAATTAGGAACAGGGCCAAGCATTAGCCCAAATGACAAAAGAAAAACCGTTAACAGAAATGATTATTTTGTATCCGACACCAAAACTATTGATGAAGTTATCACTAAAAAAATAGATTTTATTTTAGTGCATCATTCTCATTTTGATCATTTAGCAGATGTTCCTTATATCGCAAAAAAAACTGGAGCAAAAATTATAGGAACTGAAACAACTTGTAATATTTTAAGAGCATATGGAATTCCAAACAAACAATTATATCCTGTAAAAGGTGGTGAAGATTATCAGTTTGAAAATTTCTCTGTAAAAGTAATTCCGACGATACATTCTGCATTAAATAATAAAAATTACATCGACAACAGAGTTTACTCAACAGTTCCTAAAGCTCCTTTAAAAGTTTCAGAATTTATAGAAGGTGGTTCGTTAATGTTTTTAGCAAGGTTTAAAAACAAAGATGTTTTAACGATGGGTTCAATGAATTTTGTAGAAAGAGAATTAGTTGGACAAAAACCAGATATTTTATTAGCTGGAGTTAATAGGTCTCAATTAGGTCTTTATAAATACAACGAACGCTTATTAGCTGTAACAAATTACCCTAAAATATTGATTCCAACTCATTGGGATAATTTTAGATTACCATATGGTTTTTCTCAACAAAAAGGAGTTGATCAAAAATTAAAACCTTTTGTAGAGGATATGAAAAAGGTATCACCAGAAACAAAAGTAATCATTCCTAAACATCTAGGAACAATTACAATTTATGATACCAAAGAGCAAATACTACAGAATGAACAAAAAGAAATTCTTGCTGGCTTAACAGGTAAAAATAGTATTAAAAAAAACAAACCGATTAACGATAGGTACAGCAAAAAAAACAGAACAATTGCTCGTAATTTCTTAGGTGATTGGATTCAAAAACTAAAATTAAATCTTGAAGAGCACTCTTATAAAATAGACATTACAAGAAAACGTGAAACAAAAAATTATGAAGGCAAAAACATTTATACGGTAATTCCTTCTACAATCGAAAGTGATGAATATATAATTATTGGTGCGCATTTTGACTCGGTAAGAAACTCTCCTGGCGCTAACGATAACGCAACAGGTTGTGGGTTGGTTTATGGTGTTGCAAAACAAATTGCAAATTTAAAAAATAGAACGAAAAATGTATTGGTTGTTTATTTTGATCAAGAAGAATTAGGACTTGTTGGTAGCCAAGCTTTTACTAAATTCATCAAAGAGAAGAAATTGAACATACATTCTGTTCACACTGTTGATCAAATGGGTTGGGATAATGATAAAGACAGAAATATTGAAATTGAAATTCCTACACCTTTTTTAAAATCAATTTATCAAAAATACGCAAAGCAATTAGGCATTTCTGCTTTTGTAACACCCGAAGCTGGTTCAGATCATAGAGCCTTTAGAAGTGAAGGTTTTAATGCCGTTGGGATTACTGAAGAATACAGAAATAAAGACACAACACCACATTACCATAAAAATACAGATACGTATGAAACTATTAATTTTGAATATTTATCTTTTTCAACAAGTTTAGTCTACAATGTAATCAAAGAGCTAATCAGTAAATAAAAAATTATGATTAAAAAAGTATTTCTTACACCGTTTCAAAAATTCGTTAAAATTGAAAGCTTTAGTGGAATTTTATTAATGATTACAACACTTATTGCATTGATTTGGGCAAATTCTCCTTACGGAGAAAGTTATGTGTCTATTTGGCAATATAAAATTGGTTTTACTACGGATGCGTTTGAATTAAATAAACCGTTAATCTTATGGATTAATGATGGTTTTATGGCTGTTTTCTTTTTCCTAATCGGATTAGAAATAAAACGCGAATTATTAATAGGTGAATTAAACTCTGTAAAGAAAATTGCTTTTCCCCTTTTTGGTGCTTTAGGTGGAATGTTAGTTCCTGTTTTGTTTTTTATCTTTTTAAATCAAAATCCAGAAACCTTTAAAGGTTGGGGAATTCCGATGGCAACAGATATTGCTTTTTCGTTAGCGATTTTAAAATTATTAGGAAATAGAGTTCCGTTAAGTCTGAAAATATTTTTAACTGCATTTGCTATAGTAGATGATATTGGAGCTGTTTTGGTAATTGCCGTTTTTTATAGTGGAAGTTTAAATTTGATGATGCTTTTATCTGCAGTATTATTATTAGCTGTTTTGTATTACCTTTCTTTTAAAGGTTTTTACTCTAAGTTTTTATTGGTTTCATTCGGAATAATCGTTTGGGTATTATTTTTAAAATCTGGAATTCATCCAACTGTAGCAGGAATTTTATTAGCATTTTCTGTTCCGATTAGACAAAAAATAGACACCTCTACTTTTATAGATAATTTAGTAAGCATCACAGAGAGAATAAAACAATCTGCTGTTTTAGACAAGCCTATTTTATCTAAAGAACAAATTGAAGAGATTGACGACTTAGAAGATTGGACTAATAAATACCAATCTCCTTTACAACATTTAGAACATAAGTTACATGGATGGGTTGCCTATTTTATCATTCCAATTTTTGCATTAGCAAATGCAGGTGTACTAATTTCTAGCGATGTAAAACTAGATACTGCTTTGATCCAAAATATTGTAATCTGTTTAGTTTTAGGAAATAGTGTCGGTATTTCATCAATTGTGTTCATTGCTAAGAAGCTAAAATTAGTAGAGATTCCTGAAGATATTAATAATCAACAAATTATTGGCGTTTCATTTTTAGCAGGAATCGGTTTTACCATGGCAATTTTCATTGCAAGTTTAGCTTTTGAAAACAGTCCGATGTACATAGATTCAGCTAAAGTTGGAATTTTAATTGGCTCATTAATTTCTGCTGTAATTGGATATTTAATTTTACGTTTTAACAAAAAAAAGAAATCTATAACAACTGATAATTAATTCGTTATTTATTTTTTGAGTTTGTTTCTAAGTCCAATTTTAGGTAACTTGGCTTCATAACACAAAACAATAATAACATGAAAAAAATTATCTTATCATTTCTCGTAGCCGTTTTTATTTCGGTAACTGCTTTTAGTCAAGATCAATACATATTTCCTTCAGGTAGTGGACCCAACAAGTTATTTATGAAAGAGATCATAAAACTTACAGGTAAAGTACGTCCGAAAATTTTATTCTTACCAACAGCATCTGGTGATAGTGAACGTAGTATTAAAAGGTGGAATGATTTAGTGGATGGTCTTTCTATTGAGTCTTCAGTACAAGGAGTATGGATTAGTTCTTATCGTCAAAAAAAATCTTTTGAAGAGATACTTTTAAGTGTTGATGCAATTGTTGTTGGTGGTGGTAACACATTAAATATGATGGCGATTTGGAAAGCGCAAGGAATTGATAAAGTACTTAAAAAGGCACTAAAAAAGGGAATCGTTTTAGCTGGTGGAAGTGCTGGTTCTTTATGTTGGTTTGATAATGGAACAACAGATTCTAGACCAAAAGAGTTAAGTGTTGTAGAAGGACTTGGGTTTTTGCCTTTTAGTCACAGTCCGCATTACGATGGAGAAAAATTTAGAAGACCATTGTATCAAAAAAATATAAAAAAGGGGATTTTTAAAGCTGGTTATGCTATGGATAATAATGCCGGGATTATTTTTAAAAATGGAAAACCTTTTAAAATTCTTTCTTTAGATAAAAAACACAACAACTACTATGTTTCTTTAAAAAACGGAAAAATTGTAGAGAAAAAACTGAAATCTATTATTCTTAAATAACATAAGTACTGGTGTTGTGTTTTTACTAATTTCTAAACTCTTTTTTAAGTGATTGTACAGATTAATAAAACTTGATATTATTACTATCTATTCTGATTTTAAAAGCAACATAATAATGTGAAATAATTATCTACACATTATTATGTTAAAAAATGTTAAAAATCATCAGTTTAAAGCATCATCGACGTTCTTTTTTGTAATATCGCAAAACACTTAACAATAAGAACCAAATAAGATGAAAAAATCACTATTACTATTAGGTCTTTCGTTAGTAGTACTTTCTTGTAATAAAGAAGCAACAAAAGAAGATGTTGTTAATTACGCAAGTACTATTACTGAAGCTGAATTAAAAGAACACTTATTCACATATGCTTCGGATGAATTCGAAGGACGTGACACTGGAAAACCAGGACAGAAAAAAGCTGTTGAATATTTAAAAAAGCATTACCAAGACTTAAACATTAGCCCAGTTATTGAAGGGAATTACTTTCAAAATGTACCTTTAAACATTGTAAAGAACCCAGAAGTAAGTATGATGGTTAATGGTAAATCTTATACTTATTTTGAAGATTATCTTTCTCCAGCTGCAGCATCAACAGGAAACATTTCTGCTTCTAATGTAGTTTATGCAGGTTACGGAATTGATGATGAAAAATATTCTAGTTACACAGGTTTAGATGTAAAAGGAAAAATCGTTGTTTTTAAGAACGGTGAACCTAAAGATAAAGCAGGTAACAATGTAATAACTGGAACTAAAAAAGCTTCAAAATGGTCTAATGGTCGTCAAGAATTGTCAGCTAAAAGAGATGCAGCTAAAGACAAAGGAGCAAAAGCAATTTTCTTTATGAATGATGCTTTATTTAAACGTTATGCTGCTTTCTTTAAAAATAGAAATAGCAACAACTTATCACTACCTACTAAAAAAGATGCTGATGTACCAATGTACAATTTCTTAATTAGTGAGAAAATGGCTAAAGCTTTAGTAAAGAATATTACTAAATCTACTAAATCTGCTACTGTTTCTGCAAAATTAGAAATGACTTACAAAAGTGTTACAGTACCTCAACCTTCTGAGAACGTTGTAGCAATGATTAAAGGTTCTGAAAAGCCAGATGAATATATTATAATCTCTTCGCATTTAGATCATGTTGGTGTAAACGCAAAAGGAGAAATTTTTAATGGAGCAGATGATGATGGTTCTGGAACAGTTTCTTTATTAGAAATTGCTGAAGCATTTAAAACGGCTGCAGATAATGGTCATGGTCCAAAACGTTCAGTTATTTTCTTACACGTAACTGCTGAAGAAAAAGGATTATTAGGATCTAGATATTATACAGATTATGAGCCTTTAGTTCCTTTGGCAAATACGGTTGCTAACTTAAATATTGATATGGTTGGTAGAATTGACCCAAAACGTGAAGGTGATAGAAACTATATCTATTTAATTGGTGCGGATAAATTAAGTACTGAGTTACATGAAATTTCTGAAGCAGTAAATAAAGAGTTTATGAATGTTGAGTTAGATTATACATATAACGATGAAAGCGATCCAAATCGTTTCTACTACCGTTCTGACCACTATAACTTCGCAAAAAACAGCATTCCAATTATATTTTATTTTAATGGAACGCATGATGATTATCACAAAGCATCTGATACACCAGATAAAATTAACTACGACTTATTAGAGAACAGATCTCGTTTAGTTTTCCATACAGCTTGGGAATTAGCAAATCGTGAAAATAGAATTGTTGTAGATAAAGCTACAGAATAATAAAAGCTATTTTAAAATATTTAAAAGTCTTCCAAATTTGGAAGACTTTTTTTTATGAACACTTATTTTTACGTGTAGAGTTTCTCATCAAAGGAGCAATTTGCTATAGAATTCTTATATTCATTCTTTATTGTATTAGATTTAAAACTTATAAGTGAAACCTAATAAGTAATTGCCTTTTTGGTTGTTGAATGTTAGCTCCATATGTTCTTTTTGATATTCTGTAGTGAATAGGAAGGAGCTTCCAATACCAATTATAGCACCTGCTAAAATATCTAATCCATCATGTTTATCAGCATCAATCCTACTATAGGCTGTAAGCCCAGCTAATGCATAAACAGGGATACTAAACTTAAAACCGTACCGTCTGTGAATAAATGAAGCGCTATGAAAAGTTGTAGATGTATGTCCAGAAGGAAAAGAATTATTATTACTCATATCTGGTCGTTCTTTATTTATACCAATTTTTAAAGCATAAGTAACTGCTTCTGTTAATAATAACCCTTTAGTAAATTGCCAGCTACCTTTATTATCATCAATTATAAAAGTAGATGCCAAAGTAGCTACTGGAAGCGCAAATAGCAAAATATCACCTGTAGTTTTAATCGCTTTATTTTGAGATGATAATTGAATATTACTTACTAAAAAAAGAAAAGAAAGAAAAAGTGTTTTGTATAAATTTTTAGCTCTGTTCATTGAAAAAATCAATTTAGTTCAATTTATAAATCTACAAGATAGCAAAATTCAAAAACTTGGGTTAACAATCCTTATTCTTTTAAGGCCGCTTAAATAGCTAAAAAATAAAATCAACTCCTAATTCTATCTGCTTCTACAATTAAAGCAGCTTTTGCATTTGTAGCTTCCGCAGACAAATTTGTTCCTATTAAATTAGAACTTTCATAAGCGTCAAGAGACAAATTATATAACTCTTCTACTCCACTTGAGTAGTTAATATATTTATAAGTAGCATTTCTAATTGCGTAACCCGTTATTCCGCTCTTAGAAATTTCTGTGTACACGTAATCTCTAGAAGTTGCTAACGAATTGCTTAACAAAGGGTAAAAACTTGTACTGTTTTCATAAGAGCTAGTAGAAACTCCAGCAATAGTTGCAATAGTAGAAAATAAATCTGTTGTATGAACCAACGCTTCTTCTTGGTCATGTATTCTAGAAACATCTTTTCCTGAAACAACCATTGGTACATTTATACCACCCTGGTATAGTGTGTTTTTTGCTTTACTTCTACTATACGGAGATTGCGCAACTTGATTTGGAGAACCATTGTCACCAATAAAAATAATAACAGTATTCGCTTTTTCTTCTGCAGACATACTATTTAGCAACCTTCCTAATTCAGAATCCATTGCTTCTAACGCAGACATATAATATGGCGTTGGATTTGTGCTTATCGATGAAGCATCAGTTGGCAAACTCCCTTGAGAATGTAAATTAGTTGGCGCTAAATGAAAAGGTGTATGTGGTGCGTTAAATGCCAACCATAAAAACCAAGGTTTTGTTTGTTCCTCTACCCAATAAATTGCTAAATCTGTAAATTTTGTTGTTGTATATTCTGTAGAATTTGAAGTTTGCCCGTTTTCAGTTAAATTCCAATTTGTATAACTTTGAACTCCTCCAGTTAACAATCCGGCATAATAATCTACGCCCATTGTAATAGGATCTGCTGCAACTGTAGATAAATGCCATTTACCAATAATGGCACTTGCATATTTATTTCCGGTACTGTTATCAATAAATTTCTGAACTGAAGTTTCTGATGTATTAATTGTGTTACCAACTTCTAAAATTCCGGTATTGACACCATATTTTCCAGTTAAAATAGATGCTCTTGTTGGTGTACAAACAGCATACGACCAAAGATTTTTAAATGTAATTCCTGAATTCATTAAACCTTCAAGAACCGGCATGTTTGGTTTTATACTTCCTTCTGCATAATTTGGTGTAGCATCTAAACCCATATCATCTGCAATGACCAATAATATATTTGGAGAACTGTTTGTTGTTGGTGTTTCTTCGGTAACTTCTATAGAAGGTGAACTACAATTCATAAATATGATGCAAATACAAATACTAAAGAAACTCTTTTTAAAACTCATGCTTGAAATGTTTATTATTTATAAATATAACAGCTTACCTATGAAATACCCTACATTAAAATTAATTATATTTGTTTGTAACAAAATAACCCATTTAAGTGTCTAACTATTTAGTTAGTCATTCGTAAATTAAATTTCTATGAAACGCATTCTTTTATTACTCTCAATTGTATTATTAACTTCTTGTGGAGACTCTAAAAACAGCCCAGAATTTATGGCAGCTGTTTCTGGTAATTATTTGTTTAATTCTGATGAATCT
Source organism: Polaribacter sp. (assembly GCA_029250685.1). Lineage (GTDB taxonomy): Bacteria > Bacteroidota > Bacteroidia > Flavobacteriales > Flavobacteriaceae > Polaribacter. The sequence goes on from JAQXEU010000003.1 coordinate 19,206, forward strand.
ATTGGGATTTCTTTTGAAGAAAATGAAATGCGTGTAAATTGGCGTGGAAAAGAAGACATCAAACCTTTAAAGGTTAATGATAGTACTTTTTATATTAAAGATATGAATGAAAAATTCATATTTGTAATGCTACCAAAAGTTCATATTAAACTAGCTAAAAAAAGAGAACATAAAGGAAGAACTTATTCTTTCAACAAAATGTTAGCAGGTAAAAAAACGCCAAGAGAATATTTACTAAATAAAGAGTACAATAAAGCTCTTGAAGGTTATTTAGCAATTCAACAAAAAGATTCTTTAGATAGAACGATTAGAGAAGGAACTTTTAATAATTTAGGTTACGAAATGATGAACGACAAAAAAGTTGAAATTGCTATAGAAATTTTTAAAATAAACACAAAACTATATCCTAATAGTTCAAATACCTATGATAGCTTAGGTGATGGTTATAGGAAGCTAAAAGACACAGCAAATGCAGTTCTTAGCTATAAAGAAGCATTATCTATCAACCCTGAGAATAGAAAAGCAATTCGTTTTTTAAAGAATCATAAATTTGATTAATTTGGATCACTTAAAGTACCCAATTGGAAAAGTTTATATTCCTGAAAACATCTCAGCAAAGGATATTGAAAACTGGATTTCTACTATTGAACAATTTCCTGTAAAATTAGAAAATTTAGTTCAAAATTTATCTGAAGAACAATTAAATACACCTTATAGAAATGGTGGTTGGTCGGTAAGACAAACCGTGCATCATTGTGGCGATAGTCATGTAAATAGCTACATCCGTTTTAAGTGGACGTTAACAGAAGACAAACCTGTAATCAAAGCATATTTCGAAGCAAGTTGGGCAGAATTGTTTGACACGAAAGATGCACCAATTGAATTGGCTTTAAACTTTATAAAAGCGTTGCACGCAAAATGGACGTATTTGTTAAAAGGATTATCTAAAGACGATTTAAATAAAGAATTTATTCACCCTGAAAGTGGCGATTCGGTTACTCTTAAAAAGAATATTGCCATTTATGCTTGGCATTGTAATCATCATTTTGCGCATATCGAAAATTTAATAAAACGTAAAAATTGGACATTATGAAACTTATCAAAAAAATAACATTACTTGTTTTTTTACTTACAACTGTAAATAAAGCTTATATTCGTTTAAAAAACTAATTATGAAAAAAGTTTTACTAGTAGCAATTTGTTCTTTATCATTTACAATTGCTTCAGCTCAGGAGTTTGCAAAAAGAAGATTAATAGTTAAATATAAAACAACAACAAGTAACGCAAAAAATTCTGTTGACAAAATACTTTCCGAAAACCATTTTAAAGCATCTAAATCTTTATCAGCATTTAAAGGAACTCTTCAGAAATCAAAAAATAAAAATAGCACATTATTATTTACTTTTAAAGAAGGAGTTAACCTTTTAAAAGTTATTGATGAGTTAAAGAAAACTGGTGTTTTTGAATATGTTGAGCCTGATTTTATTGGTCATGGTGGTGGAAAAAAAGGAGTAAGTAATTTAGAGACATCTCCAAGCGATCAATATTTATCTAGACAATGGGGATTAGTGAATAATGGAACCTTTTCACTTTCTAATTCAACTTCAGATGCGGATGTAGATATGGATTTAGCTTGGGATATTACAACCGGAAACTCAAATATTATTTTAGCAGTTTTAGACTCAGGTATAAAAATGAATCATCCAGAATTTGCTGGAAGAATTTGGGTAAATCCAAATGAAACCAATAATAACAGTGATTCTGATGCAAATAATTATACAGATGATATTAATGGTTGGGATTTTGTGAACAATGACAACAACCCCACAGATGATCATGGTCATGGAACAAATGTAGCTGGAATTTCTGCTGCTACAGGGAATAATTCAATTGGATATGCTGGTGTAGATTGGAAATGTAAAATAATGCCTTTAAAAATTCTTGACAACAACAATTCTGGTTTTTACTCTTGGTGGATTGCTGCTATTAATTACGCCGTAAGCAATGGTGCTAAAGTTATTAATATGTCTGTTGGTGGAAGTGGTTTTTCTCAAGGAATGAAAGATGCTGTTGATAATGCACATGCAAACGGAGTTGTTATTACTGTTTCTATGATGAACTTTAATAATAACACATCTTACTATCCTGCTGCATATTCTAGTACAATTGCAGTTGGCTCTACAAACTCAGATGATAAAAGAACGAATCCATTTTTTTGGAATCCGACAAGTGGAAGTAATTATGGAAACCACATTGATGTAATAGCGCCTGGTAACTATATTTATGGGTTATCATATAATTCAGATACAAATTATAACTCTTATTGGGGAGGAACTTCACAAGCTGCTCCTTTAGTTGCAGGTATTTGCTCTCTTTTGTTAGATCAAAATCCAAATTTAACGGTTGAACAAATCAGAACTATTTTAAAAGAAAGTGCAGAAGATCAAGTTGGTAATCTATCTGAAGACACCGTTGGTTGGGATCAATATTATGGTTCTGGAAGAGTAAATGCTTTTAATGCTTTACAAAAAGTATTATCTGTTGATTCTTTTGATGTTTCAAAATTTTCGGTGTACCCAAATCCAACTTCAAATAATTTATTTATTTCTAATATACTAAATAACAGTTCATTTAAAGTTTTTGATACTTTAGGTAAAGAGGTTTTTAACGGAAAAATAATTGAAGGAAAAATACAATTATCTACCTTAAAGCCTGGGATTTACATTTTAAAAATTAAAAAAAATTCAGGAAATATTATTAAAAGAGTTATTAAAACATAAATGAAACAAGAAATCACTTTCGAAGACTTTTTAAAAGTTGATATAAGAATTGGAACTATCATTGAAGTAAATGATTTTCCGAAAGCTAGAAAACCGGCCTATCAATTAACAATAGATTTTGGCGAGTTAGGCGTAAAAAAATCAAGTGCACAAATTACAGACATCTACTCTAAAGAAGATTTACTCAACAAACAAATTACTGCAATTGTAAATTTTAAACCTAGACAAATCGCTAATTTTATGAGTGAATGTTTGGTAATGGGAATTTATAACAAAACAGGAAATGTAGTATTGTTACAAGCTTCTAAAAGCATTAAAAACGGAGAACAAGTTTCTTAATTATCTGGATTATTTAGAATTACCAAAGCACCAATTACTCCAGGAATCCATCCACAAAGTGTTAATAGAAATATAATTATAAAAGATCCACAACCTTTTCCGATTACTGCTAAAGGTGGAAAAATAATGGCTAATAAAACTCTTAAAAAACTCATAGTATAATTTAGTTGGTATATTAATTAGACGACCAGTTTTAAATTATGTTACAATAAAAAAAGCTCCTATAAACTAGGAGCTTTTTTTATAATAATATTTTAGAACTACATTTTATCTCCGAAGAAAATTGCGTTCATTAATAATTTGTTTGTTCCGTACCAAAATGCTCTAAAGTTGGTGTTGTCTGTAAAAACAATCACTCTACCTCTACCAGATCTTTGCACTTGAAAAGGAACTGTACCCGCTAATTCTGTTAAATTCTGCTTAGAAATATATCCAGCTAATAACGGATTCTTTGTGTACTGAATCGGGTTGTTATAATTTGTTTTGTTTGGTTTTATAAAAATGGTTGTGTTTCTAAACATTGGTAATTCGTCATTCTTATAACCAAAGGTAATTGGATGTGATAAATCTAACTTTGTATTAAAAATTGCACCACCAATAACTTGCGCTCCAGAACGTAAACCTCTGTTTTCGAAACTCACAGGATTTGTTGGTTTTTTTGCACTTTTATATTCTAAGTTGATAAACTTATTAGAAGACAACCAACGCACAGCACTTTTATATCCAATTAAAACACCACCATTACGAACCCAAGTTTTTAAGTTGGTAGACATTGCTTTGTCTAAACGTCCGCTAGGTAAAATAATCGTGGAGTATTTACTTAAGTTAACTCTAGACGCATATTTTGTGTCTAATTTTGTCAACTTCATATCGTAACGCGTATCAAATAAATGCCAAATTTCTCCCGCATCAGAACTAGAAATTCCATCACCAACCATAATAGCAACTTTCTTATCGCTTACATTGCTAAAATTGTTAGAACCTAAATCCATTCCTTTATTTAAACCAGTTCTTGTACCAAAAAAGTGTACAGAACTCTTTAAAGCAACTTTCTGTAAAAAGGCATATAAATCTGCAGCATTTAATTTTTGATCTTGTACAGGAATAAAAATCGTTCCGTAATCAAAATCTTTTCCGCCGTTGTCAAATTTCTTCATGGCAACTTTCGCTCTAATCCCTTTCTTTAAAATGGTATTCAACGCTTTTGGCGTGTAATAATCATTCCAAGGCATTAAATAACCATAATCACTTTTATAAGAAATGGTTCCTGTTGGCATTGTTAAATTAGTAACTTCATTACCAATTCTGTTGGTTGCAATATTTTCTTCGTAATCTAAATTAAATGCTAATGGAAACGTCCAAGCAGAAATATCGTAAAACAAACTATCTGTAAACTTTGTAGTTTTTTGGAACATCGCTTTTACCAAACGACTGTTCTTTTGGTTCATTGGAATCACAAAACTGCTTCCTTTCTTATACGTTTTTCCTTTAGATGTAAAATCAGATTTTACTTCGTTGAATTTAATATGGTGTCTTTTTAAAATCTCGGCTAAATGATATGCTCTTGCTGCATCTTTCTCATCTCCAAAAACAATTCCTTTAGTTTTAGCTGCTTCTCTCTTTGCGTTTTTAAAGAAACTTTGTTGGTATTTCTTAATTTTTACACGCATTTTTCTTGCAGCTTCTAATGTAGAAAGTGCTGCTGTAAATTGATTACGTACTGTAAACGGAAATCTTAAAACGCCATTTACCGTTTCTTGTGCATGACCACGAGAACTTGCTTGCTCAAATAAAATTCCGATTGAACCATTTACATCTGGAAACGTAGAACCTTTACCGTAGTAAAAATCGTCAAAGCTTTCTTCTGAATAATAGGTTGAACCTATTTTATCTAACGCTTTTGCATGATAGGTTGCAATCTCTTTGGTTAAATCTTGATTTAATTGTGGTGTTAATGGATTTGTTCTAGACGGAATTCCCGGTTGAAAAAAGAACGAAGAATTCGATCCCATTTCGTGATGATCCGTTAAAATATTTGGCATCCATTTATGAAAAGAAGCAATTCTTGCTCTCGATTCTGGTAATTGAACTGGCAACCAATCTCTGTTCATATCAAACCAATAATGATTTGTTCTTCCTCCTGGCCAAACTTCTCTGTATTCTCTGTCGTTTGGATCTGGATTTACGTTAATTGCTTTATTGGTATTTGCCCAATATGCAAAACGTTGCAATCCGTCTGGATTAAAAGAAGGATCAAATAAAATAACTGTATTGTTTAATAAATCGTCAATTTTGCTTCCTTGTGCAGCTGCTAAATAATACGCTGCAGCCAAACCAGCATTTGCTCCACTTGGTTCGTTACCATGAATTGAAAATCCTTGATACACAACAATAGGATCGTTAGAAACATCTAAAGAAGCATTCTCTGTAGCAGAAATATGACGTTTTCTAATGTTTTCTAAATTCTGATGATTCTTTGGTGAAGTAATGGTTAACAACAATAAAGGTCTTCCTTCAAAAGTAGTTCCTCTGCTTTCAATAGAAATTCTATCAGAAGCTTTTGCCAACGCTTTCATGTATTCGGCAAGCTTATCATGTGTAACATGCCACTCTCCTACTTCATGCCCAATAACAGATTTTGGCGTTGGTATATTTTTGCTATACGTAACATCTTTTGGTAAATAGTACGATAAATCTACTTGTTGTGCCGAAACTGAATAGGCTAGCAACAAAAAAAGAAAGGTGATTTTTTTCATTAGTTAGGTGTTTGTTAGTTTTCTGCCTACAAGGTATAAAAAACAAAAAGGTTGTGTTAATTGTTGGTTGTCTATTTAACTTTTGTTTAACAGAATTAGAATAACAAAAGAAGTTGATAAACAACCTTATAAGTATATTCAAATTTGTTAATAGTGTGATGGAATCACTTTACACCTCGATAATGGTTTTGTGTCCCTTGAAACTATGCGTTTATCACTATTACTTTAATAAAGGTGAAATTGAAATTAGTTTTGCTTAAATCAATTCGAAAAGTCAACAGAAATGAAAACTAAAATATACGATTATTTAAACAAACCCTATGCAGTAATTTTAATAATGCTTATTGCGCCAGTATTTGGGTTTATTGATCGAAACTTTGTCTTTTTCTTTGCCCTAGGTATTACTTTCCTTATTTTACGAGGGAGTAAATTTGATTGGGCTAGGTTCGGAATAGGACGGAAAATTACTGGAAAAACCGTTTTAAAGAGTTTAATAATAGCGTTAGTCCTTTTCATTGTATTTGGTCTCTTTATAGACCCTATACTTGAAACATAGCTAGGTGAATATGATTTATCATCTATAGAAGATATAAGAGGGAATTTAGTTGGTTATATTGTTTTAATGGTCATCATGTGGGTATTTGCAGCGTTTGGAGAAGAATTCCTGTTTCGTGGGTATTATATGAAAGCATTAGCTGAGTTATTAGGTAATAACAATAGAGCTTGGTTACTCTCAGCAATTATTACGTCACTCTACTTTGGGGTATCTCACGCATATCAAGGTCTCGTTGGAGTAGTGTCTGTGTTTTTATGGTCTTTTGCTATTTCATTGATCTTTAATAAAAATAGAAATAATTTACTCCTACTTGTATTGATTCATGGAGTTTATGATTCAATAGGAATAACTCTTATATTTTTGAATATCGCTTAAAAACAGTTGCCAACAATGTGTCTAATTAATTGCTTAGTCTGTGTGTACTCGGAAAATCCTTCGGATTTCCCGACTGGTTCATTTTCTTTTACTAACTTAGTTCAAACTAACGCAACTAACTATACACGAATACGTGATATGCAACTCCCTAAAAGCACATAAAAAAAATGAATATCAAAACTTTTATTGTAGATTCTTTTACAAATATACCTTTTAGAGGAAATCCAGCAGGGGTCTGTCTATTAGAAGAAGCTATAAGTATTGAAATAATGCAATCAATTGCATCTGAACTAAATTTATCTGAAACCGCTTTTTTGTTAAAAACTAAAAACAACCATTTTACAATAAGATATTTTACACCAACTATTGAGATTGATTTTTGTGGACATGCAACTTTGGCCGCTTCAAAGATAATTTTAGATAAATTCAATAATGAGACTGTTAATTTCACTACTCATAAAGGATTGCAATTAAATGCTAATATTGAAGGTGAATATATAAAGATGTTATTCCCTTTGTATCTAACAACTGATTATAATACAAATCAAAAACTTAATGATGCATTTGGTATAGAAAATGCTATTTCTACGAAATTTTCAAAAGATTTGGATATGCTTATCATTGAAGTAAAAGACAAACAAACTCTTTTGGATATAAATCCAGACTATCAAAAAGCCATTGAAAGTTCTAAAACTATAAAAGAAGTTGTTATAACTTCAAAATCGGAAGATAAAGGTTATGATTTTTATTCAAGATGCTTCTGTCCTTGGATTGGTATTAATGAAGATCCCGTAACAGGTGCTTCCCACTCTGTTTTAGCAAAATATTGGAGCGTCATTTTAAACAAGAAAGAAATGTCAGCATTTCAATTATCAGACCGAGGTGGTTTTTTAAAATTGAAAATAATAAATGATACCGAATTGGAGGTTAGAAGTAATGCCAGAATTGTATTTGAAGGAGAAATTAAATTATAAAAAGCTTATAACACCTTATAAAATTAATTGCTGCGGAATTCCTTCATCGGAATTCACGCGAATTAATTATCTTTCGCATTGGTAAAAACATTTTTAACAAATGAAAGAACATCTTACTCTTTTAATTGATGACAAGAACATCGATTTATGGAATGATTTAAGTAACATATATGAAATTGAATTAATTGCTAGTCCAGAAGAAAATTACATATCTAAAGTTTCAGGCAAGAGTGCAACTATCGGCATTTATGAAAGTGATCTTAATGCAACTTCTTTTACAAATCAGTTATTGCATATATACTTAAAATCAAAGAATGTAAAAATTACAGAAGATTTCTATACTGCCTTAGAAAAACCTGAGAATATTAATACTCTTTTTTCTGATGGCTTAAAAGAACATGTAACGTATTGTTTAGAACTTGAATTAACACGTCCTCTATTTTTAAAAATGGGTTATGAAAATCAACTTATCACAAGTGATTTTAATGAACCTAAAATGAATAAAAAGATGCTAGATGTTCTCTTTAAAAGGTATAAAAATAAAGACGTTTATGACAGAGAAGCTGTAGATTTTTTTATCGGTACATTCTTCGCAATGAAGTCTTGTAATAATCCTGCTTTTAAGTATCATAAACACTTCATCGCTTTTCAAGATTTAGATAAAGAATTGTATACCACATTATCAGAATTCTGGCTAGATTGGAAAACCTTTGACATGGAAGATCCTGAAGATAGCTATGATAAAATTTTGCAATATTTTATTGAAGATCTTGTGGGTTGGATATCAGAAAAAACCATCTCTTAAAACAGTTCTTAATAGTACAAACAATGAACACAAATAACATTGACAACAACAAACCAACAGATACACAAAAGCAATCTGACGAACTTTCTAGTGAAAAGAAACCTACAAAACGCATACGAAGGCAAGCTACAGAAGAACAATTAAGTAACCCGTTTCATGGAGTTAAACTTGTAGAAGTACTAGAACGTCTGGTAGCGCATTATGGTTGGGAATACCTAGGAGAACGTGTCAATATTCGCTGTTTTATAAATAACCCATCAATGAAATCGAGCTTAGGCTTTTTAAGAAAAACTACTTGGGCAAGAGAACATGTAGAGGATCTTTATTTGGAAATGTTAGACGAAAAAGAAGATAAACCTAAAGAGAATAATTAAAAAGTAAGTTAATTGCTGAAACACGCAATTATCATATACAAGACCATTAGCAATAAATAAAAATGAAGTTTGAAGAAATAATAACTGACAGATTAATTTTGAGAAAATTTACTCAAGAAAGTTTTGATGCTATTTATTCTGATATGTCTCAAGAGGAACAATTAGATATTCTTGGTTTAAATTCGATTGAAAAATTATTGGAAGAAAAAGAAAAGTATAAAAAAGGCCTTTCTACATATAATAAGAAATTTCTTTACCATCAATTAATAGATAAAAAAACAAGTGCGATTATTGGTTGGTGTGGATTTCATACTTGGTACACTGACCACAATCGAGCAGAAATAGGATATGGACTGTTTGATAATAACTATAAAAGTAAAGGCATCATGTCAGAAGCAATAGTATCAATTGTTAATTATGGGTTTCATAATATGAATTTAGAAAGAATAGAAGCATTTGTAAGTCCAAATAATATGCCTTCGATAAAATTGCTAAAAAGAATAAAATTTAAGGAAGAGGGTTTATTAAAACACCATTATTTTGATAATAATAAAATGGATGATTCAATAGTATTTGCCTTATTGAGATTTGAATATAAATAAACATTGCTTACAACGTAAGTAATTCATTGCTAGTACTCGCAATCTTCGCGAATTTTTTATTCAGTTATTATTTGCTAAATTTAGTACCTAATAATATGCTACAACTTTTAACCAAATGTCTCAAAAAATAAAACCAAACTTTTTCTCCATAGTAATAGTCATCATTTTAGGTGGAGCACTTTACAAACAATTTGACTTCCAAAATTTCACATTTGAAAAACCTGCATTAGCCATTGTTTATATCTTCGCATTCATTATTAGTATTGTAATGATGATAAAAAAATCAAAGAGTAAAGAAAATGAAGAAAAAGAATAAACTAGCCTCTGGAATGGCACTTGGAATTGTATTTGGAACTGTTGTTGGTGTTTTAACCAAAAATATTGGTCTTTGGCTTGCTGTTGGTATTGCTATTGGTGCAGGAGTTGGAAATTCTCAAAGACATAAAGCAGAGAAAAAAAATGAAGATGAAGCTAATTAAAGCAACTTATTCTTTTTAAATTCGCAGTACTCCATTTAATACAACATGATTGACAACTCTGTTTTAGCTGCATTGCAAACTTCATTAAAAGGAGAAATCTTTTTTGATGCATTATACAAGTCAATGTATGCCACAGATGCTTCTGTATATCGTAAAACTCCGGTAGCAGTTGCTTTTCCAAAAAATGCAGCAGATATTCAGCAATTAATTGCTTTTGCTACCAAAAATGAGATTACGTTAATTCCAAGAACAGCAGGAACTTCATTAGCAGGGCAATGTGTAGGAAACGGAATTGTGGTAGATGTATCTAAACATTTTACCAACATCATTTCTTTTGATGAAAAAGAAAAAACAATTACGGTTGAACCTGGTATTATTCGTGATGATTTAAATCGTTATTTAAAACCTTTTGGTTTATTTTTTGGCCCAAATACCTCAACATCTAACCGCTGTATGATTGGCGGTATGGTTGGGAATAATTCATCAGGAAGTACTTCTATTCGTTATGGAGTTACACGCGATAAAGTAATTTCAATCGATACAATTCTAAGTGATGGAACTTTGGCAACATTTTCTGAAATAACTTCGGAGGAATTCAAACAGAAAACCGAATTAGAATCTTTAGAAGGAAACATTTACAAATCGATTTATTCAGAATTGATTTACGATTCTGTGCAAGAAGAAATTAAAAAAGAATTTCCGAAAGAAAGTATTCACAGAAGAAATACTGGTTACGCAGTTGATGAATTTTTAAAATCAGATTTATTTGGTGGAACAGCATCAAGCATAAATTTGGCAAAATTATTAGCAGGAAGTGAAGGAACACTGGCTTTTTCTACTGCAATTACGATTCAGTTAGATAATTTACAACCGAAAGAAAGTATTCTAATAACTTCTCACTTCAACAGTATTAACGAAAGTTTAAAAGCGACGTTAGTGACCATGAATCACAACTTATATGCTTGTGAGTTGATGGATAAAGTAATTTTAGATTGTACGAAAGAGAACAGAGAGCAAGCAAAAAATAGGTTTTTTTTAAAAGAGGATCCAGCGGCAATTTTAATTTTAGAAGTTGCTGCAAATACTATTGAAGAAGCAGAAATTTTAGCAAATAATTTAATTGCTGATTTAAAGAAAAATAACTTCGGATATCACCATCCAAAAATCTATGGAGATGATATTCAAAAAATATTTGAACTCCGAAAAGCTGGTTTGGGTTTATTAGGGAATATGATTGGCGATAAAAAAGCCGTTGCTTGTATTGAAGATACTGCAGTTGCTTTAGAAGATTTACCAAATTATATTGAAGAGTTTACCAAAATGATGAAAACCTACCAACAAAAAACGGTGTATTACGCACATGCTGGTGCTGGTGAAATTCATTTACGTCCGATTTTAAACTTAAAGAAAAAAGAAGATGTTGTGCTGTTTAGAAAAATCACCACAGAAACTGCAAAACTAGTAAAGAAATACAAGGGCTCTTTTAGTGGAGAACACGGAGACGGAATTGTACGAGCAGAATTTATTCCATTAATGATTGGCGAAGAAAATTATCAATTATTACGTAGAATTAAAAAAGCATTTGATCCAAACAACGTTTTTAACAAAGGAAAAATTACGGATGCTATTCCGATGGATAAAAGTTTGCGTTATGAGATGGATAGAACAGAACCAACAATAAAAACCATTCAAGATTTTTCTGAAAGCGAAGGAATTTTAAAATTGACCGAAAAATGTAACGGCTCAGGAGATTGTAGAAAATCTGCAGAAGCTGGCGGAACAATGTGTCCGAGTTACAAAGCAACCAAAAACGAAAAAGATACCACGCGAGCAAGAGCAAACTCTCTTAGAGAGTTTTTGACTAATTCCAAAAAACACAATAGATTTAATCACACCGAATTAAAAGAAGTTTTCGATTTGTGTTTAAGCTGTAAAGCATGTGCAAGTGAATGTCCAAGCAATGTTGATGTTGCTGCATTAAAAGCAGAGTTTTTATATCAATATCAAGAAACAAACGGATATTCTTTTAGAAATAAATTATTTGCAAATAATGTGAAGTATAATAAATTAGGAAGCATCGCTCCAGCTCTAACAAATGTGCTTTTAAATACTTCGTTCGCAAAAGCTGTTATGGGAATTTCACAAAAAAGATCCGTTCCTAAATTAGCTCCAAAAACATTTGAAAATTGGAATAACAAACGAGATGTCACTTTGAACTCATTAGAGAAGTTTTCTAAAAAAGTATATCTATTCAATGATGAATTCACAAATTACTACGATGTTGAAATCGGAAAAGAGGCTGTTTTTCTATTAGAAAAACTTGGGTATTCTGTAAAAGTTATGCAACATTCAGAAAGCGGAAGAAGTTTTATTTCTAAAGGGTTTTTAAAAGAAGCTAAACAGGTTTGTAATGAAAATATTGATATTTTTAAAGATGTAATTTCAGATGAAACTCCGTTAATCGGAATTGAGCCATCTGCAATTCTAACTTTTAGAGACGAATATATAAGATTGGCAGATGATAAAGTAGCCGCAGAAGAAATTGCAAAAAACACGTTTACAATTGAAGAATTTTTGAATACTGAATATCAAAAAGGAAATATTGATATATCATTATTTACATCAGAAAACAAAACACTTAAGATACACGGACATTGTCATCAAAAAGCATTGTCAAGCACTTCAGCTAGTTTTAATATATTAAATATTCCAGAAAATTATTCAGTAACCATACTAAATACAGGATGTTGTGGAATGGCTGGTAGTTTTGGTTACGAAAAAGAACACTATCAACTAAGCATGCAAGTTGGTGAAGACACGTTGTTTTCGAAAGTAAGAAACTGTGATTCTGAAACAGAAATTATTGCAGCAGGAACAAGTTGCAGACATCAAATTTTTGATGGGACAAATCGTGTTGCTAAACACGCTATAACAGTTTTAAAAGAGGCGCTTATTTAAAATAATTTTAAATAGTTGTAAAAAAAAACGTATTTTAGAATCCTTAATTAAAAAAACATAAAAATGAAACACAGAAATTTTCTAAAGAATAAGTTCGTAATAGGTATCATGTTAATCATGGTTACTATTGGTTTAACTTCAATGAAACCAGCTACAGTTATTGATCCTTCAGGGGTTTGGGATTACGAAGTTGAAACTCCTCAAGGTAATATGACTGGTGAGTTAACAATAAAAAATTCTGATGGTGATTATGCAGTTTCAATAGAAACTGAGCAATTTGGAACATTAGAACTAGGAAACATTACACTAGAAGGAAATGAAATGACTGCAGACATAGATATGCAAGGTGCAACAGTTGAGTTTTCATTTGAATTTGATGGAGATGCCATGAAAGGTTCAATAGCTACTCCAGATGGAGATATGGACATTACTGCTAAGAAACGATCGAAATAGTTTTACTATTTTAATGATATTTAAAAAAGCTTAAAGTATATATTCTTTAAGCTGTTTTTTTGAATACCCTATCTTTATATGATTTTGAACATTTAAACTCAAATTATTTTTTATTTTGAAAAAACAACACAAGGTTACCTCAATGTTTGCCCTTATTATTGCTGGGGAAGCTATTTTTTTATTACCATTTATTTTAATGCGAGTTTTTAAACCGGTAATTAGAGAAGCTTTTGTTATTTCGGATGCACAAATTGGTGAAGCACAAGCTCTATATGGGATTACAGCTGTAATTTCTTATTTCTTTGGCGGATTTATTGCTGATAAATTAGAAGCTAGAAAGTTATTATCTATTTCATTAATTCTTACAGCAATTGGCGGATTTTGGATGACGATGATTCCATCTATTTTTACCTTAAAAATATTATATGCATTTTGGGGTGTTTCAACAATTTTTTTATTTTGGGCAGCTTTAATTAAAGCTACTCGCCAATGGGGAAATGCGCACAATCAAGGTTTATCTTTTGGATTATTAGATGGAGGAAGAGGATTTTTTGCTGCAACAATAGCATTATCTGGCGCTGCAATTTTAAGTTTCTTTTTCCCTGCAGATTCAATTGAAATCACTTTTGAAAACAAAGTACAAACTCTGCAATATATAATTGGAACTATCACTGCAATTGTATTTTTAGTAGCGCTATTAGTATGGTTTGTTCTACCAAAAGAGGAAATAGAAAAATCAGATTCTAAAGAATTTCAATTCGATTTTAAACAAGCACTAGGATTAATAAAGCAACGAAAAGTACTTTTTCATTCGTTGATCATTTTATGTGCTTATTGTGCCTATAAACTAACGGGAACTTACGGAACGTACGCTCGTGATGTTTGGAATTACTCATTAGAAGAGTCAACATATTTTGCCGTATTTATTCAATATATCAGACCAATTGCAGCAATTACTGTTGGTTGGGTTGCTGATAAGTTTGTTCCGTCAAAATTGATCATTCCAAGTTTTACGATTCTAATAATTGCTTCTGCAGTTTTAGGTTTAGGAATCTTTTATGATCAACCTATCTTTTTATCATTTACATTTTTCGTATTTATGGCATTAGGAACTTATGCTTTAAGAGGTTTGTATTTCGCTATTATTGAAGAAACAAAAACACCATTACAATTAACAGGAACTTTAGTCGGAATAATATCAGTAGTTGGATTTACGCCAGATATTTTTATGTCTTTATTCGTTGGATATATGTTGGGCGAAAATCCAACTATTGTAGAATATCAGAATTTATATTCATTGTTTACAATAATTCCAATCATTGGATTGCTAGCCGCAATAGGATTTCGAAAAGCTATTAAATAAAAAAAGCGCCTCAATTAAGGCGCTTTTTATTTTATGTTTAGAAATAATTATTTCAAACTAGCTAAACTATTTTTTATAGTTTCAATTTTAGCCAAAGTATCAGCTTCTTTTTTACGTTCTAATTCCAATACTTTTTCTGGGGCATTGTTCACAAAACGTTCGTTTAATAATTTCTTTGTAATTCCGAATAAGAAACCTTCTGCTCTTTTTAATTCAGCATTTAGTTTTTCTGTTTCAGCTTCAACATTAATATCTTCAACTGCAACTGGAACAAAGTATTCATTTGATTTTACTCTAAAAGAAGCACCTTCTACTTTTTCTGAAACATAATTTATCGTTATAGCATTTGTTAATTTCTGAATAACAACATCAAATCCTTTTGTATTGTTTTCATTATCAACCACAAATAATTCTACAGCATCTTTAAAAGAAATGTTTTTCTCTTTTCTGATTGTTCTAATTCCAGAAACTACACCTGTTGTAAAATCAAAAGCAGAAATTATTTTAGCATCGAATTCTTTAATTACTGGATACTTTGCAATAACCAACGCTTCATCTGGAGTTCTTTCTGAAATATGTTGCCAAATTTCTTCCGTTAAAAACGGCATAAAAGGATGTAAAATTCTTAAATTATTTTCTAAAACCTCAATTACTGAAGCAAACGTTTTTGCATCAATAGGCTGTTGATATCCTGGTTTTACAATCTCTAATAACCATGAAGAAAAATCGTCCATAATTAGTTTGTACATAGACATTAATGCATCTGACAAACGATATTTACTGTAATGATCTTCAATTTCTACTAGTACTTTTTGAAACTTTGCTTCATACCATGCCAAACCTATTTTTGAAGTTTCTGGTTGTGGTAAATTAGCTTCAACTTCCCAACCTTTTATCAAACGAAAAGCATTCCAAATTTTATTTGCAAAACCTTTTCCTTGTTGACATAAAGATTCATCAAACATTAAATCATTTCCGGCAGCTGAACTCAGTAGTAACCCTACTCTAACTCCGTCTGCTCCATAATCTTCAATCAATTTTAATGCATCTGGTGAATTCCCAAGAGATTTAGACATTTTACGTCTTTGCTTATCTCTAACCAAACCAGTTAAATACACATTGTTAAAAGGTTTTTTATCTTTATATTCATACCCAGCAATGATCATTCTAGCAACCCAGAAAAATAAAATATCTGGTCCTGTTACTAAATCGTTTGTTGGATAGTAGTATTTAATTTCTTCGTTTTCTGGGTTTCTAATTCCGTCAAAAACAGACATTGGCCATAACCAAGAAGAAAACCATGTGTCAAGCGCGTCTTCATCCTGTCTTAAGTCGGACACAGACAGTGAAGTATTTCCGGTTTTTTTCTGTGCAAGAATTAATGCATCTTCAATATTTTCTGCAACTACAAAATCTTCTTTTCCGTCTCCATAGAAGAAAGCAGGTATTTGTTGTCCCCACCATAACTGACGTGAAATATTCCAGTCACGAATATTTTCCATCCAATGACGATAGGTATTCTCAAATTTCTTTGGATATAAATTGATTTCAGCATCTTTGCCTAAAACAGCTTCGATTGCTGGTTTCACCAAGTCTTCCATTTTTAAAAACCATTGATCTGACAATCTTGGTTCTATAACAGCTTTGGTTCTTTCTGAAGTACCAACTTTATTTAAATGAGATTCTGTTTTTACTAAAATCCCTTTTTCTTCTAATTCTTTTACGATTTCTTTACGAGCTACAAAACGATCCTTTCCTTGATAATCTAATCCGAAAGAATTTAACGAAGCATCATCATTAAAAATATCAATGACTTCTAATTTGTGTTTATCTCCTAAAACTTTATCATTTTCATCATGAGCTGGCGTAACTTTTAAACAACCTGTTCCGAATTCAATATCAACATATTCGTCTTCAATAATCGGAATTACGCGATTACACAACGGCACAATTGCTTTTTTTCCTTTTAAATGAGAAAAGCGTTCATCATTTGGATTGATACAAATTGCAGTATCACCAAAAATAGTTTCTGGACGTGTTGTAGCAATTGTTAATGTATCTTCTGAACCTTCAATTTTATATTCTAAATAATAAAGATTTCCTTGTTTTTCAATATGAATTACTTCCTCATCAGAAAGTGTTGTTTTTGCTTCAGGGTCCCAATTTACCATTCTGTAACCACGATAAATTAAACCTTTGTTGTACAAATCAACAAAAACTTTAATTACAGCTTCAGACATTTCTGGATCCATCGTAAACGACGTTCTTTCCCAATCACAAGAACAACCTAATTTCTTTAATTGCTCTAAAATAATACCTCCATATTCATCTTTCCAATCAAAAGCATGTTGCAAAAATTCTTCTCTTGTGATATCACTTTTATTAATTCCTTGTTCTTTTAATTTTGCAACAACTTTTGCTTCTGTAGCAATTGATGCATGATCTGTTCCTGGAACCCAGCATGCATTTTTACCTTGTAAACGCGCTCTACGAATTAAAACATCTTGAATTGTATTGTTTAACATATGCCCCATATGCAATACTCCAGTTACGTTTGGTGGCGGAATAACAATTGTATATGGCTCTCTTTCATCAGGCGTTGAATGAAAATAATTATTTTTCATCCAGTAGTCATACCATTTGTTTTCTACACTTGTTGCAATATATTTAGATGGGATATCCATTCTTTGGCTTTATTTTTGAGATATAAAGAGCAAAAATACTATTTTTACCTAAATTACATTCAACATGAAGAAATATATTCTTTTCCTTTTTTTACTTGGGATATCTTTTATAGGTTTTGGTCAAAATTCGAATGATACTAAACCTGTATTTAAGTTTGAAAAAGAATTGATTAATTATGGAAAAATAATTCAAAATTCAAACGGAAATAGAGTTTTTGAGTTCACAAATACGGGAAAAAGTCCATTGATTATTAAAGAAATAATTACGTCATGTGATTGTGCAATTCCTAAAAAACCAAGTGCACCAATTATGCCTGGCGAGAAAGGAAAAATCACAGTTTCTTACGACACGAGTAAACCAGGAGGATTCTCTAAACAAATTACAATTTTTTCGAATGCAAAAAAAAGCAGAAAAATTATTAGAATAAGGGGTTTTGTAACTAAAAAATAGATGCTATATTTTCTTTACTAATCTAAATTGAAATTTCATTTCTACTCCAGATCGATCAACATACAATCTTATTTTATTATTATGTCCAGATTGAAATTTCCCTAAAATTTCCTTTAAAGTTAATTGGTGTGCTTTTGTACCATTAATATTAAGAATAATATCACCTTCTTGGATTCCTGCTAAAGCTGCTGGAGAATTTTCTAAAACATGTTTTACTTTATATGAAGGCTTAAATTTATATGTGTAACTAGAAACTAAAGAAATTGTTTTATTCGTTGATGTTTGAGAAGAATTACTAGAATAAGAATCTGAAAATGTTGTTCCGGCTTTTTCTTTTACCAATACTTTACCATTATAAACAACATCTAAACCACTCATATTGTATTCAAAACCACCTCTAAAAGAGCCACTCTTTTTTAGAGTAATTTTTTTATTATTATAATCTACCCAAATTTTAAATCGTTTTAAAATATTACCACCTATACTCCCATTACGCTCTTTAAATTGTCTGGCATAAAATGTAGATGTAGAATCGAGAAAAGAAACTGTAGGCTCTTTAATATCAAAACTTCCAATAGAGATTTGTTTTATTCTACTACGCTTTCCGTAAATAGTTCCACTAATTCCTTCTCCTAAAACATCTCTAAAATGTCTGATCGGAGTTTGTATTTCTTCTTTCGAGTTTTCAAACAACCAAACAGATTCAGATCCACCAGAATCAATTAATAATTTTACATCAGTAAGTTTATTTCCAATTGTGTCTAACTGGATTTTCGCATTGATATAGGGTTTGTTTCTATAAAATTGCAAAGGAAATGTTTCACACTTTCTACATTTTTTATATTTAAAAAACTTTGGATTATAAAAATGTACTCTTCTTGTTATATAATTTATATGAACAACTGCATCTTTAAATAATTTATAGCCAACGATACCATGAATTGTCATTCCCATTTTACCAGAAACATCAAACTTATCCTTTAGTAAAACATAAATTTCTTGATTCTCACCAACAAAATCTTTAATCTTCAACGTATTATTATCAGATATTAAAGCATCCATTGATTTTCCTTTTCCTAAACCTTGAAGCGCTACTCTTCTAACATCATTTAAACCAATACTGTCATTTTGTGATAAATTAAAAAGAATGGTTTTATTTACACCAGTATCTAAAATAAAAGACAATTGTTTTCCGTTTACTTCCATCGGAATTACAACTAGATTATTAATCAAATTAAATCGAACAGATTGCTCTTTTTGGTTTTCGCCAAAAAAACCAAACTTAGATTGTGATTGAAGAGATGTTGATAAAGCAACTAAAATCAGTAGAAATAAAAAGTTTTTTTTATCAAAAAAATAATTTAATATTAATATGTAAATATACAATTTTAGGATATTCATTAAATGTTTTTAGTAAATCTTTAACCTTTTTTAAAACATAAAAAAGAAATGCAAAAGCAAACTGATTATTAAAAATAATTTCAGAAATTTGCTTTACATTTAACGAACTAAATCAAAAATTATGCCTTTAATTTCAAAGAAAGGAAACTTAATGCCAGAATCGCCAATTCGTAAATTGGTACCCTTTGCAGAAAATGCAAAAAAAAGAGGCACAAAAGTATATCATTTAAATATTGGTCAGCCTGATATTAAAACCCCACAAGTTGCTTTAGATGCAATCAAAAACAACACAATAGAGGTTTTATCTTATGCAAGATCAGAAGGTTCTGAAGAATATAGAACAAAACTTGCAAATTATTATGCAAACAACAATATCAATGTTTCTGCAACTAATATTATTGCAACAACAGGTGGTTCTGAAGCGTTACTTTTTACAATTGGAAGTATTACTGATCCAGGTGATGAAGTAATTATCCCTGAGCCTTTTTACGCTAATTACAACGGCTTCTCTACTGCTTCTGGTGTAAATGTTGTCCCTGTAATTTCTGGAATCGAAGATAATTTTGCATTACCAAAAATTGAGGATTTCGAGAAATTAATCACAGAAAAAACAAAAGCAATTTTAATTTGTAACCCGGGGAATCCAACAGGGTACTTATATTCAAAAGAAGAAATTGAAAAATTAAAAGAAATTGTTTTAAAACACGATTTGTTTTTAATTGCTGATGAAGTATATCGTGAGTTTGTTTATGATGGCTTACAACATCACTCAATAATGAGCGGAAATGGTTTAGACAATCATGCAATTATGATTGATTCAGTTTCTAAACGCTACAGTATGTGTGGTGCAAGAATTGGTTGTATCGTTTCTAGAAATGAAGAATTTATTGCAACAGCAATTAAATTTGCGCAAGCAAGATTAAGTCCACCAACTTATGCATTATTAGCAAGTGAAGCTGCATTAGAAACGCCTCAAAGTTATTTTGATGATGTTATTGAAGAATATGTAGAAAGAAGGAATACATTGATTTCTGAATTACAAAAAATTGATGGTGTTAGAGCTGCAAACCCGAAAGGAGCATTTTATTGTGTGGTAGAATTGCCTGTTGATGATACAGATGATTTTGCACAATGGCTATTAGAAAAATTTGATTTAAACGGAGAAACTGTAATGGTTGCTCCTGCAAGTGGATTTTATTCTACACCTGGTGAAGGTAAAAATCAAGTTAGAATTGCTTACGTTTTAAATAAAACTGATTTAAAAAAATCTGTAGATATTTTAGCTGCAGCATTAAAACAATACAATAGTTAATTGATAATTTCAGAAAACATATCTTTAAAAGAATACAATACGTTTGGCGTACAATGTTATGCCAAACGTTTTGTTTCTATTACCTCTTTTTATGATTTACAACAATTATTAAAATCTGAGAAAGAATTGTTTTTATTATCTGGTGGAAGCAATATGTTGCTAACAAAAGATATTGAAAAACTAGTTGTATTTCTAGATTTCAAAGGAATTTCGATTGATAGAGAAAACAATAACTCTGTGCATATAACTGTAAATTCTGGTGAGAATTGGCACGAATTTGTGTTGTGGTGTATTTCACAAGGTTTTGGCGGAGTTGAAAACTTATCTTTAATTCCTGGTAATGTCGGAACCTGCCCGATTCAGAATATTGGTGCGTATGGAGTTGAAGTAAAAGATACTATTACAAAGGTTGAAGCTTTAGAGATTGAAACTGGCAAGCTGCTTACTTTTTCAAATGCTGAATGTCAATTTGGGTATCGAAATTCTATTTTTAAAAACGAAGCAAAAGGAAAATACATTTTAACCTCTGTTAGTTTTCAATTGACCAAAAATCAACATCAATTAAATACATCTTATGGCGCAATTGAAACAGCTTTACAAGAAAATAAAATCACAAATCCAACCATAAAAGATGTTTCTGATGCTGTTATTGCTATCAGAAAATCAAAACTTCCAGATCCAAAAGAAATTGGAAATAGCGGAAGTTTCTTTAAAAACCCTTTAATTCCAACAAATCAGTTTTTAGAGTTACAAGAAAAACATCCTGCAATTCCGTATTATAAAATTTCTGAAACAGAAACGAAAGTCCCAGCAGGTTGGTTGGTAGAGCAATGTGGTTTCAAAGGAAAACGTTTTGGTGATGCTGGCGTTCACAAAAAGCAAGCATTGGTTTTAGTAAATTATGGAAATGCAAGCGGAAAAGAAATATATAAACTTGCACAAAATATTCAGCAAACCATTTTTGATACTTTTAAAATTGCTTTAGAAATTGAAGTGAATATTATTTAAACTTCTTTTTTTAATAATTGGATGTGTCTTAATATTCTATCTTTTTCTATAGCCAAAGTTCCATTATAAACACCTCTTATTCTCCCCTTTTTATCAATTAAAATAAAATTTTCTGTATGAATAAAAGCACTTTCATCTTGTGTTTTTACAAAGTCTTCATCTGCAAAATAGCCTTTTCTAGCAATGTTGTAAATTTCATTTTTATCACCAGTTACTAAATTCCACTTATTAGGATTAACGTTATTTTCAATTCCATATGTTTTTAAAACAGAAACAGAGTCTTTTACTGGAGTTACTGAATGAGACAATAACAAAACATCTTTATCGTCTTTAAAAGTCTCCTGTAATGCGCCCATGTTTTTTGCTAATCTTGGACAAATCCCTGGACACGAAGTAAAGAAAAAATCTGCCACATAAATTTTGTTCTTATACGTTTCATTTGAAACAGTTTCACCTTTTTGATTCGTGAATTTAAACTCAGGAATAGTATGAATATCCTTATATTTCGATGAAGATTCTGCAATCCATTCTGGTGTAAAATTGGCCGAATTAAAAAAAGGCAAGGTTGTTTCTTTATCAACTTTTTTTTCTGTCTTACAAGCAAAAACAGTAAGCAATGCTGCGAGTAATATGTATCTTTTATTTTTCATCATTTGTATTTACTGAGTAACATTTTTTTAAACCTATCAATCCAAATCTCTCACCATCAATTACAGTGTAATTTGCTCTAATATTTCCATTCTCTAACCACATTTTTTGAGTTCCAGATTCTTTTCCTTCAACATAATTAAACTCTCTAATTAATTGTCCGTTTGGAAACCACTCTTTTAAAGCTCCTTGATAAAAACCTTTTTGATTGTAGGGGTATTCAAATTTTTGTTGACCATTCTCAAACCATGATTTATGAATACCAACTTTTTTTCCTTCTTTATAAAAACGGATTTCAGCTAAAGAATCATTTTGAAATAGTTTACGCTCTTCACCGTCTTTTTTTCCGCTTACATAACTTGTTACATTATATGTTTGGTTCACTTCATCAAAAGATTTTAAAACACCATTAAATACAAGATGATTGTAAAATAACACTCCGTTTTTTAATTCTAATTGCGTGTTCTCTTCAAACAAAATCAAATGCGACACACCTCTTTCTTTACAAGAAATAGTACAACATAATATCGCTATATAAATAAACTTTCTCAAGAGTTATCGAGTAATGTTTCCAGCTGTTCCAAAAAATCCATTTCCGTTTAAATATGGATCCTCATTTGTAATATGATAATGGTAAATTCCATTTGGAAAATCTACCGTTGCACTTGTGTGCCCGTGATATACATCTAAATCTGAATTCGTTATTGTTTTTCCGTTTTCTAAAGATCCGTAAACTGGAAATCCATCCGACAACAAACCTAAAAAAGCATCTTCACCATAAATATCTGTTAAAGATTTTGGCTTAATATGATAATGATATGTTGTATTAGCAGGATGACCTAAATATTGATCAAAAGAGTTTATTTCTCCTGTTAATGGAGATCCTCCGGCAGCGTATTGATTAAAAAAAACTACACCATTCCTCGAAATCCCAATTGGTCCCATTGGTGTTGATGATTTATTTACTGCTTCTGCAGGGTTTAATGTCATAGTAAACATAATATTTTGTGCGCCAATTGAACCTGGGTTTTTATTCCAATTAGAATTAGTTCCATTATATGCTTCATATAAAGCATTATTTGTTGGCCAATATGGACTTTTATGATCTGGTAAATTCTTAGTTGTAAAGGTTACTGAATTTCCATTTACACTGTAAGACAATCCGTCACCAACAAACTTGGTTAAAATCGATTCAATATTATATTGTGTTGCTTCTGGATCAACTGGATCATCTGATGATGAACCGCAAGATTGCAATGCGAATATCATAACAAATGCGATTGAAAATATTTTTACATTTGACAAATTCTTCATGATTTTTTGATTTTATTTAATTAGTTATTGGTTTTAAATGGTGATGAAAATTTTTCATCCGTTAAAAAAGTTCTATCTGTTAGGGTTAATAAGAAATCCTTTAGGGCTACTTTATCTTGATTCGATAAATTTAATCTTCGAACACCATTTCCTTGTCTTAATCTGTTATCTAAATGTTGACTATTTCTTACTCCAGAATTATAATGTTCGATTACTTGTTCTAATGTTGTAAACCTACCATCATGCATAAAAGGGGCTGTGACTTCTATATTTCTTAAAGAGGGTACTTTAAACTCTCCTAAATCATTATTGTTTCCAGTAACACCACCTACTCCTAAATCAGTTAAAACTGCATCTAAACCATTATTCCTTGCCTGATCACCAATGAAAGCTGCTGTAGTATGGCATTGTGCACAATTAGTTTGCGGACTAAAAAATAGTTGTTTTCCTCTATTTTCTGAATTAGTGAAATTAGCAAAAGGCCTTCTTGGGTCATTTGTTTGTGCTAAACCATCATCAAATTTAGATTGATATGAAACCATAGATCTTACAAATTGGGCTAAAGCCAGAGAAACATTTTCTCTTGTAACAATTGTATCTCCAAATGCTCTTCTAAATAATATTTTATATTTTCTTCTAGAACTTAACTTTGCTTCTAATTCAGAAAGTGTTAATCCCATTTCTATGTGATCTTGAATTGGTATCACAACTTGTTCTTCTAAAGTTTCTGCTCTTTCATCCCAAAAGAAGTTACCATTTCTATAAAATTTCGAATTTGCTAAACTCATTGAATTTCTAGCTGTTAATCCACCTTCAAAACCAACGCTAAATTTTCTATCATCAGAAAAACTCTTAGCTTGATCATAACATGAAGCACATGAAATTGTATTGTTTTGAGACAAAGCTTTATCATAAAACAAAACTCTACCAAGAGTTGCTCCTCTATTTCTTGTTCTATTATTATTTGGCTCATTATCTTCTCGCATTAAATCATTATCAAAAAATGTATTTGGAAGATTAATATCTTCATAATTGAAATCATTTACCGGTAAATTTAAGGTCTCATCTAAGATTGCTTGATCCGTTGCAGCAATTATATCAACATATTCCTCTTCTGTAGAAGCACATGAATACAAAAAAGTTGACGCTAAAAGTACAATTATTATTTTGAATAGAGTTTTCATATTAAATGGTTTTAAGAATTAAGTAATAAGTAGCGTTGCTTCCTATAATCTTTTCTGTTTGTATATATATAACAGCTAACTTTTAATTTACCCTACCAAATTTTAAAAACTTTTTTCAATTGAAAAACCGATTACTTTAACGTATTTTTTTTAGTTCCTTTTTTTTATAATAAGTATCTTTGCATCAGAAAATTATTTACGATGAAACTTCTTCTACTTACCTTCGGATTATTAGCTTTAGCAGTTGCAGGAATTGCCATTAAAATTTGGGCTAAAAAAGATGGAAAGTTCGCTGGAACTTGCGCCAGTCAAAACCCGATGTTAAACGAAACTGGAGAATCTTGTGGGTTTTGTGGCAAAACACCTGATCAGTTTGAAACGTGTGCTGAACCAGAACACAACTAATTGATTTTTATAATATGATTCTTACAGTTCTTTTCTACATTCTCGTAGCAACAACTGCTATTCAACTTATTTATTTTTTGTGTTTTTCTTCAATTCTCTTTTTAAAAAAGAATAAAAAACCATTGGAACAAATTCCAGTTTCAGTAATAATTTGTGCAAAAAATGAAGAGAAAAATTTACAACATTTTTTACCTAGTATCATCAATCAAAAGTATTCAAATTTTGAAATTGTTTTAATCAACGATGCTTCTTCAGATGACACTTTAGAAATAATGAAATCTTTCAAAGTAAAATACGAAAACATTAAAATTGTAAACGTAAAAAACAATGAAGCTTTTTGGGGGAATAAAAAATATGCATTAACACTCGGAATTAAAGCTGCAACTAACGAGCATTTATTATTTACAGATGCAGATTGCAAGCCAGTTTCTAAGTACTGGATTGAAACGATTATTCAAAATTTCTCTAAAGAAAAAACAATTGTTTTGGGGTACGGAAAATATAAATTTGAAAAAACTTTTGTTAATTTATTAGTCCGATTTGAAACTTTATTGACTGCAATTCAATATTTTAGCTACGCAAAACTAAGGTCTCCTTATATGGGAGTTGGTAGAAATCTAGCATACACTAAAGAAGATTTTTTTAAAACAAACGGATTCATAAGTCATATTCAAATACGTTCTGGTGATGATGATTTGTTTATCCAGGAAGCAGCCACAAAAACAAATACGGCCATTTCTTTAGACGTAAAAAGTTTTACAATTTCGAATCCTCCATTAACATTAGAAGAATGGTTTCGTCAAAAAAGAAGACATGTTTCTACAGCATCTTATTATAAATTCAATCATAAAGTTTTATTAGGATTGTATTTTACCAGCAAATTATTGTTTTATCCAATAGCAATTATACTTTTATTTTTAATGAGCTGGCAAATTATTGCGCCAATCATTTTACTTTATTTTATTGGATTATTTATTGTTTTCGGAATGTCTGCAAAGCGATTAAAAGAGAAAAAACTAGTTTTCTTTTTGCCTTTATTAGAAGTTTCTCTGCTTCTATTTCAATTTAGTATCTTTATCACAAATACTTTTTCAAAACCAACGCATTGGAAATAAACGGCGACGAATTACTACAAACCATACAAAAAGCAAAAGAAGGCAATCAACTTGCTTTTAATGTACTACTAGATAATTTTTGGAATAGCGTTCATAATTTTCAATTGAAAAGGCATCAAAACGAAAATGATGCAGAAGATATTACTATTCAAACTTTTTCTAAAGCTTTTGATAAAATCGACACTTTTGATGAGCAATATAAATTCAAAACTTGGCTAATTACCATTTCCAAAAACATCCATATTGATACGTTGCGAAAAAAGAAATCTTCCATTTTAGCAGAATCGTATAAAACAAAAAATGCTGAAGTTTACGAAGTTGCAGATAACAATCCAACACCAGAAGACAAGATAATTACAGAGCAAAACCTAGCCAAACTACTGAAGCACATTAAGCAATTAAAACCAAAATATCAAGAAGTAATTAATCTGCGCTATTTCCAAGAATTAAGTTATAAAGAAATCTCAGAACAAATTGAAGAACCAATGAATAATGTAAAAGTAAAATTATTACGCGCTCGAAAATTGCTTGCTGAGATTATAAAGAAATCTTAACATGAAAAAATCATTCCTAAACTCTTTAGGTCCAGGTTTATTATTTGCAGGAGCAGCAATTGGTGTTTCGCATTTGGTACAATCTACGAAAGCTGGAGCAGAATTTGGATTTGGTTTATTGTGGGCATTATTGTTAGTACACTTATTTAAATATCCTTTTTTTCAATTTGGCCCACGTTATGCAGCGGCTACAGGAGAAACGCTTTTAGACGGATATAAAAAACTAGGAAAACCAGTACTAACAGCGTATTACATGATCAACTTTGCAACCATGTTTACCATACAAGCTGCTGTTACAATTGTTACAGCTGGTTTAGCTTCTCAGTTATTTGGGCTTACAAACGACTTGGTTTTATGGTCAATTATCATCATTATAATTAGTGTTTTAATTCTAATTATCGGAAAGTATAAATTGCTTGACAATTTAATGAAATACATTATAATTTTATTGACATTAAGCACATTAACAGCTGTATTAATTGCACTTTACAGCAATAAAGAAACTTTCAATTTTACACAAATCATTCCAATAGGCTCCATAGAAATCACCTTTTTAATTGCTTTTTTAGGTTGGATGCCAGCACCGTTAGATATTTCTGTTTGGCATTCAATTTGGACATTGGAAAAAGATAAAACCTCGAATACAAAGACAAAACCAACACAAGCTATTTTCGATTTTAATGTTGGTTATTTAGGAACACTATTCCTAGGTGTTTGTTTTGTGATTCTTGGCGCTTTAGTGATGTTTAATTCTGGAGAAACATTTTCGAACAGTGGTGGTGTTTTCGCATCACAATTAATAAATTTATACACAGAAAATCTTGGTGAATATTCTTATATTTTAATTGCAGTCGCTGCGTTTACAACGATGTTTAGCACAACAATTACAACACTTGATGCATCGCCAAGAGCAATGGCAAAAACTGCCAATTTATTACTGGATAGGAAAACGAAATTTAATTATTGGTTTTGGATTCTATTTTTAGCATTTGGCACATTTATCATTCTATATTTCTTTATGAGTAATATGGGGTTGTTAGTGAAAATTGCAACAATTTTATCATTCTTAACAGCTCCTTTTTACGCAATTCTAAATTACATTTTAATCACAGGAAAACATACGCCAAAAGAGCATCAACCAAACATCTATTTAAAAGTATTGAGCTGGCTAGGAATTGTTTTTTTAACAGGATTTAGTGTTTGGTTTTTACTTAATTTATAATCCTTTTATTTGTAACTTTGCACTTCAATTTATGTTAGCATGATAAACGAACCAGCAATTATTCCAGAAAAAGTAAAAAAACCAAAATGGTTGCGTGTAAAATTACCTGTTGGTAAAAAATATACAGAGCTTCGTAGTTTGGTTGATAAGTATAAATTAAATACAATTTGTACAAGTGGAAGTTGCCCAAATATGGGAGAATGTTGGGGAGAAGGAACTGCTACGTTTATGATTCTAGGAAACATTTGCACACGTTCTTGCGGGTTCTGTGGTGTAAAAACCGGAAGACCAGAAACGGTTGAATGGGACGAGCCAGAAAAAGTTGCACGTTCAATTAAATTGATGAGCATTAAACATGCTGTTTTAACCTCTGTTGATAGAGACGATTTAAAAGATGGTGGTTCTATTATTTGGGCAGAAACTGTAAATGCTGTTCGTAGAGCAAACCCAAAGACAACGTTGGAAACTTTAATTCCTGATTTTCAGGGAAACGAAAAACAAATTGACAGAATTATTAAAGTTGCTCCAGAAGTAGTTTCTCATAATATGGAAACTGTTAAAAGATTAACTAGAGAAGTTAGAATTCAAGCTAAATACGAAAGAAGTTTAGGTGTCTTGAAATACTTAAAAGAAAACGGAATGCGAACTAAATCTGGAATTATGTTAGGTTTAGGAGAAAAGGAAGAAGAAGTAATTCAGACCATGAAAGATTTACGCAATGTTGGTTTAGATGTAATTACAATTGGACAGTATTTACAACCAAGTAAAAAACATTTACCTGTAAAAGAATTTATCACTCCAGAGCAATTTAAAAAATACGAAACTTTAGGTTTAGAAATGGGCTTTATGTATGTAGAAAGTGGCGCTTTAGTACGTTCTTCTTACAAAGCACATAAGCACGCAAGGTAAATTCAATAAAAAATACAGAAAAGCTCACAATGTCTATTTGTGAGCTTTTTTATTTTGACAACAATTCTAACCTTTCATTAAACTATTTTCAATAAAACTATTCAATACTTTAAATATTTCTTAATTATTTTCATTCAAATGTTAACAAAATGTAAAAATCACATTTATTTAACTTTTTTTCAAAGAAAAATACATTTTGGCACGCGGTTTGCAAATAGTGAAATGAAAACAAATGTGAGAGACTTGTTTTCATTGTGTAAATTATTTGAATTAGTTGACAACAAAAAACCACTTCGCTTGAAGTGGTTTTTTTGTTTTTATAAACTTAGTAATTATTAGATTGCTTTAATAATATCATGCTTCGTAATAATACTGTGGCTTCCGTTTTCTAAATCTACTAATACAGCTTGATTTTCTTTTGTAATCAATTTAGAAACCTCTACAATAGAAGCAGACATTTTAACTACAGGATATTTAGCGCCCATAACTTCTTTTATAGGTTTGTCTTGAATATCTGTATTTTGCAAATAACTTCTTAACAAATCTGTTTCATCCAAAGAACCAACAAATCCATTTATATCTTCAACCGGAATTTGAGAAATTTTAAATTCTCTCATTCTTTCAATTGCGTGTGCAACCAATTCCTCAGTTTTCACAGCAACTAATGGTTTATCTGAATGATTTTTAATTAAATCTGCAGCAGTTGTAATTTTTTCTTCTAAAAAACCACGTTCACGCATCCATTCGTCATTAAACATTTTTCCAACATATCTACTTCCGTGATCGTGAAATAACACAACAACAACATCCTCTTTTGTGAAATGCTCTTTTAGTTGCAATAATCCTTTAATTGCAGAACCCGCAGAATTTCCAACAAAGATACCTTCTTCTTTAGCTATCTTTCTTGTATAAACTGCAGCGTCTTTATCTGTTACTTTGGTAAAACCATCAATCACGGAAAAGTCAACATTTTTTGGTAAAATATCTTCTCCAATTCCTTCTGTGATATAAGGGTAAATTTCATTCTCATCAAAAATTCCAGTTTCATGGTATTTTTTAAATACTGAACCATACGTATCTATTCCCCAAACTTTAATATTAGGGTTTTGTTCTTTTAAATATTTAGCTGTTCCAGAAATCGTTCCACCAGTTCCTACACCAACAATAAAATGTGTGATTTTTCCATCAGTTTGTTCCCAAATCTCAGGTCCAGTTTGCTCATAATGCGTTAAAGCATTTGATGGATTATCATATTGATTTACATACCAAGAATTTGGAGTTTCTGCCCCTAACCTTTTAGAAACCGAATAATAAGAACGAGGATCATCTGGCTCTACGTTTGTTGGACAAACAACAACTTCTGCTCCAACTGCACGTAAAATGTCCATTTTTTCTTTAGATTGTTTATCTGAAATCACAAAAATACATTTGTATCCTTTTATAATTGCAGCTAAAGCTAATCCCATTCCTGTATTCCCAGAAGTTCCTTCGATAATTGTTCCACCAGGTTTTAATCTTCCATCTGCTTCTGCATCTTCAACCATCTTTAACGCCATTCTATCCTTAATAGAATTTCCTGGATTAAACGTTTCTACTTTTGCCAATACTAAAGCATCAACTTCTTTGGTTACAGAATTTAACTTTACTAAAGGTGTATTACCAATAGTTTCTAATATATTTTTTGCGTATTTCATTGTCAAATTTTAAAGTGCAAATTTATGCAAATTTAATTGACTTTACAGGGTTGATTTTAGTAATGATAACTGAAGGAATAATTAACATTAAGAAACATAAAATTAAGGTTCCAATATTTAAAATTAATATAGTGAAAAGATGAATTGTAACAGGAACTGTTGAAACATAATATGTTGTTGGATCTAGTTTGATAAACCCAAACTGTTGTTGTAATACTAATAGTACAATTCCGATCAAATTTCCCCAGAACAACCCTTTTAATATAAGATACCCTGCATTGTATAAAAAGATTTTTCGGACACTCCAATTATCGCTTCCCAATGCTTTTAGAATTCCGACCATTTGTACTCTTTCTAAAATTAAAACGAGTAATGCAGTTATCATGTTGATACTGGCAACTAAAATCATAATTCCAATAATAAACCACACATTATTATCAAACAACTCAATCCATTCAAAAATAAATGAATAATTTTCTACAATTGTATTGCTGTTAAGCGTTGAACCAATCTCAGCATAAATCTCATTTCCTTTTTGTTCGATCTCATCAAAATCATCAATCAAAACTTCAAAACCTCCAATTTGATTCTCACTCCATTTATTAGAACGTTGTACTTCATTAATATCGCCAATAACCATGTTTTTATCAAACTGATTAAAGCCGGTATCATAAATTCCGACAATAATTAATTTATATCTACTTGGTAATTTATTTTTGGTTGATTTTAAGAAGAAAACATTGATCGTATCGTTTAATTTTAAGTTCAATCTATTCAACAACGTTCTAGATAATAATACATCTCTAACTCTTGTTTGATTAAAATTTGGCAATCTTCCTTCTACTAAATATTCTGTAAAAAAAGACCAATCGTAATCTGTAGAAACCCCTTTAAAAACGATGCCTTCAAAATCAGTTGCAGTTCTAATCAACCCTGCTTTATTCGCGAAAATCTGAACGTTTTTTATGCCTTTAATATTTTTAAACGCTGGATAGAAGTCTTGGTTTTTATCAATCGGATTTATAGAAACCTCAGAATTATTGTCATCATAATTTGTAATTTGAACATATCCTTTAAAACCAGAAACTTTATCTCTAATTTTATGTTGCATTCCGCTACCAGTTGCAATAGAAATCATCATGATAATAATTCCCAATGCAATTGCAGTGATTGCAATTTTTATTATTGGAGATGAAATGCTATTTTTATACTCTTTACCAGCAATAATACGTTTAGCAATAAATAACTCGTAATTCAAATTTATGATTCCATTAGTTCGTTTCAAAAATACATATTTAATCTTATTCTTAAGCATTTGTTTTGGCTTCACTTCTTGTGCGCAAAATGCAACTGAAATTAAAGTTTCAGCTGAGCAAACTGAATTATATCTCAATTTATTAAAAGGAAAAAACATTGCTGTTGTTGCGAATCAAACATCTGTTATTCATAAAACTCATTTAATTGATAGTTTACTTTCATTAAATGTTGGAATTAAAAAAGTATTTGCTCCAGAACATGGTTTTAGAGGAAAGGCAGATGCAGGTGAACATGTTGACGATGGCTTTGATACTAAAACGGGTTTACCCGTTTTTTCTTTACATGGAAAAAGTAAAAAACCTTCTGACGAACAATTAAAAGGAATAGATGTCATTGTTTTTGATATTCAAGATGTTGGCGCGCGTTTTTACACATACATTTCAACTTTACATTTTGTCATGGAAGCTGCTGCTGAAAACGGAATTCCGGTTATTGTTTTAGACAGACCAAATCCGAATGGGCATTATGTTGATGGACCGGTTCTAGAAATGAAACATACAAGTTTTCTTGGAAAACATCCAGTTCCTTTAGTTTACGGAATGACCATTGGCGAATATGGGCAAATGATAAACGGAGAGAAATGGTTGAAAAATGGCATTCAATGTGATTTAACGATTATTCCGTTGAAAAATTACACACATGATTCTGAGTATAGTCTAACTATAAGACCATCACCAAATTTACCAAATGATAAATCTATAAACCTGTACCCAAGTTTAGGTTTTTTTGAAGGAACCATTATCAATGCAGGAAGAGGAACTGAATTTCAATTTCAACGATATGGCGCTTCTTTTTTTCCGAAAAATAACTTCAGCTACACACCAATGCCAAATTTTGGATCTAAATACCCAAAACAGAAAGGGAAATTGTGTTATGGTGTAGATTTAAGGAACATAAAAAAACTAAGTGCTATCAACTTAGAATGGTTAATTGAAGCATATCAAAAAACGCCCAAAACAGAAAAATTCTTTGGAAACACATTTACAATTCATGCTGGAAATACAAAATTGCAGCAAAAAATTGAGGAAGGTTTAAGCGCTAAAGAAATTAGAAAAACTTGGCAAAAAGATTTGTCAAAGTTTAAAAAAATCAGAAAAAATTATTTAATATACAACTAACATGAAAAAATCAATCATTCTATTATTCGCATTTGTATTCTTTATTTCTTGTAACACAAAAGATTCTGCAACGCAACAAAAAATTGACAATGCAAATGCTGTCGCTGAACAATTTTTAATTGATCAACAAATACCAGGAATGGCAATTTCTGTTTCTCAAAAAGGAAAAATGATATGGTCTAAAGGATTTGGTTATGCTGATGTTGCAGCCAAGAAAAAAGTAGACCCAAGAAATACACAATTTAGAGTTGCAAGTATTTCTAAAACATTAACGGCACTCGCCATGGCAAAATTAGTTGAGGAAGAGAAATTAGACTTAAATGCAAGTATATATACTTATGTTCCTGATTTCCCTAAAAAGAAATACGATTTTACCGTAAAACAAGTTGGCGGTCATATTGCTGGGATTAGACATTATGATTACACAAATAATGAGAAAGAACTATTTAATATTAAAAAAATGTCGATTGTTGAAGGCTTAGATATTTTCAAAAATGATTCCCTTTTGTTTAAACCAGGAAGTAAGTATAGTTATAGTACTTATGGGTGGAATCTTTTAAGTGTTGTTACACAAAATGCTGCTAAAACAGATTTTAATGAATACATGAATGCTACTGTTTTTAGCCCATTAAAAATGAAACACACAACGCTAGGTTTAGTAGACAAAGAAATGCCAAACAGAACTGCTTTTTACATTAAAGAAATTGGCAAAGAAAACGGTAAAGTAATTTTAGGTCCAAAGGTGAGTAATGAATACAAAGCTGCTGGAGGTGGATTTATTTCTACTACCGAAGATTTAATTTTATTTGGAAAAGAAATCATATCTCCAACCATAGTTTCTAAGAACACACTTGATGAGTTTGTAACATCTCAAGAAACTGACGATGGTAAAAAAACCAATTACGGAATAGGTTTTGGCGTGGCAAAAGTTAAAAACAACACCTTACGTTATAGCCATTCTGGTGGTGGAATTGGCGCAACAGCATTCTTATTAATCTACCCTGAAAAAGAATTAGTAATTACAATTCTTACAAATTTATCACAAGTAAAAATTAGGGATTTGGTTGGTGAGTTAGAGGATGTTTTTATTGAGTAACTACACTTTTTTACTTAATGCTTCATAGTGGTCAAAATCTTTGTGACTTCAGGGTTATTTATAAACTTATAATCTCCATCAAAGGTGAACGCATTATTAAAAAATCGAGAAGAGTATATAACCTTTAAAAAAATTGGGTTATTATCTGCTATGGATAGAGCTTGAGCTTCTTTGAAGCTCTTTACTGTTGTTTGAGATTTTACTTGAATTGTCAAAAACAAGATGGCAATTACAAGTACAATTTTTGATTTCATATTCGTTTGGTTTTTAAAAAACTATTCTATTTTAATCAAACATCAGTCCACGTTTGTTGGTTTCCGATAACCTTGAAAAGGTTGCTTTAACAATTCTACCAAAGATGAATTGGTTTTTTCATCCGGAAAAGTATCAACTCCATACACAATTTTTTCACGCTCTAAATACAGATAGGTGCCAAAAATTCTATCCCAAATAGAAAAGATATTTCCGTAATTAGAATCTGTATAGGGTAACATATTGTGGTGGTGAATTTTATGCATGTCTGGTGAAATAATTACATAACTCAACGCTTTATCAACATCTTTATTTATTTTAATATTTGCATGTGTAAACTGCGTAAAAATTAATGACATTGATTGATAAACCATTACAATTGCAATGGGAGCTCCAACTACAAAAACACCAAATAACGTAAAGGCAAAACGAATCATACTTTCTAACGGATGATGTCTGTTTGCCGTTGTAGTGTCAACTTTATGATCTGTGTGATGTACCAAATGAATCATCCAAAGTGGTTTTACTTTATGCTCTACAAAATGCGCTAAATAGGCACCGAAAAAATCTAACAACACCACACCTAAAATAACATACAACCATAATGGCATTTCTGGTAACCAATTAATAATTCCGAAATTATTTACCTGAACCCAATCTGCTGATTTTAATAATAAAAAAGCCAATGAAAAATTCACAATAATGGTTGTAACCGTAAAAAATAAATTAGGAAAAGCGTGTTTCCATTTTTTATAATTAAATTTAAACAAAGGCAAAGCACCTTCTAGAATCCAAAAAAAAGTGATTCCACCAACAAGAATTAAACTTCTATGTAAAGACGGAATGGTTTCGAAATAATGTATGATTGTTTCCAAAGAGAAATATTTTTCTTAAAAGTAAGAAAATTATATAATCTAACCTTAAAATTGCTTCATTTTAAAAATTTATGCATTTTTATATTGATTTTATAAAACATTTTGTATGTTTACTAAAATACGCAAAAATCAACTCTAAATACATTTAGAATACTAAATTGTGTACTATTTATATAACGATAAAAATTCGAAAAAGTGATGAGTACGGTAGTAGAAAGGGCTTTAAAATTTGAAGAAACAAGTTTACGAGCATTAACAACAAATCAAAGAATAATAATTTCTAGAGAAGCTAAAGAATTGATCTTAAGCTTAAATGAAATCTATAAAGAAGAAAAAGATCCTGCGATTATGGATCAAATGAAAAGGCTAACTTTAATTAAGCAAAAAGTTGAAAAGCGTTTAAAAGGTAAACCAACAAGCTCATAAATAGAGTTACTTAACTCCTCCTCTTTTTAACTTTAGAAACTAAAGGTAATTTCTTTTTTAATTCCTCAATAATATTATATGCAGCAGGGCAAATTTCTGTATTGCTTAACGTTAAATCTGTTAATTGAATAAACTTTTTACGGTTTGTATGCGGGTATTCTGAACATGCTTTTGGGCGCACATCGTAAATAAAACAAGAGTTATCTGATTCATCAAAAAAGTTACAAGGACCAGGCGAATTTAACACCATAAAATCATCCTCATCACGTTCTAAATACTGACTTTCAAAGTTGGCAACTTTCATTTTCAAATGCTTAGAAATTCGCTCTACATCTTTCTCTGTAAAAATTGGACTTGTGGTTTTACAACAATTTCCACATGATAAACAATCAGTTCTTTTAAATTCATTTTCATGCAATTCTTGCATTACATAATCTAAATTTTTAGGTGTTCTTCTTTTTAAGTTGGCAAAATACTTTTTACTTTCTTTTTTTGCTTCTTCTGCCAATTCTGGCAATTCTGCTAAACGCTTATCCATGTCTTTCATACAGCTGCAAAAATACCATTATTAACAAGAAGAATCATTTTAAATTTCATCTATAAAATTTGTCATAAAAAATGAAATAAATTGTGTAATTTTGGGCTTCAATTTTAAGAAATCAATGAGTATTCAAAATCGTATAGAAACAGCAGTAAAAAATGGATTTTTAACTTTATATGATGCTGAAATTCCGACCGTAGAATTTCAAGCAACACGTAAAGAGTTTGAAGGAGATATTACTGTGGTTGTTTTTCCGATGTTGCGCTATAAAAAAGGGAACCCTGTTCAAATCGGAAACGATTTAGGGAATTATATTATAGAAAACATCGAGGAAGTTATCCGATTTAATGTGGTGAAAGGTTTCTTAAACTTGGTTGTCAATGATGTTTTATATTTAGATGCATTCAAATCTATTTACACAAATGACACTTACGGATTTGTAAAACCATCAAACAATAACGATGCTGTTTTGGTAGAATACTCTTCACCAAACACCAACAAACCGTTGCATTTAGGTCACGTTAGAAATAATTTATTAGGATATTCTGTTGCAGAAATTATTAAAGCATCTGGTAAAAAAGTTTATAAAACACAAATTATAAACGATAGAGGAATTCATATTTGTAAGTCGATGTTGGCTTGGCAAAAATATGGAAAAGAAGAAACCCCAGCTTCAACTGGGCTCAAAGGTGATAAATTGGTTGGGAATTATTATGTGAAATTCGACCAAGAATACAAGCAAGAAATTACACAATTAATAGCTGAAGGAAAAACTGAAGAAGAAGCAAAAAAACAAGCACCATTATTATTAGAAGCACAAGAAATGCTTAAAAAATGGGAAGCAGGAGATGAAAAAGTTATCGAACTTTGGAAAACTATGAACGCTTGGGTTTATGCAGGATTTGAAACAACTTATAAAAATCTAGGTGTTGATTTTGATTCGTATTATTACGAAAGCAACACGTATTTATTAGGAAAAGATAATATTGAAGAAGGATTGAAGAATGGCGTTTTCTTTAAGAAAGAAGATGGTTCTGTTTGGATTGACTTAACAGAAGATGGTTTAGATGAAAAAATCGTGTTGCGTTCAGATGGAACAGCAGTTTATATGACGCAAGATATTGGAACTGCAATTCAGCGTTCTAAAGATTATCCAGATGTAAACGGAATGGTTTATACGGTTGGAAATGAACAGGATTATCATTTTAAGGTATTGTTTTTAATCTTAAAAAAATTAGGTTACACTTGGGCTGATGAATTGTTTCATTTAAGTTACGGAATGGTAGATTTACCTTCTGGGAAAATGAAATCTAGAGAAGGAACTGTTGTTGATGCTGATGAGTTAATGGCAGAAATGACATCAACTGCTAAAGCTTTATCGCAAGAACTAGGAAAGTTAGACGGTTATTCTGAAAAAGAAAAAGAAGCATTATATAATACGATTGGTTTAGGCGCTTTAAAATATTACATCTTAAAAGTTGATCCTAGAAAACGAATTTTATTCGACCCAAAAGAATCTGTAGATTTTCAAGGAAATACTGGTCCTTTTATTCAATATACTTATGCAAGAATTCAATCAATCTTACGCAAAGCTACTTTTGATCATTCTCAAGAAATAAGTGGAATTGAATTACACGAAAAAGAAAAAGAGTTGATAAAGATAATTGAAAACTACCCTGAAGTGATTCAGTTAGCAGCGGCAAATCATTCTCCAGCGTTAATCGCAAATTACACCTATGACTTGGTTAAAGAATTTAATTCTTTTTACCAAAATGTATCTATTTTAGGAGAGGAAAATCAAGATAAAAAAACACTAAGAGTTCAATTATCTAAAAAAGTAAGTGATATTATAAAATCAGCATTCTCTCTATTAGGAATTAATGTCCCTGAGAGGATGTAATAAAATTGTAAATTTGCAATTCAAACAACATCAAAAACAAATCAAATAACGAATAAAATTATACACAATGAAATACGACATACTAATTATTGGAAGTGGACCTGGAGGTTATGTTACTGCAATTAGAGCATCTCAATTAGGCTTTAAAGTTGGTGTAGTAGAAAAAGAAAACTTAGGAGGAATCTGTTTAAATTGGGGTTGTATTCCAACAAAAGCATTATTGAAATCTGCACAAGTGTATGATTATTTAAAGCATGTTGATGAATATGGTTTAAAGGCAGAAGCAATCGATAAAGATTTTGAAGCTGTTATAAAAAGAAGTCGTGGTGTTGCAGAAGGAATGAGCAAAGGTGTTGCTTTTTTAATGAAGAAAAACAAAATCGATATTATTGATGGTTTTGGAAAAATTAAAACAGGAAAAAAAGTTGATGTTACTGCTGAAGATGGAATAGTAACAGAATACAGCGCAGATCATATTATTATTGCAACTGGCGCACGTTCTAGAGTATTACCAAACTTACCGCAAGACGGAAAAAAAGTGATTGGCTATAGAGAAGCTATGAGTTTACCTGAACAACCAAAATCTATGATTGTTGTAGGTTCTGGAGCAATTGGAGTAGAGTTTGCTCATTTTTACAATTCTATGGGAACTGATGTTACTATCGTAGAA
Organism: Polaribacter sp.; assembly: GCA_029250685.1. Classification (GTDB taxonomy): domain Bacteria; phylum Bacteroidota; class Bacteroidia; order Flavobacteriales; family Flavobacteriaceae; genus Polaribacter. Next base: position 58,116 of record JAQXEU010000003.1, read on the forward strand.
TTCATGCCAAATGTTGTTCCGTTAGAAGATAAAGATGTTTCTAAACAATTTGAGCGCTCTATCAAAAAAGCAGGAATCAAAGTAATGACAAATTCTTCAGTAGAGTCTGTTAATACTTCTGGTGATGGCGTTAAAGCAACAGTTAAAACTAAAAAAGGAGAAGAAATTCTAGAAGCGGATATTTTATTATCAGCGGTTGGAATTAAAACGAATATTGAAAACATTGGATTAGAAGATGTTGGAATTGTTACTGATAGAGATAAAATTTTAGTAAACGATTTTTATCAAACAAATTTACCAGGTTATTATGCTATTGGTGATGTAGTTCCTGGACCAGCATTAGCACACGTTGCTTCTGCAGAAGGAATTACTTGTGTTGAAAAAATCGCTGGTTTACATACAGAAGCAATCGATTATGGAAACATTCCTGGTTGTACGTATGCAACTCCAGAAATTGCATCTGTTGGAATGACAGAAGAAAAAGCAAAAGAAGCTGGTTATGAATTAAAAGTTGGAAAATTCCCTTTTTCTGCTTCAGGAAAAGCAAAAGCAGCTGGAACTCCAGATGGATTTGTAAAAGTGATTTTTGACGCAAAATACGGAGAATGGTTAGGTTGCCATATGATTGGCGCTGGAGTTACAGACATGATTGCAGAAGCTGTTTTAGGAAGAAAGCTAGAAACTACAGGTCATGAAGTGTTAAAAGCGATTCATCCACATCCAACGATGAGTGAAGCGGTAATGGAAGCTGTTGCAGCAGCATATGATGAAGTGATTCACTTATAAGATCCTAGAAACAATATATTTATTAAAAACCGAAGTTTAACTGCTTCGGTTTTTTTATATTTGAAACTTCAATAATTTTCTATGAAACAAAAAGCTTCATTCATACTCTTTCTTTTATTTTTTTATGTTGGATTTAGTCAACAAAAAAATATTTGGCATTATATAGAAAATGAACAAGTGATTTCTGAAAACAAAGAAGATGCACATGCTAGTTTCACTTCTTTTTCTTCTTTTCCTAGTTTTTTAAAAAACACACCAACCTATAAAAAATCATTAAATGGCGTTTGGAAATTCAATTGGGTTAAAAATCCTGCGAATAGACCAACAAAGTTTATGAATCCTACTTTTATTTTAAATGATTGGAAAGAAATTATTGTTCCGTCTAACTGGGAAGTTGAAGGTTTTGGAACTCCAATTTATGTAAATCATCAATACGAGTTTTCTGATTATAAAGCAATGATTGCTGATGACATGGAATTGATTGATGAAATTTATCCTAAAACACCTGGAAAAGTTCCACATAATTACAATCCCGTTGGTTCTTATAGAAGAGATTTTGATATTGATAGCACTTGGACAGGGAAAGAAATTTTCTTGCACGTTGGCGCTATGAAATCTGGTGGATTTGTTTGGTTAAATGGTCGATATATTGGCTATTCTCAAGGAAGTAAATTACCCAGTGAGTTCAACATTACAAAAGCGGCTAAAAAAGGAAAAAACACCATCGCAATTCAAATTTTTAGATGGACAGACGGAAGTTATTTAGAAGCACAAGATTTTTGGAGAATAAGCGGAATTGAACGTGATGTTTATATTTATGCGCAACCAAAAGTTAGAATTCAGGATATAGATGTGCAAACTTTTTTAGATGATACATATACGCAGGGTTTTTTAGAAATAGAAATTGATTTTCAAAATCACGAAAAATTTAATAAAGAACTTTTTGTTTCATATCAACTGTTTGATGAAAACAATATTATGATTGCGGAGCAAGAAAATAATACTGCGGTTTCTCCAAGAAGAAGAAAAAGCACACAGTTTTCTACTAATATCATCGATCCTAAAAAGTGGAGTGCAGAACATCCAAATTTATATACACTAAGAATTACATCAAAAGATGCTAATAAAAACTTAATAGAAATAACTGAGCAGAAAATTGGTTTTAGATCTGTAGAAATTAAAAAAGGGTTACTACTCGTAAACGGTCAAGTTGTTACGTTAAAAGGTGTAAATGCGCATGAAGCAAATCCAGAAACTGGTCATGTAATGAATGAAAAATTGATGTTAAAGGACATCAAAATGTGGAAAGAAAATAACATTAATGCTGTGAGATTGGCACATTATCCAAGAAGCAAACGTTTTTATGAGTTGTGTGATTTATATGGAATCTATGTAGTTGATGAAGCTAATATTGAATCTCATGGAATGTACTACGGACAATATTCTTTAGCAAAACAAAGAAAATGGATAAAAGCGCATAAAGACAGAATGTTAAGAATGGTTGAACGCGATAAAAATCATCCATCAGTAATTATTTGGTCAATGGGAAACGAAGCCGGAAACGGAATTGTTTTTTATGAAGGTTATGAAGCGATCAAAAAATTAGACAAAATCAAAAGACCAATTCAATACGAAAGAACATATAAATCAGACAATAATTTATTTAATATGGATTGGAATACTGATATTATTGTTCCTCAATATCCATCTCCTGCAACATTTGAAAGAATTGGGCAAACAAAAACTGACCGTCCATTTATTCCAAGTGAATATGCACATTCAATGGGAAATAGCACAGGAAATTTTGTAGATTATTGGGATATCATTGAAAAATATGAGCATCTACAAGGTGGTTTTCTTTGGGATTGGGTAGATCAATCTATTTGGAAAACAAATGCAAAAGGAGAAAAGTATTATGCTTACGGTGGTGATTTCGGAAAAGATATGCCAACAGATAATTCGTTTTTAAATAACGGAATTGTTTTTCCTGACAGAACTCCACAACCAGCATTATACGAAGTTAAAAAAGCACAAGAGTTTATCAATTTTAAAGATTTTTTAGAAACAGATGCTAATCTAGCTAGTATTAAAATTGAAAACCTTTACGATTTCACAAACCTAGATCAGTTTAATTTTAAGGCTGTTGTAAAAGCAAACGGGGAAATTTTAAAAACGATTGACTTAAAAGGCGTCAACATAAAAGCGCATGAAAGCAAATTGGTAAGTATTCCTTTAAACGGAATCAATTTTATTGAGAACACAGAATACTTTATAGAGTTTTCTGCAACGACAAAAAACAAATGGGGTTTATTATCTAAAGGTTTTGAAGTAGCAAAAGAACAAGTTTATTTAAGTAAAAAGTTCAAAACAAAAACGGTTAAAGTTGATAATGGTTGGTATTTAAAATCAACTGACAACAGTAACGAATTTATTCTTTATAACAATTATATTAAAGTTGCTTTTGATAAACAGAAAGGAAACATTACTTCATATGTTTTCAAAAAACAAGAATATATTAACGCTAAAAAAGGACCACAGATTAATTTTTGGAGAGCACCAACTGATAATGATTTAGGTAATAGAATGCCAACTAGAAATCTAGGTTGGAAAAACGCAACTTTAAATCCAACTGTTTCAAAATTTGATTTCAAAAAATTAGACAATAATTTAATGCAAGTTATTGTTGAATATCAATTGCCAACAGTAAAGACTACACATACAACCATCTATACCGTTAACGGAAATGGTGTTGTGAAAATTGAGAACACTTTAAACGCTTCTACTTATAAAGGCGATATTCCACGAGTTGGAATGCGCATGAAAATTCCGAATAAATTCAAAGATATTACCTATTACGGTCGTGGTCCTTGGGAAAATTATCAGGATAGAAAGGCATCAACTTTTGTAGATGTTTTCAAAACAACGGTTTCAAACTTTTATGTTCCATATGTTCGTCCGCAAGAAAATGGAAACAGAACAGATGTTCGTTGGATGGCATTAATGGACGATAAAGAATATGGATTATTAATATCTTCTCCTTCCCAGAAGGGTTTAAGTATTTCAGCTTTACACATGCCAAATGAAGATTTTGATATTACTGATGGATTAGATTATTCTAAAGAAAATAAAAGCACAAATTTAAGCAAACATACAATTGATATTAAAGAGCAAGATTTAGTGCAATTAAATATTGATTTAGCTCAACGTGGTTTAGGTGGAGACAATAGTTGGGGAGCTAAACCACAAGATAAATACCAATTAAAAAGTAACAAAAAACATTCGTATTCTTTTTATTTAATTCCGTTTACTAGCGGAACAATTCCAAAATTTATAGAATTACAACAACAGTTTAAATAATGGACAACCATAAAAAAGAAACGTTTAAAGCTTTGACAATTGCCACAGTAAAAATTACGATTACAGGAATTGTTATTGGTGTCTTTCACGAATATGATTTCTGGGTTGGTTTGTTATTATTTATCCGATTAATTGCATTTTTATATAAGAACTATTTTAAGGCAACTACTAAAAATTGGATTCTTTTAGCAGGAATGATTATCACAGGCTTTCTTGGGATTTGTGCAGAAATCTGGGGAGTTACTTTTGAGTTTTGGGAATATCATGATTTAACAAACAACAGACAATTACCATATTGGTTACCATTTGCGTGGATGTTTGCTTTTCGATTTATCTATGTTTTAGAAAGTAAATTAATTGTTTCAATGCAATTAAAGAAGATGAGTCACAAAACTTGGCTTGCCATTTTCATTACCGCATTTTTCCCTGCATATGGAGAAGTCATTACTATAAACTTAGGGGTTTGGACCTATTCTTGGCCGTATCAATTTTTAGGTGTTCCGTTGTATGCAGTAATTTGCTTAGTTGCACTACATATGGGAATCAATTTTATATTGAGTATTTGGGTGAAAAAGAAGAAAATTAACGATTCAGTTTTTATTAGCGAAGAATAATTTTAAAATTTCCAAGCAACAATTCTGGTCACTTTATTTCCTTGATGCATCGGAATTACCTTAAACTCTTGAATTCCTAATTTCTTACCAGATTTCTGTAGACTTTCTACATTTTCTTTTTTAGAAACTAAACTTGTAAACCAAACTGCTTGTTTTTTATACAAAGAACTTTGATATAAATAATTGTGTAAAAAAGCTTTTTCTCCACCAACATACCACAATTCATTATTGCTTCCTGCAAAATTACGGACTGCATTTGTTCCAAGGTTCCTAGTTTTTCTTCTATTTGCTCCCCTCGCCTCTTCTGCCGATTTATAAAACGGTGGATTACACATCGTTGCCGTAAATGAATCTTCTGGCTCTATAATTCCTGTTAGAATATCATTCTCATCAAACTGTTGACGTAATAAAATTTGTGGATCCAACTCATTGTCATCTATAATGTCTTGAGCTGCATCTAAAGAATTTAAATCAATATCTGTACCCACAAAACTCCAATCGTAAACAGATGCGCCCAATAATGGGTAAATACACGTTGCTCCTGTTCCAATATCTAAAATTGAAATCTCTTTTTCACCTTTAATTAAATCGTTTAAATGATGAATATAATCTACTCTACCTGGAATTGGCGGACATAAATTTTCATCTGGAAATTCCCACTTTTTAATATTATAATCTGCAAATAGTAAAGATCGATTCAATTCTTTTACTGCCCTTGGATCAGAAAAATCGATACTTAAATTTTTATATTCGTTTTTTATCACAAAGGGTTCTAAAGCTGGATTTGCTTTAATTAGTTTTTGAAATTCATATCCAGAATTATGAATGCTATTTGGATGAAAATTAGTTTCTTTCTTCATTATAATTCTAGGATCGTAAATTCTAAGTCTAAAGGTTTTAAAGAATCCTTTAAGGCTTTAATAAAGGTATCGCCATATTCTAAATAGAATTCAGAAAAATTACGCTGACGTTCTTCTAAACTTTCATTCGGAAATAATTGTTCTTTGATTTCTGTAATTCTTAAAACCAAGTCCTTTTGTTTTCTTTTTTCGGCTCTTAACAAGCGTTTTTCTAAATTACCCAATCCGTTTAATTGCTTTTTTTCTTGCGCCTCTACTGCTCCAACAAAAGATTCATCGGTTTCATTTGCAACCCTTCTCAACATATAAAACTGCTGCTCTAACAAAGTTTTTGCATCTAAGAAATTAAATTCAATTTTTGAGTTTTGATTAATTTTTTTCTTCAATAAGTCATTCAACTTTAAAAATAATTCTTCAGTTGAAATATTTAAATTATCCGTTTTCCTTTGTTGTTTAGAGGAAATTACTTGCACAGAATTACGCAATAATAAAATCGGAAAAGGAATTTTTACTTCATTAAAATACTCTTTCAACTCTAACCAATATGCTAATTCTCCACCACCACCAATATATGCCAAGTTTGGCAAAATAACTTCTTGAAATAATGGTCGCATAATTACATTTGGTGAAAACAATTCCGGACATTCTTTTACTTCTTGCAAGATTTCATCTTTAGAAAAGGTAATATCAGTATTATTTACTTTATAAATTCCATTTTCAAAAAGAATACGTTCTCTTGAATTTTCTCCTAAATAAAATAAATTTATTTCTCTAGGGTTTACTTGAACTTTATAGTCTTTTTCAAATTCAGAAATTGTTTTAGAAACCGAATTAAAAGAAACTTGTTCTTGTAATTCTTGGTTGATAAACGGAACAAATAATTGTTTTAATTGTTTGTCATCACCATCAACAATTACCAAACCGTATTTTGCGAAAAGTTGATTTGCAATATAACGAGTTGCCTCAGTTAATGTGTTGTGCTCTAAATATCCTTTTGTAAATAAATCCCTTATAAAATCAGCATTTCTTGTTGCTCCTAATTGTTCTGAAAATTGTTCAAAAATTACTTGTAATCCCTCGGTAGAAAATTGACCTACTGCGCCACCATCATTTCTTTTCCATTGCACTTTCTGATTTTTGAAATTGAAAAAATTAATTTCATCAAAATCGTGATCTTCTGTTGCCATCCAATAAACTGGGACAAAATTATCTGCTGGAAATTGTGCTGTTAATTCTTCGGCTAAATTAATTGCAGAAATAATTTTATATAAAAAATATAATGGTCCGGTAAATAAATTTAATTGATGACCAGTTGTAACTGTAAATGTATTTTTCTCTAAAAATAAATCAACATTTTGCTGCGTTTCTTCAGAAACAGCAACGTTTTTATATTGATTGTTTAATGCAGAAACCAATACTTTTCTGGTCTCTAAAGAAAAAGAAGTTCTTTTTTCTTCTAATTGATTTTTAAATCCGTTTAGGTCAGAAAAATTATTGTAAAAAGGTTTAATTGCTTCTTTTTGCTCTAAATAATCGTTCATCGTTTTAGAGAAAAAACCAGTTTTTTGAAATGGAATTTGAGTAACTTTCATCTATAAGACATTCACTTTAAGTAGATTACACATCTCTTTTACAGAAGTATTAAATTTTAAACAATCAAAATCGCTTTTCATCTTAGAAGATCTTTAGAAATAATTTTTATAAAAATACACAATTTTGATGGTTGGTCGAAATTCGTAATTCAATCTAACAAATTTTTAACGCTTTCTTAGTTCTAAAATTTGATATCTAAATAATAACAAGTAGATTTGGAAAACTAATCAAAAAAATATCTAAAAAATGAAACACAAGTCGTTACTTTTTCTTTTCATTTCAATTATTTCATTTCAATTAACTGCACAAAAACTTCAAACTCCAGATGAGTTTTTAGGGTATAAATTAGGTTCTCGTTTTACAAGACATCACAAAGTAGTTGATTATTTTAAATACATTTCTGAAAACACAGATAAAGTTAAATTTCAGCCGTACGGAAAAACTAATGAATTAAGAACTTTAGCAGTAGCTTTTGTTTCATCAGCAAATAATATTAAAAATTTAGAAACCATTCGTAAACAACATTTAACAAATGCTGGAATTGAAAACACAACTGGATTAAAAGATAAATCTATTGTTTGGTTGAGTTATAATGTACACGGAAACGAATCTTCTTCAACAGAAGCATCAATGTTAACTTTGTACAAATTGGTTACAGAAAACAGTAGTTATTTAGAAAATACAGTTGTAATTATGGATCCTTGTATCAATCCTGATGGAAGAGATCGTTATGCAAATTGGTACAATCAAGTGGTGGCTTCACCAAATAATGTAAATCCAGATGCAAGAGAACACAGAGAACCTTGGCCAGGCGGAAGAGCAAATCATTATTTATTTGATTTAAATAGAGATTGGGCTTGGGCAACACAAATAGAAACGCAACAACGTTTAAAAGTATATAACAAATGGTTACCTCATATTCATGTAGATTTTCATGAGCAAGGAATCAACAATCCATATTATTTTGCACCTGCTGTAGAACCTTATCATGAAGTAATTACAGATTGGCAACGTGATTTCCAAACACAAATTGGAAAAAATCACGCAAAATATTTTGACAAAAACGGTTGGTATTACTTTACGAAAGAAAGTTTTGATTTATTGTACCCAAGTTATGGAGATACCTATCCAACATATGTTGGTGGAATTGGTATGACTTACGAACAAGCCGGTGGTGGAAGAGCAGGATTAGGAATCACAAAATCTGATGGAGAAGTTTTAACACTTTGGGATCGCTTAATTCATCATACAACTTCTGGTATTTCTACTGTAGAAATAGCTTCTAAAAATACTGGCAAATTGAATTCAGAGTATAAAAAGTATTTTAAGCTGAATGATTACAAATACAAAAGCTATGTTTTACAAGGCAATAAAAGCAAAGTTAACAAGCTAATTGAATTATTAGACAAACACGAAATTAAATATGGTTTTGCTTCAGGAAAATCTGCTAGCGGATACAATTACGCTACAAGTTCTAAAGGAAGTATGAAAACTTCTTCCAACGATTTGGTGATTTCTACAAATCAACCAAAAGCTAGATTAATAAAAGCGTTATTTGAGCCTGTTGCAAAATTAGCAGATTCAATTACCTACGATATTACTGCTTGGTCTTTACCGTACGCTTATGGCTTTAATGCTATTGCTAGTGAGCGTTTAGTTGCTGCTAATTCTATAAAAATGCAACCAAATACTGCAACTGCAAGTTACAATGCATATGCTTATACTTTTAAATGGAATCATATTTCTGATGCTACTTTATTAGCTGATTTATTAAAACAAAATTTTAGAATTCGTTTTAATAGAAAAGAAATGGTGAATAGCGGAAAAAAATTAAATAACGGAAGTATGATTATTACTCGTGGTGATAATAAACATATCAAAAACTTTGACAACACATTAATTGCTACTGCTAATAAACACAATAAAAATACTGTTGCAATTAATACTGGTTTTTCAGACAGAGGCCCAGATATGGGTTCTTCTGATGTTAGAGAAATTAAGAATCAAAAAATTGCAGTTTTATCTGGAGAAAGCACTTCTTCTTTAAGCTATGGAGAAGTTCAATATTTCTTTGAACAAGAAATTAAATATCCATACACAGCAATTAATACCAATAATTTTTCTGCTGGTATGTTAGATAATTATCATACGTTAATAATTCCGAATGGATATTACGGTGGATTGTTTAACAAAACTCAATTAGCTGGATTAACATCTTGGATTAAAAAGGGTGGGAAAGTAATTGCCATTGGTGGAGCAAATAGCATTTTCGCAAACAAAAAAGGTTTTGGATTGAAAACAAAAGCATCTAAAGACAAAGATAAAGCAGACAAAGAAGTTAAATTGATTGATTTTAAAGATTTAGAAAGAGATCGTATTCAAGGAAGTATTACGGGTGC
>JAQXEU010000007.1 GCA_029250685.1 Polaribacter sp.
GCTAATATTTTATTAGAAAGAAGAAAAGAGTTTGCTTTTGAAGGTATGCGTTTTCATGATTTAGCAAGAAGAGGAATGAGTATTCCTTTAGTAGATGCTATTAATCAATCACATGGAGGACCTGCTTATGGTAACTTTAAATTTGCTTACCCTATTCCTGCAGGAGAGGTTGATGTAAATTCTAACGTTGTTCAAAATCAAGGTTACTAATTTTTAGCAATTGAATAAATATAAAACCACCTCAATTGAGGTGGTTTTTTTTTTTATAATTACATTTGCAGCATGGAAGTTAAAACAGAAATAATTTTTGGAATTAGAGCGATTATTGAAGCAATTAATAGTGGTAATACTATTAGTAAAGTCTATTTGCAAAAAGAATTAAGAGGAGAACTATTCTCTGAGTTAAATGGACTTATCAAAGCAAATGGAATTTCTACAAGTAATGTTCCTGTAGAGAAGTTAGATCGTTTATCAAAAAACAACAACCATCAAGGAGCAGTAGCACAAATTTCTCCAATTGACTTCTATGACTTAGATGAATTGATTCAAAATACTTTAGAAAAAAAAGAAGTTCCTTTATTCTTGTTATTAGATCAATTATCGGATGTTAGAAATTTTGGAGCAATCATTAGAACTGCTGAATGTACCGGGGTAAATGGAATTGTAATTCAAAAAAACGGGAGCGCTCCTGTAAATGCTGAAACCATAAAAACTTCTGCTGGCGCAGCGTTTAAAATGCCAATTTGTAAAGTAGATCATATTAAAGATGCAATTTATGTCTTACAAGCTTCAGATATTAAGACAGTAGCTGCAACTGAAAAAACAGATGATTCTGTTTATGATATCAATTTTAATCAACCAATTGCAATTATTATGGGTTCAGAACACAGAGGTGTTAATCCATCTATACTAAAAATGGTAGATTATAAAGCGAAGCTTCCACTTCTTGGAGAAATCGAATCTTTAAATGTTTCTGTTGCTTGTGGTGCTTTTTTATATGAAACAGTTAGACAAAGAATAAGTTAAGTTTCCTCCTCCTCTATTTCTTGACTTTCTTCTTTTGGTGGGTTAAAATTACCATGGTCATCAAAAAGCAAATCGAAATCTGTTTGTTTGAATTCGTATTCTTCTTTTACGATTCCTTTTTGTTTAAATATATAAGCGAAAATTACCCCTACAACAAATCCAGATAAATGCCCTTCCCAAGAAATTCCTTCTTTTATTGGAAACACATACCAAACCATACTTCCATATAAAAAAATAACAATTAAAGAAACGGCAACTAACTGAAATTGTTTTTTAATAATTCCTGAGAAAAAAACGAAACTAAAAAGTAAATACACGATTCCACTTGCACCAATATGAAATGCTTCTCTGGCAATTACCCAAGTTAACAACCCAGATAATAATCCGCCAAAAAAGAGAACCTTTATATACACAGCTCTATAGAAGTAAATTAAAAACGATAATAAGACGAATAGCGGAATTGAATTATTAAAAAGATGGTTTGTGTCGCTATGAATAAATGGAGAGAATAAAACACCTTTTAAACCACTCAAATTTCTTGGTAAAATCCCTGCTCTTGTAAAATTGTAGGAAAACTGAATTTCAACCCAATACACAAACCAGATTAAAAAAATAAAAAGGAATGGTACTAATAAAACCTGTGTCGAAAATTTTAGTTGTGTGTTTGTTTTCATCACTTTAAAATTAGCAAAAATATAGCCATTTAAAATTTACTGAAAATCTGTCAGAAAACTTTCCTATTTTTACTTTATGAACGAGCCATTAGCAGAAAGAATTAGACCAAAAAATTTAGATGATTATATTAGTCAACAGCATTTGGTTGGAAAAAAAGGAATTCTTACAAATCATATCAAAAAAGGAATAATTCCGTCTTTAATTTTATGGGGACCTCCAGGAATTGGAAAAACTACACTTGCAAATATCATTGCAAAAGAATCTGAAAGACCTTTTTATACTTTAAGCGCAATAAGTTCTGGCGTAAAAGATGTGAGAGAAGTTATTGAAAAAGCAAAAAATAGTGGCGGATTATTTTCTAGCAAAAATCCGATTTTATTTATTGATGAAATTCATCGTTTTAGCAAATCACAACAAGATTCACTTTTAGGTGCTGTAGAAAAAGGTTGGATAACTTTAATTGGTGCAACTACAGAGAACCCAAGTTTTGAGGTAATTCCTGCATTGCTTTCTCGTTGTCAGGTTTATATTTTAAATTCATTTGACAAGGAAGATTTGATTGCTTTGGTTGATAGAGCGATTAAAAAAGATGAATTTATTTCTAAACGAAAAATAGAGTTAATTGAAACCGATGCATTAATTAGAGTTTCTGGTGGTGATGCGAGAAAACTATTAAATGTATTTGAATTATTAGTAAATTCGTCTGAAGATCCTGTAAAAATTACTGACAAACTTGTGCTAGAAAAAGTTCAGAAAAACACTGTTCATTATGACAAAACTGGTGAACAACACTACGATATTATTTCTGCATTTATAAAATCAATACGAGGTAGTGACCCAAATGCTGCAGTTTATTGGTTGGCAAGAATGATTGAAGGAGGAGAAGATGTGAAATTTATTGCAAGAAGGTTGTTGATTTTAGCTTCTGAAGACATAGGCAATGCAAATCCAACTGCTTTAATATTAGCTAATAACACTTTTCAGGCAGTATCAGTAATTGGTCATCCAGAATCAAGGATTATTTTAAGTCAATGTGCTGTATACTTAGCAAATTCAGCAAAAAGCAATGCATCTTATATGGCTATTGGAAATGCTCAAGAATTAGTTAGAAAAACTGGTGATTTATCGGTGCCTTTGCCCTTAAGAAATGCACCAACCAAATTGATGAAAGACTTAGACTATGGGAAAAATTATAAATACGCTCATAACTACGAGAATAATTTTGCTAATCAAGAATTTTTGCCTGAAGAAATTAGCAACACAAAATTATATGAACCTGGAAACAACACAAGAGAAAATGCTTTTAGAGAAGCTTTAAAAAACAGATGGAAAGACAAATACAATTATTAAAATCGCACTTGATATTCTTTCTTAATTAATACATTGTCTTCATAAAACTCTGCAATCCAAAGATTGCCTTTTTTAAATAAAATTCCATTTTTGTCTTCAATAATAAAAATGTTTTCTTGATTTGTTTTAAGTACTTTGAAAACTACTTTTGGCGTCGTATCAACCAATTGAAAACCATTATCAGTTACTTGTGCATATAAAATATTTTTAACCCTCGCATTTATCGGATTCGTTTTTACTGGAGTATTTGTATTTGCTGTAACTGTTTTTACAACAGCTAGTTTTTTTGTTTTTACAATCCCAGGTTTCTGAGGTTTATAAGAATAACTATTAATAACAGGATCTTTAAAGGCATTTCGAATTGCTTCTTGATACGCTTTTTTATATACTTTCTCTTTACTTTTTCCTATTGAACTTTTGTGAATAACATTATTATTACAGTCTTTTAAAACCAAAGTTAGTTTTGTTGTTAACATAGAAGACTCATTTACAACAGACGCAAATAAAGAAGAACATTTGTTTGTATTGATATCTGCATGCAATTGCTCGTTGCTTAAAAAAGAGGTGAATCCAATTTTATTAAAAAGAAACTTTGTTAATGAACTTGTTTGATATTGATCTCCTTTCTTTAAAAAATCAAATTTATTATCGACAACTACATACTTATAATCATTAATTTTATGTTGTCCATAGAAAGAAAAACAACTCAAAAAGAATCCTAAAAAAAATATATATCTCATTTTAATCAAAAATTAAATTAAACCCAAATTGTAAAGATACACTTTTTGCTTCTGTTAAATCAGACATATTCAATACATTATCTAATAAACCATACATATGAAACCTTCCAAATTGCGCTGACATCCCTACTCCAATATTTGTAAACGAATAAGAGTCCATGGTATAGGTTAATTTTGCATGAAGCCTTTCATTAACACTTTTCTCAAAAAAAAGCGTTGATGCAACTTGTGTACTTAAAGGTCTTGTAATAGCATATAATTGTAATCCAACAGAGTTATAATAATATTCTTTATAAGTTTCATCATAACATTCTTTAGACCTTGACTTTCCAAAACTATAACGAACAGCACCATTAAACTTAATTGGTCTCCAAGATACAAAAGAATTAGTTTTTATTTCTCTTGGAATATTAGCATTAAACTCACTATCTAATTCAGTTAAATAATCTTTATCAAGTGGCAACCAATAATCCGCATTACTTTCATCAAACATTATTTCTATTCCATCAAATCGATGATTTCCAACCATAGATAGATTTTTTACATTTTTTGAATAATTAACAAACCCAACATCCAAAATACTTCCAGTAAATTCAATTTGAGGTGTATAATGGTAAGTAAAACCTAGATCAATTCCAACCCCAATATTTTCGCTAAAAAAAGCATTACTTATTACATCTCCAACACCAACATTTAACTCATCATTTTCATTTAGAGCACCAGACGTGTTAATATTAATATCAATATTACTGAAATAATGATTATAAATACTATTCTCTCCCTCAACGGCACTTAAAGTCCCTGTGTTATTTGTTGATGACATATGTAAACTTCCAGAGTAAATTTTAAACCTACCACCTACATTTAGTTTTTTATTTACTTTATAAGATAAGCCAGCATGAATAACACCAAGAATATCTCCTCTAAATTTTAATTGAGAAAAATGCACCGTTTTATGAACATTTAAACCATTTCCGTAGTAAGCAAAATCGACAATATCATTAGGGAAATAACCAACAAAATCAATTTCCTGATACAAGCCAAAAGTTAAATACATTTTTTCATTTAATCGATAACCTCCGTTTAGTAGCTCAATTTTCGTGTTAAAATCTAAAAAATCTCTTTCCGTTAATCTCTCAGCGAGGCTAATAAATTTAGTAGAAAAATTTATATTATCTGATAAAAATAAATCTGATATTGTAGCTTCAGAAGAACCAATATTAAAGTACAAACCAGATAATGCAGGAATACCAGCATGAAACTTAAAATTAGTTTCTGCACCAGGATTCACCATTAAAGTATGTGGCATTTCAGCAAATCCATATAATATTTTTTTGTTTTGACTGTAACTTATTAAACTAACAAGAAAGCCTATAATAATAAATGATTTTTTAAAATTCATTTTTGTAGTTTAAGAAAAAAAGTTCCGGCTGTTTTAAAAACTAGCTTTCTTTCGATATTTGGATTTATTACAGATCCATTTAAACTTGGAGACAACTGAATCAAAGCTCTAATTTTAGAAGATGATAGAAATCTTTGATTTCCAGCAACAATTATCTTTTCTTTATGTAAATATTTTAAATTATTTGCTGCAACATTAAATGTATTTAAACTATGAGTAACAACATTATTGTCATCTAAAAACTCAAAGTTCACAATAAAGTCTCTATCAAAATAGTTATTAACTTCAAATTCTAGTTCTAACTCTATTAAATTCTCTCTTACAAAAGAACTATTTAATGATAAAAAACTTGAAGTCTTATTAATTGGTGTTATAATTTCTAGAGAATTAACTCTATCAAAGAAAGTAATTTGATTTAATGTGAAATATGCCAATGATGTTTTAAAAACTGGCTGCGTAGAGAAATCGTCTATTTGATCAAAATCTACATGTTTAAAACATGAAGAAAATAAAAAAATAAAGATTAAAAATATAGGGGCTTTCTTAATACTCTTCATTTACTTATGTGTTCATTATCTACAACGAATAGGGATTAAAGATATTGTTTTATTTCTAAAAGATGAGAAACAGATATGTATTTTTTATTTGAAAATTTCTCGTTGTGTAAATTGAAATGAATACTCGAAATTCCGCAGTTTATTGCACCAATGATATCTGCCTCTAAATTATCGCCAATCATAAAACTGTTTTGTGCTGTTGCATTGGCCTTATTTAATGCAAACTCAAATACTTTAGGATTGGGTTTCTTTACACCAACTGATTCTGAAGTAATTATTTTATCAAAATATTTTTTGATTCCAGATTTCTCCAATTTCAAATCTTGTACTTCCTCAAATCCGTTTGTTATAATGTGGAGTTCATATCTAGGCTGCAAATAATCTAATAACTCAATAGTGCCATCAAATAAATAATTATGAGAAGGTAAAATATTGATATATTCTTCAGATAAAGAATTAATTAAACTATCATCTATCACATGATTCAATTTATTAAAAGTATCTTTTAATCTTCCATACCTTAATTTTTCTTTACTGATTTTCTCTTCTCTATATAATTTCCAATAATTGAAATTTATGGGAGAATACTCCGTTAAAAAGTCTTGCAATTGCAATTGAATATTATGCTCTTTAAAAAGTTGTTCAAAAGTAAGATTAGAGTTCTTTTCAAAATCCCACAATGTATGATCTAAATCAAAAAATATATGTTTAATTTCCATTCTATAAAAATATAAATATAAACCAAACATTAAAACTCTTTAAGTCTTTATATTTGTAAATAAAGTTTGCTGTTTTTGACTAAAAATTTACATATCTTATTTCTATGTAGTTGGTTTCCTTCAAAGGAATTTCCTACAAATGGGGATTTTATTCAAAGACATGCAGAAGCTGTGGGTTTAAAAAACAAAGTTTCTGTCTTACATATTGTTTCGAGTAAAAAAGTTACAAAAACGACTATTGAGAGAAATATTGATGCCAATTTGACAACTTTTATTGGTTATGTAAAACAGACCCAAAACCCTTTACTAAAAGTAATTCAATTTTATAAAACGTACAAAGAAATTTTAAGGTTGATTGGTGATTATGATGTTATTCATGTTAATAAATTATATCCTTTTGGAATCTTTGCTTTACATCAAAAAAAAATAAAAAATAAACCTTATCTAATTACAGAACATTGGACCGGGTATTTAAATGCAAGGAAAAATAAGATTCCGTTCTTTGAACAATTTTGGTCAAAATTGATTGTTAAAAATGCAAATTATATTTGTCCGGTTAGCGATGAATTAAAAAAAGGAATGCTAAATTCAGGATTGAAGGGAAATTATTTTCCAATTGGAAATGTTATTGATACAAATGTTTTTATTCCTTCAGATAAAAAAAACAACGAATTTACTATTGTGCATGTTTCAGGCTTCAATGACGAACAAAAAAACATATCTGACATGTTAAAAGTTGCCAAGTTTTTAGAGAATGAAATTGATGTTTTTACATGGAAATTTATAGGCGGAGCAAAAGAAAAATATCAAAAACTAATTTCTGAACTAAAATTTAAAACAGCTAAAATTAAATTTATAAATCATGTAAGTCAAACAGAATTGGTTAAAGAGCTGCAAAATGCAAGCATCTGTGTTTCATTTAGTAATTACGAGACTTTTGGAATTGTAATGCTAGAAGCAATTGCCTGCGGGACGTTTTTGGTCTCAACAAATACTGGAATTTTAAATGAAGTAAAAAAACAAAATTACTTTTCAATCATTCCTACAAAAGATAAAAAAGCGTTGGCAAATGAAATTATAAACCAATATCAAAACCCAACAAAAATAGACACAACAGAAATGCATTCATTTGTAAAAACAAAGTTTAGCAGAGAAATTATTTCTAATGCGTTTTCTAATTTGTATCTTAAAACATTAAATACAAATTCTTGAGTTTATTAAAAACTTACATACAAAATTTCATTTCTCGATCTGGTAATTACATTTTATCCGCATCTATAATATCTAGGATTTTATCTTTTTTTGCCTCATGGATTGCATTACAATTAATTCCAAATAAAGAGTTAGGAATTGTCCTTTTTGCTTACAATATAATTCTTTTTATCATTCCGATTGGCGGTTTTGGATTGCATCAAAGTTTATTGCGATTTGGATCGTTATTAAAAACATCTGAAGAGAAAAACAGTTTATTTAGATATACTTTCTTCAAGGGAATATGGGTTACATTCATTTTAATTTTCATCATTATAATAGTAAGTTTATTTATTGATTTTCAATTCGAAAACACTAAATACTATTTGGCTTTTTTATCAATAACATTAATTCCAACTTACATTTTTGAGTTGATAAAAATTCAATTTAGACTGCATCACAAAAACAAACTATTTGCTTTTACAGAAATAGTTTTTACATCTGTTTTAACTATTTCTGTTTTGGTTTTAAGCTATTATTTTAAAGAAAATGGTTATGCAATTGCAATAGTTTTAACACCAACTATTACAATTTTATTTTTCATCAAAAAGTTTAAATCTGATTTATTTTTCAACAGAAAACTAACCATGATAAATCGTGAGTTTTGGAAATACGGATTCTTTGCAAGTTTATCAAATGTGGTTACGCAATTGCTTTTTGTAATTGATATTTTATTAATCGGCTTTTTACTAAACGATGCCGAAATGGTAACCAATTATAAATACATTTCATTAATTCCGTTAAGCTTATTGTTTTTACCAAGAGCCTTTATTAATGCAGATTTTGTTGCCTTTACAGAAAATATTTACGATAAAAAATACATTATAAAATACATAAAAAGTTACCTGTTACTTTTCACAATTTTAAGCATCGCATTTTGTATTTTATTTGGATTCTTTTCAAATTTCATTTTAAAGCTATTTGATGCAGACTTCATACAATTCAAAACTTCTTTTTTAATTTTAATAATTGGAGTTTCAGGAATTTTAATTTTTAGAGGTTTGTTTGGAAACTTATTATCATCAATTGGCAAAGCACATATAAATTTCTACATCACATTTACCGCGTTAATCATAAACTTTTTTAGTAATTATTATTTGATTCCTAAATATGGATTAAAAGGTGCAGCAATAACTTCTGCTTCTCTAATGTGGTTTACAGGGATTCTTTCTGCAATTATTTTTTGGAAATTTTACAACCACCACTTTTTAAGCAAAAAATAACTTTCTTTTTTTGCTCCAAAACTCTTGAAAAAATTTTTAATTCCAGGAAGTTGAGAACCTTCAAAATCTAAAATTTTATTAGTACTTGCGTATTCTTCAATGATGGTATTTAACAATAAACTAGCAACTTGTTTTTCTTTACCCTCTTGAGAAAGAGCCGAAAACAAATACACAATTCTTTTAGAATCCAACAAAAAAACAGAACCACCAATTAATGCTCCATTAACCTTTACTCCTATTATTTTAGTTTTGTTTTTTCTCTTTAAAACCTCAACTAATTTTGAAAGTTTAGAATATTCATTCTCTTTGATTTCTTTAAATGAATAATTTTCTTTTGACAAGACTAATAATTCAGAAAAAGGGATTTCTTCAATTGTAAATTGATTTTTTAATCCTTGTTGAACTGCATGTTTTCTTCCTTTAGAAAAGTCTTTATAAATAACTTTATATTCTTTATCCAACAATAAAGTAAAATTGCTTTTCGTTATGACATTCTCTTTTAAAAAATTGTTTTCAGAATTGAATTGTAATGCAATTTTTAAAAATTTTCTAGGAATATTTCTTATGAATTCTTGAAAAGTATTTCCTGTAATTTTCTCCTTAGAAAAAAGGCCTAATTGCTGTGTGAAAAATGGTTGAGAAATGTAAGGAATTAAATATTTTTTCTTAAAAGGTAAAGGCATTACCGCTTCATAATCATTCAGAATTAAAACACTCCAATTATCTGCTACAATATCTAAATACCAAGAGTATGCGTAAATTCTATTTTGTAAAGAATTTGAAATACAGTAATTGTATTTTTCTTCATCAATTTGATTTCTCTTTACAAAATGAATCATATTAATCGGTTGCAATTTTCAACATAGATTCGTACACTTTACTCCAACCTTTCCAGCGTGAATAATTACTTAAACTCTCGTTATGAAACAACGTTACAAATGTTCCGTTTACAGCTTTTACTTCGTTTTTTAGCTCTCTAATCTTACCTAAAGATTGTCTTGGTGTCAACTCCATATAATCGTTTAAAGTTGTGTCCATTAAGGCAAAAGGAACAATTTTTAAAGGCGTTTGAATTTCAAAATCTAAATCATAAAAATAAAACGGTGTACATGTACTTGCTCTAAAACCAGCATGACTTGCATACCCCATTGAGTGATCTTCTTTTATTTCTAAATCGATTAAATGTTGATACGTTTCAGGTAAGCTAAAACGCAGATAATGCTGTCTAGATTTTTCCATTGGCGTATTAGTAATTGATTCTAAACGTTCTTTTTCTTTCTTTAAAATTGATTCGTCTTTCATAGAAAAATAAGATGGATGCAAGCCAACTTTTGCATAATCTACCATCGATTTTATGAGCAATTTAAACTTATTTTTTGATGGAGAAACATTGGTGTCAAAAGTGGTGTAATCTGCTACTAAAAAAAAGAACACTGTCTCAATTTTGTAGCGTTCTTTTAAATTTAAAATTTTATCAAAAGTATTGTATGGGTCTTTTTTAATATTAGTAAGCACTGCAAACCTGTTCCATAAATCTCTCAATTTCAATGTAAAAAAGTCTTTTATGAATGCTCCAAAAGTTCTTACCAAGCTTTTATGTTTATATGCATATGCATTATCGATATCTATTGTAGAAATGTATTGATAAGATCTTGTTTTGTAATCGTAATCTGGAAATTTTTCTTTTAATTTTTCTAACAATTTATATGCCCAAATATCAACAACAGGTTTTTCTAAAAATCGATATTTAAACGCTAAACTTTGTTCTGCAGTAAAACGTTCATGAACATCTCTAACGTGTGGCAAATACTCTTCATACCTACTCAATAAATAAAAACTTGCTGCAAAAATATCAAACGGAATTACAGATTTTGATCCAGCATTAAAAAAACATGGTATTTCTTCCCAATGAAAAATATTGATATCTAAATCGTTTACACCTTGTTCAAAAAGCAAGTCGTTACTTCTTATAAAAAACTCCTTTCCAAGCGGCGCTTTAGAATACGTCATTTTTAAACCACTATGCGCAATAAACTCTTCAATCTTGGTTGTAAAATCAACAGGAATATGCAAAATACGTGTAAAAACATGCTTAAAAACATATCGTAATCTTGGTGTAATTTTATGAGTATAAACGAGTATCAAATTCTGTGTATTGCTTTCAAATTAAAGTATTCCGTTATCCGCAAAGCTAAAATAATCTTTTTGCGTGATAATCAAATGATCTAATAATTTAATATCTAAAGTTTGTCCGGCTTCTTTAATTTTCTGTGTTAATAATTCATCAGATTTGCTTGGCTTTATTTTTCCAGAAGGATGGTTGTGGCACACAATTATTCCTACTATTGCTAGTTCAACTGCTTTTTTAAACAACAACCTTACATCAACCATTGTTGCAGTAATTCCGCCTTTACTTAATTGCTTTTTTGCAATTACTTTATTGGAGTTATTCAAATACAACACCCAAAATTCTTCATGCTGTAACTCGCCAATTATCGGTTGTAAAATTTGAAAAGCTGTGGCACTACTTTTAATTACTGGTTTTTGTTCAGTTTGTTCAAAATGCCTTCTTTTCCCTAATTCTAAAGCAGTGATAATACTAACTGCTCTTGCTTCTCCGATTCCATTAAACTCAATTAATTGCTCAAAGGCTAAAGCTGCTAGTTCATTGATATTATTATTCACAGAATTTAAGATTCTTTTACTTAATTCAACAGCACTTTCTTTTTTTGTTCCTGAACCTATTAGAATTGCAATCAATTCAGCATCCGTTAAAATAGATTTCCCTTGCAATAATAGTTTTTCTCTTGGCCTATCTTCGACAGCCCAAGACTTTATAGTTAATTTTTTCATTTTTAGCTTTTTTTTAAAATAAATATAAGATTTATTTACAGGATTAAAATCGAATAATAGATTCTTTTTTTGTTGATACCATTAAAGAACAATACCTTTGTATACTATCTTTCATTTTTAATTTATATGAAAATCATAATAGCTGGTGCTGGAGATGTTGGTTTCCATTTAGCTAAACTACTATCTTATGAAGCTCAAGACACTTATGTCATTGACTTTGATGGAGATAAACTAGAATACATTGACAATCATTTAGATGTGTTTACAAAAAAAGGTGATGCTACTTCTATTGAACTGCTAAAAGAAATAGGAATAGATTCTGCTGATTTATTATTGGCAGTAACCGAATCTCAAAACACTAATTTCACAATTTCAGTTATTGGAAAAGCTCTTGGTGTTAAAAAGACAATTGCCCGAATTGATAATCCTGAGTTTTTAAATAACGATGTTATCGATTTTGAAAAGTTTGGAATCGATGTAATGATCTCGCCTCAAGAATTAGCTGCAAAAGAAATAAAGATGTTGTTAAATCAATCTTCTTTTAATGATACCGTTGAATTTGAAAAAGGGTTGTTTAATATTATGGGAACAACTTTAGAGTACAAATCTCCTATTTTAGATTTAACAGTAAAAGAAGCAAAAGACAAGTTTCCTTTGGTTGATTTTATTACCATTGCCATTAAACGTGAAGGCATCTCTCAAACAATGATTCCACGTGGAGATACAGTTTATAACATTAAAGATCAAGTCTATTTTTCAGTTCCAAAAAGCAGTATTGAAAAATTATATCCAATAATTGGCCAAAAACAAATCAACATTAAAAATGTAATGATTTTAGGCGGAAGTAGTATTGGATTTAAAACTGCGAGAAACCTTTGTAAAGAAAATTTCAAAGTTAAAATAATTGAGAAAAGTAAAAACAGAGCTTTAGATATGGCTGATAAATTATCTAATGCTTTAGTAATTAACGGAGACGGGAGAGATATTGAATTGTTAGAAGAAGAAAACATCAGAGAAATGGATGCTTTTATTGCTGTAACAGGCAACTCTGAAACGAACATCATGTCTTGTTTAGTCGCAAAATCTAAAGGTGTAAAAAAGACAATTGCACTAGTAGAAAACATGGATTATATGAACATTTCTCAAACCATTGGAATTGACACATTAATCAACAAGAAATTATTAGCTGCAAGTAGTATTTTTAAACATATTAGAAAAGGTGAAGTACTTGCTCTTGCGAACTTACACAATATTGATGCAGAAGTTTTCGAATTTGAAGTAAAACAAAACTCGAGAGTAACAAAGAAGCCTATTAGCGAATTAAAATTCCCAAGAGAAGCCGTTTTTGGTGGAATTATTAGAGATGGAAAAGCAATGATGTCTTTTGGTAATTTTCAAATTGAAGTTGGAGATAAAGCAATTGTTTTTTGTTTACCTGAAGCAATTTCTATAGTAGAAGAGTTATTCAAATCTTAATACATGAAATCTTTAAACTTAAAAATTATTTACCGTTTCTTAGGCCTAACAGCTATTTTAAACGGAATTTTTATGTTTATCGCTGTTCCATTTAGTCTCTATTATCAAGAAGATGCTAAATTTGGTATTTTAAATGCTGGAATTGTAACTGTATTTATAGGTGTAATTTTATACTTTTTCAATAAACCAACCTCAACAAACATTCAAAAAAAAGAAGGTTATTTAATTGTAACTCTAGGATGGCTAATCTTAACCATTACAGGAATGCTCCCTTATCTTTTTAGCGGAGCAATCCCAAACCTTACTGATGCTTTTTTTGAAACCTTATCTGGATATTCCACAACAGGTTCTTCAATTTTATCTGACATTGAAAGCATGCCAAAAGGAATTCTATTTTGGAGAAGTGCAACTCATTGGATTGGTGGAATGGGGATTATTGTTTTAACGATTGCTATTTTACCTTTATTAGGAATTGGAGGAATGCAACTTTTTATGGCTGAAGCTCCGGGCCCATCAACAGATAAATTACATCCAAGAATTTCAGACACTGCAAAACGTTTATGGTTGATCTATGTAATCTTAACTTTTAGTGAATTTTTCTTATTAAAATTTGCAGGAATGACTTGGTTTGACGCCATCAATCATGCAATGGCAACGATGAGTACTGGTGGTTTTTCAACAAAAAACGCAAGTTTAGCTCATTATAACGGAATGCCGATTATACAATATATTGTAATTGCATTTATGTTTATCGCAGGTACAAATTTTGTAATTACTTATTTTGCTTTTAAGGGAAAGGTTCGAAAAATATTTCAAAGTGAAGAGTTTAAATATTACTTTTTCGGAACTGTTATTTTATCAACAATTATCGCAATAATTATCATATTTCATCAGGACTCTACATTGATAACTACGGTTGATCACCCAAAAATATATGGAGAGGTAGAAAGTGCCATTAGACATGCACTTTTTCAAGTCATTTCTGTAATCACAACAACTGGTTTTGTCACTGCTGATTTTACTATGTGGAGTTTCTTTGCAACTGGAATCTTCTTTGCATTATTTTTTGTTGGTGGCTCTGCAGGATCAACAAGTGGTGGAGTAAAAATTGTACGGCATATTGTAATGCTAAAGAGTAGTTTTTTAGAATTTAAAAAAGCATTACATCCAAATGCAATTATCCCTGTTAGATACGACAACAAACCAGTAAGTCATACCATTGTATTTAATATCATTTCTTTCTTTATTCTGTACATGCTTATTTTTGTAGTATCCTCTGTAATACTTACTTTTTTAGGGCTAGATTTTATGTCTGCATTAGGAGCTGCTAGTTCTTCTTTAGGTAATATTGGTCCTGCAATTGGTTCTGTTAGCCCTGTTGATAATTGGGCTCATCTATCTGATGCAGCTAAATGGTTTTGTGCTTTTTTAATGTTAATTGGACGTTTAGAGTTGTTTACTGTTTTAATATTACTATCTCCTTTCTTTTGGAGAAAAAATTAAACAAAGTGTAGCCACTTTTTATAAACAGATGTATTTTTGTTATCAAAAAAAACGAACAGTCTAAAAGCAATTGAAAACTATAATTTACTATTTAATTCTTTAAATAATTTTATAGCTTTATCTAATTATACTTTTGGTGAAGCTGTTTCTTTAAAATATAAAAAAACAAAAGGAGCAAATAATATTTTAAGATTAAACAAAAGACTATTAAACAATGACTCACTTCGTAAAAAGCATTTTAAAAAATGGTCTAACTACCTACTTGTAAAAATAAGGCTAGGTATAATTTTCAAATCCTTTATTCATAAAGAGACCAGAACTTGGTTAATTAAAAGAATAATTAATGGAAGACAGAATTAAATCAACTCTTTTACCTCATCAAAATCTAAACCTCCATAATTACCAGAACTCATTAATAACAGAGCGGTGTTTTCTAAATTTTGAGAAAATAAAAACTCTTTAAACTCTTGAGGGTTGGTATAAATAATTAAATCTTCGCGTTCAAAAGACGTTGCAATTTGCTCTTTAGTAACCTCATCTAATTGTTTAATTTTTACCGCATTTGGAGAATAAAAAACAACTGCTTTATCAGCAGAATTTAAAGCGCCTTTATATTCTGATAAAAATGCTGCATTTAAACTAGAATAGGTGTGTAATTCTAAACACGCCAAAACTGTTCTTTCTGAATATTGTTCTTTTACAGCTGTTGTCGTTGCTTCAACTTTAGATGGAGAATGTGCAAAATCCTTAAATACAACCGTTGAATTATTTTCTACAATTTTCTCTAATCGTTTGCTTGCTCCTTTAAATGAAACTATTGCTTCATAGAAATCATCTTCATCAATTCCCATGTGCTGACAAATCCACTTTGCTCCTGCTAAATTTTGCAAATTATGGTTTCCAAAAATTTCTAAAGGCAAATCTCCCTCTCCAGTTTGTAAAAAGGTTATTCCGTTTTCAATAAAATGCTCTGGAGATCTATATGGGTATTTTTTAATTGCTGCAGTCGATTTTTCAACAAGTTTTTTTACAATTTCATCTTCTTCATTGTAAACTAAAATTCCGCCATTTGTAATTGAATTGATAAAAACATCAAACTGCTCAACATAATTTTCAAAAGTTGGAAATACATTAATATGATCCCAAGCAATTCCACTCAACAAAGCAATATTTGGTTTGTATAAATGAAATTTCGGCCTTAAATCTATTGGAGAACTTAAATACTCATCACCTTCCAAAACAGTAAAGTCATTTTTTTTAGTTAAATGAACCATCGTTTCAAATCCTTCTAATTGTGCGCCAACCATATAATCAACTTCTTTTTCATGATAATGCAATACATGTAAAATCATCGAAGTAATGGTTGTTTTTCCATGAGATCCTCCAATAACAACTCGTGTTTTATTTTTAGATTGCTCAAATAAAAATTCTGGATACGAATATATTTTCAATCCTAATTCTTGTGCTCTCAACAACTCTGGATTGTCTCCTTTGGCATGCATTCCAAGAATAATGACATCTATTTCTGATGAAATTTTTTCTGGGAACCAACCAAATTGTTTTGGCAACAATCCATATTGCTCCAATCTAGATTTTGATGGCTCATGTATCACATCATCACTGCCAGTAACCGAAAAATCTTTTTTTGTAAGTGCTATTGCTAAATTGTGCATGGCGCTTCCTCCAATAGAAATAAAATGTATGTTCATTTAAAGTAGTATCATAAATATAAGAGATCAAAAATACAAAACTATCAAGTGCTTATTTACATTTATTTCTATTTATTTTTAATTTTGCAACTTGCCAAGAAACACATTCAATCACCTAAAGGTCATTGTATTAACTTTTAATCTATGGGGAAACTATATATAGTATTTGGTTTTGTATTTGCATCATTCTTTACAGCAAATGCTCAAGACATTTCTGAAAGCGCAATTGGTATTCGTTTTGGCGACAATAGTGGTTTTGGCTCTGAGATTTCTTATCAACAACTAATTGGATATACCAACAGATTAGAAATTGATTTCGGCTTTCGAAATAAATCTGACATCAATTCTTATAAAGCAACTGGAATTTTTCATTGGGTATGGTCTTTAGAGAACAGATTTAATTGGTATGCTGGTTTTGGTGCTGGTTTTGGAAATATCAAAGGTGGCGGAAATTCAAACACTTTTTTCTTTGCAACCGGAGGCATAGGTATAGAATACAACTTTGAAGCACCGTTTTTAATCTCTTTAGACTTTAGACCAGAGTATAGTTTATATTCAGTTTACAAAGGCTTAAAATCAAATATTGGTTTAAGCCTTCGATACCAACTTTAAATAAAAAAACCTCTAAACTTAATTTAGAGGTTTTTTTA
Source organism: Polaribacter sp. (assembly GCA_029250685.1). Classification (GTDB taxonomy): domain Bacteria; phylum Bacteroidota; class Bacteroidia; order Flavobacteriales; family Flavobacteriaceae; genus Polaribacter. The sequence goes on from JAQXEU010000007.1 coordinate 17,135, forward strand.
TGTATTAAAGATTAAATTTCCGTCTTACTAACGTCTTCCTCCCATTTCTTTTTCAGTTAACTGAACTCTTGTTGGAGTATCTTTTCCGTTGATGATACTTTCAGTACCTAAGGCAATCGCTCTAATAGTTTCTGTAACTACCTCAACTTTTAAGGTTGTTGCCTCATCCGAAGCTTTATGATAATGTTTATCTGTAGGTAATGGAACTGTAGAAAAAGTATGAGAAGGAATTCCTAAACGAGCTAAAGAGGCATTGTCTGATCTAAAAAATAAATTTTGCTTATCATATGGATCAGGGTGTAAAACATAACCAGTTCCTTCTAAATTCTTTTGAATTATTTTTCCAAAATCAGAACGATCAAAACCTGTTAACCAAGCTGTTTTTGATCCAAACTCTGAATCTTTTCCAATCATTTCAATATTAATTCCAGCTACAAATTTACTTGCATCTACATCTTTTCCGAAATGTCTAGATCCTAACAGCCCCATTTCTTCTCCTGTAAAAGCAACAAAAATAATTGTTCTTTCATTATTGCCTTTTTTCTTAAAGTACTCTGCTAATGCTAAAACTGCAGTAGTTCCAGATGCATCATCATCTGCGCCATTATAAATACTATCTAGTTGACCTTCTCTTTTTCTAATTCCAAGATGATCGTAATGTCCAGAAACAACTACATATTCATCTTTTCTACTTTTTCCTTCTAAAATTCCGATAACATTAAAAGCTGTAACCTCTTTTTTAGTTCTTCTATCTTCAAAAGTAAAAGTTTGTCTAAAATCAGTTAAACCTTCATACGTCTGCAATCCTATTCTTTTAAATTCTCCCTCAATATATTGAGCAGCTTTTTCAATTCCTGGAGTTCCAGTTCTTCTACCTTCCATTTCATCAGAAGCTAAAGTGTACAAATGTTTTCTAACAGTAGTTGTATCAATACTATCAACTGTAACTTCTTTGTTGTCATTTTCTTTATCGGTTTTGCAAGAATACATCAATACAAAAACAACCAAAAGTGTAAATATTTTTTTCATGTTATAAATTTTAAAGTCTAAAGATATGAATTCAAAAGCAATAATTATTTTGTATTTTTGCTAAAATTATTTTTCGATGGATATCACACTAATTCCGAACATTAAACACACTAATTCTAATAACTTTTTTTTACTAGCCGGACCTTGTTCTATTGAAGGCGAAGAAATGGCGATGCGAATTGCTGAAAAAGTAATAGAGGTGACTAATAAACTTGAGATTCCTTTTGTTTTCAAAGGAAGTTTCAAGAAAGCTAACAGAAGTAGAGTTGATAGTTTTACTGGAATTGGAGATGAAAAAGCATTGAAAATTTTACGTAAAGTTTCAGAAACTTTTAACGTACCAACAGTTACAGATATTCATGAAGCTTCAGACGCAGAAATAGCTGCACAATATGTAGATATTTTACAAATCCCAGCGTTTTTAGTGAGACAAACCGACTTAGTAGTTGCTGCTGCAAAAACAGGAAAAGTCGTCAATTTGAAAAAAGGGCAATTTATGAGCCCATCTGCAATGCAACACGCCGTAAAGAAAGTAACAGATTCTGGTAACAATCAAGTAATGATTACCGATAGAGGAACCATGTTTGGTTACCAAGATATGATAGTTGATTTTAGAGGAATTCCAGAAATGCGCGAATACGCTCCAACTGTTTTAGACATTACACATTCGCTTCAGCAACCAAATCAAAATTCTGGAGTTACTGGCGGAAGACCAGATATGATTGAAACAATTGCTAGAGCGGGAGTTGTAAATAATGTTGATGGTTTATTTTTAGAAACACACTTTGATCCTGCAAACGCAAAAAGTGATGGCGCAAACATGTTGCATTTAGATCATTTAGAAAGTTTACTAAGTAATTTAGTTGCCATTAGAAAAACAGTTAATAAATTATAATACAATTTTTGATTTCTTAAGTTGTTATACTTTCTATGAAATGAGCCATAACTATTTCACAAAATGAAATGAGGTTTTTAATGGCGAATTACATCTGACAAATAAAAAACAATAATTTTATGCAGATGAAACAGCTTTACGTTTTATTTTTTTTATTAGTATCCTAGCACAATCTCAAAATTACACTGAAGTTGATGCAAAAGTAAAACGCTATCCAAAATTTAATTCAGCTCAAAAATTAGCTTCAAAAATCGATACCGATTTCACTTCTGATGCTGATAAAATTAGAGCAACTTTTATTTGGCTGACTGAAAATATACGCTACGATTTAAAAGAGTTCTACAATCCAACAAAAAAAAGTGTTCGTTTTAGTTATAAAAACGAAGCTGAAAAACAAGCAAAATTACAGCAAATAAAAGATGACATTGTAAACGAAACCTTTAGAAGAAGAAAATCTGTTTGCGAAGGATATGCACAATCTTTTAAAAAAGTATGTGATTTATTACAAATCGAAACTGTAATTATTAAAGGGTATGCTCGAAATTCTTCCAATGAAATCGGAGTGATTCCAAGAGGTTCAAATCACGCTTGGAATGCTGTAAAATCAATAATAAATGGCAATTGATTGATGCAACTTGGGCAGCTGGTTATGCAATTGATAACAAATGGGAAAAGAATTTTACTGAGTATTATTTTTATCCAAATCCGGCTGAATTACTAAGAACACATTTACCTGAAAGTACTCCTTGGCAATTAGTTAAAAAAGCAATTGATAAGAAGACATATGCAAATCAACCCATAATTGGTCAAGGTTTTTTTTATAAGAACTTGAAATTGTTATCGCCAACAAATGGCATCATTTCCAAAAAGGGAGATATTGAATTTAAAATCAAAAATTTAACCGCAAACGATGTTGTTGGATATCAATTTAAAGGACAGCGTTTTGGAAAAAAAGTAACGATAAATGTTGATAATTCAATTGGTAGTTTCAATATCAATTTAGATAAGAAAAGAAGAACTGAATTGTATATTTTCATCAATAATGAAATTGCATTACAATATAAAATCAAATAATTACTTTTTGTAAAAACCTTTTTCTTTTGATTTATAAGCTTCTTCTAAAACAGAAAACAACACTTCTTCGTTAATATCTTCGATTTTAAAATAGCGTAACGATTTTACTACTTTTCGTCCTTCGGTAACTAAGTGCTCATTATATTTTAAATGAGCAGAAGCCCAAAAACATACATCAACATATCCTTTTTTGAGCGATGCGTTTAAATAACAAAATGGATTCTTATCTATATAATATACTGGTATTTTCCATTTGTATCTTAATTCAGCATTTGAATACGTACTTTCAATTAATAATTGCACATGTAGCAATATCGATTTAAAAGGTTCTGGTCTGCTTAAAATATATTCTTCTGCTGGTTTCATTCTGATTACCTTAATTTTCGCACTAAATCTTCCAGCCCATTTAGTTTTAATTCATAAACCAAACCTAGCATTCTACCAAGTTTTCCAGCAGGAAAACCTTTGTTATTATACCAAACAACATAATGCTCAGGTAGATCTACTAAAAAAGTTCCTTTGTATTTCCCAAAAGGCATTTTTGCTTTTGCGGTATCTATTAAAAATTGTTTGTCTTGCATTATTCGTTTCCGTTTACATACTCTTGTAAATAAGAGAAGCGCTCGGTTAATTTACCATTTTCCGTCATTTTTGCTCTTGCTAAAACTCCATCTTTATCATTGTTAAAAAAAGCAGGAATTACATTTTCTAAAAACAACTCTCCAAAACCTTCACTTGCGTCTTTTGGTAATTCGCATGGTAAATTATCAACCGCCATAACTACAATTGCGCTTTCATCTTTATAATCTACTTCAGATTCTGTTTGCGGATTATATCCATAAATTGGATCCGCAATTGTTGACGCTCTTAATGTTGACGCCACTGGCCCATCAATATCACAAGAGACATCTGCAACTAATCTAATATTGAAGTCTTTAGATTTAGCATCTTCTCTAGTAAATAAGAAAGGAGAACCATCACCAAAAAAATGTCCAGCTATAAAATAATCTGTAACGTTGGCAAAACGCATAAAGTTAGACTCATAATTTTCTGGATGCTTATAAAAATCTGTATTCCTTAAAACTTGTCCATCTTTACGGATATTATAATCCAACACATCAGCCATGCAATATACTGGCTCATTAAAAGCATCATTTAAATAAGATTCAACAGAAACTTTTTTGATCAACATTTTATCTAACATCTCTTTTGCTCCGTAGGCTACTTTCCCACTTCCAGTTAATAATATTTTAATGTTTGGTAAAGTAATTTTATTCAATTCAGAAATCAAACTTTTTTGATCTGATAATGTTTCTGCTTTTGGCAAATGAAACGTTTCATTTTTTAATCCGAAAGCTCTAAAACCGTTATAAACTCCAACAATTCCTGCATAACGTCCAAAACCAATTAAACGAGCACCATTTTCCTTTACAATGGTTTCGTGATCAAAAAGCTCGATATTTTTCTCTAAAATAACGTTTAATAAATCTCTATTATATGGTTGTTTTTTAATTGTATGCGAAAAGAAAAAATACTTTTTATTCGGAATTAAAGCATCCATCGGAACTTCTTTTACGCCTAATAAAACATCACAATCAGAAATGTCATTTGCCACTTCGAACCCTGCATTTTTATATGCATCATCTGAAAAAACACGAATATCAGAACTTTCAACCTTTATCGTTGCATTAGGAAATTTTTTTTGAAACTCTTGTAGTTTTTCTGGTGAGAAAACAACCCTTCTGTCTGGCGGGTTTTTTCGCTCTTTTATAATTCCAAACTTCATAATCTAATCAAGTATTAATTTTGCTCGAAGGTATTCCATTTTATAAAGCTATACAAACGCTATTTTTGTCATTTTTATTTATAAATTTGCCAACTATCCATTCAGATAGATTCTGAAACAAGTTCAGAATAAACGGGGACGACTGGTTTTGACAGCGAGACGCGTTAACATGTAAGCATACCGAGGAATGAAATCAAGACTCGTTAAACTTATTTCAACACTTTTAAACGGCGAAGATAACTACGCTTTAGCAGCATAATCCGAATTATAGAAGGATTGGCCTCGGCACACTAGGTGTGCATGCTTTATGTCCACGAACAGCCTTGGTTTACGGCGTTTCACTTTTGGATATCGTAAAAGTAAACATAGAAATTTTGGCACTTCGACAAAGTTTTGAAACTAAAGAAGATAAGCTTTTAGTGGATTGTTTTTAATCAGCTATTTGACGAAAATTAATTAAAAACTAAGTATGTAGAAAGCCTTTTGGCCGCTTGTTTGGACCCGGGTTCGATTCCCGGCGTCTCCACAATTTACCCACAAACACTGAGGATTTAGTTCATTAATTTGGCACTATCCTCGGTGTGTGTTTTTTATCAAACAACTCCCAAACTCAATATTTACAGATCATT
>JAQXEU010000048.1 GCA_029250685.1 Polaribacter sp.
GGTGTTTCTAATAGTGATAATAACAGTAGTAATGGTAGTGTTAATTTAGATTATATTCAAAGATTCAACAAAAAAAGCAAACGTAGTTTTGAGTTAGAATTCGATTTTTCTTCAGATAAAAGCGATAACACAAGTGGAAACACAAACACAAAAGATTACGCTGATATTTCAAGAACTGATGAAAAAACAGAAAATAAACAAACAAGTAATAATAAAGGAAGTAATATAAACTTTGAATTACAATATACTGAGCCTTTAAATGACAATCATTTTATTGAAATTGGTGGAGGAATGAGAGTGCAGAATGAAGATGAGTATACAAATCAAACTTCACTTTTAAACGGTGCTACAAATGCGGGATCTACCTTTACTGCAGATTTATTTGAAGAAAAAACAACCACTTATGGTTCTGTAGATTATAGGTATAATAATGAAAAAACAACGTTAACTATTGGAACAGAATTCCAAGAGCAAAAGCAAGATTTTGGATTGACAAATATTTCTACATTCAATAAAAGTTATTCGAGTGTCAACCCTTCATTTAGATTTAGATACCGTCCAAAAAGAGGGAGTTGGGTTTTCTTTAGATATAGAAAATCATTAAACTTACCAAGTTTAAGTAGAGTTTCTCCAGTTGTAAACAACTTTAATCCGTTATATATTAGAACAGGTAATCAAAACTTAACTCCAGAAACAAATCATTCATTATTTGGAATGTATGGTAACTATAATTTTGCAACAGGATTTAGCTTTTTTGCACACTTAAGTTATAATAAAACAAGTGATGCAATTGTGAATACTGAAAACACAAATATTGCAACAAGAGTTAGAACAAGCAGCTATGTTAATTTAGGTGATAGAGATAACTTTAGTGTTGATATTAATTTTGGAAATAGAATTAAAAAATTAGATATTAGATATAATTTAGGAGTAAATGTTGCTACTAATAATTATCAATCTGTAATTAATACAGTTAACAATAAAACAAATTCTAATAACACAAGTTTTAGAATGACGTTAGAAAACAACAAGAAAGACAAATTAGATTTAGCAATTGGAGCAAATATTACGAAGAACAATACAACATTTTCTATCGCATCAGATAGAGAATATGTACAACAGTCTTATTTTATAAAATCTGATTGGAACATCACAAAATCATTCAATTTTAATACACAATATAAATACGATATTTATACGGATAGTAATTTTGGAACTGATCAATCTGTGCCAATTTGGAACGCTTCAATCTCTTATAATTTCTTAAAGTCAAATGCATTAAACGTAAAGTTAACAGCATTAGATTTACTTAACAAAAGCGTTGGGTTCTCTAGAAGTAGTTCAGATAACTACTTTCAAGAAACAACAAAAGATGTGTTAGGAACTTACTATATGGTAAGTTTAACGTATACACTTGGTACTCCACAGAAATCGACTAGAAGTAGAGGAAGAAGAATGAGACATTAATTTCAATATATTCTATAAGAAAAAAGGCAGCTACGAAAGTAGCTGCCTTTTTTATGCACTTTAATAATTATTAATATTTAGCAGGTTTTCCTTTAGAAGCACTTGCTTTTATAAAGCTTCTAATATCATCATTTGCAGCTTTTAAATCTGGTTTACGTAAATACATCATATGTCCGCTTCTATAACCTTTAAAACTCGTTCTATCTTTTAATTTCCCACTTGGATCTAATTGCCACATTGTATATTTTGAATTAAAATATGTTGTAGCACCATCATAATAACCTGCTTGAAATAATACGTTTAAATATGGGTTTGTTGCCATTGCTTTTCGCAACTCTTCGCGTGTGTTATTGTTTCTAAAATCCCAAGGATGTACAGGACCAAACATATTGTATTTTACATCTGTTTTAAAATTTAAATGCTCTTTTAAATACATATTTATTGCTGGTGTAAATGAGTGCAGCCAAGAAGTTAATTCTGAATTATAATCTGGAGAATCTCCAGCTTCTTTCTTATCGATTCCCATATATCTAGAATCTAACCTTCCAATTGTTTTACCGCTTTTATTACGAAGTAATTCTTTCCAAAAAAAACTATTTGGAATTTCTAAATTGTGTTGTAAAATTACTTTTTTAGACAATCCTGTATAATAAGACATCTTTTCTGCAATTTGATTTTTCTCAGTAGCACTGATAAATCCACCTTTTGCAATTGCAGGCATTAAAGAATTGATAGCAAAGCTTTCTGATTCTGGTAAAATTTCTAATAAATCTTTATTTTGTAATGCAGGCGATAACATTTTATGATACCAGGCAGCAGCTGTGAAATATGGAAAGTCAATAGATGAAGCTACTGCATTATCAGAGTTTTTTGCTCCGTAATCCGCAGGAGAAACTAAAATAACTCCGTTTAAATACATCCATTCGTTGCTTTGCAGTGCATTTGCTAAACCAGAAACTCTTGTTCCTCCATAACTTTCTCCAATAATATATTTTGGTGATGACCAACGATTATTTCTTGAAACAAAATTAGTAATCCATTCTGCTAAATATTTTACATCAGCATTTACACCAAAAAAATCAGCTTTATTTACTTTTTTACCTTTTCGTTCTACAGTTCTAGAATAACCAGTATTAACTGGGTTTACAAAAACAATATCTGCAATATCTAAAACAGAATGCGGATTGCTTTTATATCCGTATGGTTGCACCGGATAACCTTCATTATCAATTTTTAAAACATTTGGTCCAGTATACGCTAAATGCATCCAGACTGAAGCAGAACCTGGGCCTCCATTAAATGAAATTAATAAAGGTCTTTCAGCAGTTTTTACATTATTTGTTCTTTTGTAATAGGTGTAAAACAAGGTTGCTTTTGGTTCACCTTCTTTGTCCCAAACAGGTTGCGTTCCTGTATAAGCAGTGTAGTTGATTTTTTTTCCTTTAATAGTTGTTGTGTGATTTGTTACAACGGTTGTGTCAGTCGGAATTGTTCTTTTCTGTGCAAATACAGTGACTGTAAAACACAAAAAAACTAAAATTGATGTAAGTTTTGTTTTCATTGTTTGGTTACTTTTTTTATAAAAGTAGCCAAATTATCTGAATCCGATTTCTATTTAAATAAATTCTTAGAAGATTTTTTGAATGTATCCAATCCTTCTTTTAACCAATTGTAGTAGGTATCACGATCTGTATATTGTTGTGCTGAATGTAAAACCTCTAAATCTGGACTCATTAAAACATAATAAGGTTGCGAAGCAGTTTTAAAATTGATGGCTTGAAAAGTAGCCCACTTATCGCCGATAGTTTCAATTCTTTTAAGATTTCCGTTTTTCTTTATAAAGTTAAATTGTGCATTTTCAGATAGCTTTTTTCGATCATCAACATAAAGCGAAATTAAAACATAATCTTCGTTGATTAATGTAAAAATGTCATTTTCTACCCAAACATTTTCTTCCATTTTTCTGCAATTCACACAAGCCCAACCAGTAAAATCTAATAGAATAGGTTTGTTGTTTTTTGTTGCATATTGTAACCCTTCGTCAAAATCTTTAAAACAATTTAATCCTAAAGGACAATCGGTTTCTGTTTCGTAAATACTATAGAATTGTGGTGGTGGAAAACCACTTAATAAACTTAAATTCCATGTTGGAGTTTTCATTGTTCCGGGAATTAAATACACTACAAAAGCGGCAACTAGAATTCCAAATGAAACTCTAGAGAAACTCAGCTTTTTTAAAGGTGAATCATGTGGGAATTTAATTTTAGCAAAAAGATATAATGTCAATCCAACAAAAATGAGAATCCAAATTCCAATAAATATTTCACGCTTTAAAATACCCCAATGCTCCACTAAATCTGCATTTGATAAAAATTTAAAAGCAAATGCTAATTCTAAAAAACCTAAAACAACTTTGGTAGTATTTAACCATCCTCCAGATTTTGGCATCGAATTTAACCAACTCGGAAATAATGCAAATAAGGCGAAAGGTAATGCTAAAGCCAATCCAAATCCACTCATTCCTGCAGTTAATTGCATTGCGCCACCATCAGAAGTTAATGAACCAGCAAGTAATGACCCTAAAATTGGTCCTGTACATGAGAAGGAAACAATAGCTAATGTTAAAGCCATAAAAAAGATTCCAATAATCCCTCCAATTCCTGAAGCAGAATCCATTTTATCGCCCCAAGAAGAAGGCAATGTTAGTTCGTAGTAACCAAAAAACGAAAATGCGAAAAAGATTAAAATGACAAAAAAGAAAATGTTTAACCAAACATTTGTTGAGATGTTATTTAATATTTCTGGATCTAAACTGTCAATAAAATGGAATGGTAGACTTAATAAAATGTAAATGATTACTATGAAGAGCCCGTATAAAATTGCGTTACTAATTCCTTTTCTTTTTGTCTTTGATTGTTTTGTGAAAAATGAAACGGTTAAAGGAATCATTGGAAAAACACAAGGGGTTAAAAGTGCTAATAATCCACCAAAAAAACCTAATAATAAGATATTTAATAAACTTGAGTTTTCATCAGAGTTTGAATTGTTTCCACTTTTTAAGAGCTCCGTATTTTTTAAGTCTAATTGAAGTTTAGCGCTAAGTAATTTGCTTCTTTCATCTAAAACAACAGTAGTTTTTTTGGATGCTTTTCCTTTTAACGTAAATATAAAATCTTCATCAATTTGAATACAAACACCATTGATTTCTTTACAAACCTGACCAGTTAAATTTAAGTTTACTTCATTTATGCTTTCGTTATTTAATACGATTCGTTGTTTTAAAACGGCGCTATTATCAAAGTAAGATTCGTATACTTCAAAAACGTCACTAAACTTCTTTATAGTATCGCTTTCAACTGCTTTTCCAACTAATTTAAATTCTTCTGTTGCATTCCCTTTTTTAATAATGATTGGTAATGATCCGCCTTCTGATGTAAACTGAGAATACAAATGCCAACCAGGAATTATGTCTGCTTTTAAAATTAAATCGTATTCTGTTTCGTTGATTTTTTCAAACGTAGAAGACCAAGTTGTTGGAGTTTCAGTTTGCGCATTTACAATGCTAGAAAAGCTTAAAAAAAACGCGAATATTACTATTAATTTCTTCATAAATAATTCTATAATAGAAAGGTTTGATAAAAGTACAAAATCAATTTTGAATAACTTAAAATGAAGCATCTATTAACAAAGTTTTAAATCGACTATAAAAGCTCAATTTTTAATATTGATTTGGTTTTTTCATTTGCAAAAAAGCGATTATCTTGTCGTTTTCCAATTACCCAAGTAATGTTATTCTCTGTACATAACAACCAAGTGTTTTCTTTATCGATTGATGAATACTTTTCGTCTTTAAAGAATTTAGAAATTTTCTTTTTCCCTTGCATCCCTTTTGGGTAAAAGAAATCTCCATATTGCCATTTTCTTAACGTTAATGGAAAAGTAATGCTGTTTTTATCGAGATGAATTGTTGATTTATTTTCTTTTTCTATTTTAGAAACAGCAGCAATTTTCAAATGAATAGGACTCCTAATTTCTAACGTATCTTCTGAAATCAAAAAATTGTTATTAGATTTGATTTCCTCTTTTTTAGATATGATTAAAAAACCTCTGTCTTTTAATAATCGATGCGTTCTAGAAAGAACTTCTTTTCCGGATTGAGCAGTTAGTAAATTAGTAACATCCCTCCATTCTGTAAAACCAAACTCTTTTAACAATTGATATAAATACGCTTTCGGATTGTTGGTTTCTTGAATTTTAGCAATGTCAATTTTTAGATTACTGTTTTCAGTTTCTTTAAGCACTTTTTTTTTAAAGTCAGAAATTGAAGCATCAATTATTTGCTGACTTTCTTGTAGATAGTCAGTTGTTTTTTGGAAACTTTCTAATAAAGTTTGATTGATTTCTTTTAAAATAGGAACCACTTGGTTTCTGATTTTATTACGAACATATTTGTTTGAAGCATTGCTTTTATCTTCTCTCCAATCAATGTTGTTTTTAGTAGCGAAGTTTTCAATTTCATCACGAGAAAAAATCAATAACGGTCGCACAATATTATTATTCAATTCGGGAATTCCTGTTAAACCTTCCAATCCGGTTCCGCGGGTTAAATTGATTAAAAAGGTTTCTAGATTATCATCTGCCTGATGCGCCGTTAGCACAAAATCAAATTGATGTTTTATACTGATTTCTTGAAACCAATTATAGCGTAAATTTCTAGCAGCAACTTGTGTTGATAATTGATTTTCAGAAGCAAAATTTTCAGTTTCAAAACTTTTTGTAAATGTTTTAAGATTCAGTTTTTCACCCAATTCTTTTACAAAAAATTCATCTTTATCACTTTCAGTTCCACGTAAATTAAAATTGCAATGCGCTAAAGAAATGTCAAAATTTAATTGATGAAATAAATGCGTTAATACAACACTATCAACTCCACCCGAAATAGCAATCAACAATTTTTTCTCTTTTAAAAAAGAGAATTTGTAATTGAGATGTTGTTGTAATTTTTCTAACATGTATTTATTGTTTCATCGCTTGATAAAAAACCTGCTGTACTTTTGGTCTAATGTTTAAGTTGTAAATATTTCGGTGACTTCTATTCGGATAGACTCTGTTTGATAAAAAGATAAAAACCAAATCATGTTTTGGATCTGCCCAAACAAAAGTACCAGTAAAACCTGAGTGCCCAAAACTTTCGGCACTTACTTGTGGTGCTGGATATGCTTTGTTAATGGGTAATTTGTTGTTACCAATTAGCGGTTTGTCAAAGCCCAAACCACGACGATTACCATTCTCTGGAAACTGAATTTTTGCAAACTCCTTTAAGGTGCTTTTAGAAATGTATTGTTTGTAATCGTAATATCCATAATTCGAATACATTTGCATCATTTTTGCTAAATCTAAAGCGCCTCCAAACAAACCTGCATTTCCAGAAAAACCGCCCATTAAAGCAGCATTTTCATCATGGACCCAACTGTTTGTTAAATCTTTTCTAAACAAAGAATCTATTTCAGTAGGAACAATTGTATTTGTGAAATTTTTAGTTTTTGGAGTGAAGCCTAATGTATTTGCTCCTATTGATTTATAGAAATTTTCTTGTAGATACCCCGCGTAATTTTCATTCGTGATGTCAGAAATTAACTTTGGGTATAACAAAAAACTAAGCCCAGAGTACCTGTATTTTTTTACACCTGAAACTTTAGACCTCGTTATTTGACGATACATTTTATTTTTAAACCGGTCTTTTACAAAAATGTTATCATACGCCTGGTTTGTGTAATTCTTTTTAGAACTTGTTTTCACAAATCGAGATTTCAGAGTTTTGTCTTTCTTTAAAATCTCGCTTAAAAAAACGATATACGGATTCAATCCTGCTTGATGCGCTAAAATTTCTCGTAACGTTAAATTTTTCTTGTCACTTCTCCCTTTCCAAGATTTCCAATAATTACTAAAAGGAACATCTAAATCAATTTTACCTTCGTCGTACAATTTCATGATCGCGGGTAATGGTCCCAAGATTTTTGTTACAGAAGCGATATCATATAAATCGTTTAATTGTACTTTTTGAATGCTATCATATGTGTGAAATCCATATGCTTTATGAAAAATAATTTTATGTTTTCTCGCCACTAAAATTTGTACACCCGGAAATGCTTCTTTTTGAATTGCATCATTAATAATAGAATCTACTTGTTGATACATAAAAAGTGAATCCATTTGTACTTCAGATGGATTTCCATAAGATAGCTTTTGAGCGTTTATTGAAAGACACAAGAGAAATAAATTCCAAAAAAGAAATTTTCTGATTAGCATAATCTTTTTGTAAATGTTTGTAACGAGTTTTAAGTGCCAAATTTAGCAATTACAAACTGAATATAAAACCTATAAGGATTTTCGTAAAAAAAAGCTAAAACTAGTAATAAATTATATACGGTGTTGCCAAATATTTTTTTATTCAACTTTATATTTTTAGATTTTGTCAATTTTATTAATTAATCTAAGAATAACACCTGATAAGACTATATGTTTTTATTTAAAAACTCAATAAATTCTTTTCCATTTTCTTGCTCTATTTGTTGAATAATAATTTTTTTGATTGTAAAATCAGCATCTAATAAAACTGTTGTTGGACGTTCCATAATTCCATGTTTCATAAATACCTCTCTTTCCAATTGAACAAACTCAAAGGTGTATTTATTCTTGTTCATATATTCTTTTGTTAACTCTAAATTTTGATCATTTATGAGTATAAAAATAGTTTCTTTATTAATCTCATCATAAGCATCTTGTAATATTGGCATTTCAGTTAAACAAGGCCTACACCAAGTCGCCCAAAAATTCACCACTACTTTTTTTGATTTGGATAAAATTCCTTAAGTGTAGTAATTTCTCCATTTATTTTTTTTACTTGTAGTGAAGCGAAATCAATCTTGTTAATTTGACTTTCTGAATAGGAGTTAATCAAGGGTTTTGATAAAACATTAAAAGCAATAAACAATAAACCTAATGATAAGCCCCAGAAATATGGGGATTTGAAATTGATTTTTTTCATGACTATGGGTTTTTGATTTTTAAAATAAATTGATGGCTTGGTCAAAATTGAGTATTGAAAATAAAATCATTCCCAATAATGCAGTAGCAAAAAAGGTGATTATAAATTTAATTGAAAATTGAAAGGCTCTTTTCATACATGTGTTTTAAAGCAGACAAAGATGTATGAATTCAATGTGTTTTAAAAAAAAATAAGGGTGTAAAAATGGGTGTAAATTAGTTAACCTGCAGTTATTAAGTAAGTTATTTTTCTTTCTTTTTAGATATCAGGTTGTATTTTTAAATAATCTCTTTGCGATTTTTTACATTTTCTTTCTTGTAAATATTATTGATATGAGATTTTATAGTCGATAACTCAACAAAAAGAGTATTTGCTATTTCTATGTTCTTTTTACGCTGTATGATTAACAGTACAATTTCTTTTTCTCTATCTGTTAAGTTGGTTTCAAATTTGGTAATTACCTCTATAGATTCTTTGGTTCTGCCAAGAATAATCCCAAATATTAAAACGAGAAGTAAAAATGTTATTATCATCATTGAATTGATTGAATTCACTTGTACAGATCTTGCATATTCAGGTGCATATAAAAAAGTAAAAACAAAAGCACAAATACCAACAGCGATTGCCAATGCTAGCAACACTCCTTTTTTAGTAATTTGTTTTAATAAGTTCATTTTTTTTGATTTTCGAATTTTATATTCTATTATTTATCGACTCTCACTTTTTATTTTTCATCATCCAAACTTGAATCATTTTTTTCAAAGAAACCTCTGGTTTTGGTAATGGAATTGTTTTCCCAAATTGCTTACTTCGATTAAATTTAGAATAGGTTATTTTATGTTTTTTCCAGTCTTCGGGAAACAACGCTATAAATTTATTAAAAACATCTTGAACTTGATATTTTTCATCTAAGGATGCAATAGCCTTATTAAATTTTTCTTCTTGATCGGTAATCATATTTTAATCTGAATTTGTAAGCACATATTTCATGGCTTTTGCTTTTAATAAACACTCTTCATATTCCTTTTCTGGAGTAGATTTTGACGTAATTGCACCACCAACAGAAAATGAAATATACTTATTTTCTTCGTTATATAAAATGCTTCTTATCACTACATTAAAATCAAAATCGCCATTCGGCGTAAAGTATCCAACAGCACCAGAATACAATCCACGTTTGGTTTTTTCTTGAGCTTCAATAATTTTCATTGCAGAAACTTTTGGCGCTCCTGTCATGCTTCCCATCGGAAAAGTTTCACGTAAAATATCTATAGAACTTATCGTTTCTTCAACTTCAGAAACTACTGTAGAAACCAATTGATGTACTTGTTTAAAAGAATACACTTTACACAATTCTTCAACTTTTACGGAACCTTTTATAGCGGTTTTTGATAAATCATTTCTAACCAAATCTACAATCATAATATTTTCTGATCGCTCTTTTTCATCTCTAGCTAATTCAAATGCAATTTGTTCGTCATCAACTTTGCTAATCAATCTTTTTGCGGTTCCTTTTATCGGTTGAGATATTACTTTTATTCCTTCTCTTTTGATGTATCTTTCTGGTGAAGCAGATAATAAGTATTGATGCTCACATTTTAAAAATGTTGCAAAAGGCGGTTCAGAAATTTCATTTAAATGATGATAAACTTCTAATGGATTTATGGTTGCATTTTCGGCATAAAATTCTTGACAAAAATTGGCCTCATAAATATCACCACGATTAATATGATTCAAAATAGTATTAACTTTCTGATAATAATCTTCCTTATGAATTCTCAGTTTCACTTTAATTTCTTCGGATGTTGATGTTTTATCTTGATGAATTTTCGTTTCTGATATTGTTTTAAAATCAAAATCTATTTCATCATCAATCATTTTTAAATACGAAAATTCAATCGTATTTCCTTTGATAAAAATGATGCGTTGGGGTTGAAAAAAGTACAAATCTGCAAAACCCAATCCGTCAAAATTCTTTGAAGAAAGTTGTTCAACGTCATTTTTTAAATCATAACTTAAATATCCAAATAAATAATCGTTTGTAATAGATTGATACTCTTTTAATTTGTCAAAAGCATTTGTGTAATCTGTCTTGATAGAAGTAAACTCATCAACTGCTAAAACAGCATCAAAAGAAGAATATTTCTGATTGTATTGATTAGAGTCTAACCAAGAAATAGCTTCGAATTGTTGTGCCCAAATCAATAATTTTGATTTAAACGCATCAATGGATTCTAATGAAAAACTTTTTTGTACTCTTTGCATGTAGATACAAAAATACAAATCTTAGCATTGGTAGCTTCAATTTATTTTGCAATTATATTCTCAAAAAGTAGTACTTTACAACATTCAAAAATTATACAATGGTTTCACTAAGTACATTCGATTACGTTTTAATAATTTCCTTTTTTGCAATAACACTTTTTATTGGAATTTATGTTTCTAAAAAATCTGGAAAAAGTTCTTCTGAATATTTTTTATCTGGAAGAAATATGCCTTGGTGGCTGTTGGGTTTATCAATGGTTGCAACAACGTTTTCTACTGATACTCCAAATTTAGTAACAGATATTGTAAGAACAAACGGGGTTTCTGGAAACTGGGTTTGGTGGGCTTTTTTAATTACGGGTTTATTAACTGTTTTTGTATATGCAAAGCTGTGGCGAAAATCCGCAGTAAATACAGACCTTGAATATTACGAATTGCGTTACGGAGGAAAACCAGCAAAGTTTTTAAGAAAATTTAGGGCAGTTTATCTGGGTGTCATTTTCAACATTTTAGCAATGTCTGCAGTTACATTAGCAGCGATAAAAATTGGGCAAATAATGTTAGGTTTAGAGCCTTGGGAAACTGTGGTTTATGCTGGGTTAATAACTGTAATTTTTAGTGCGGTTGGTGGATTTAAAGGCGTGGTTTATACAGATTTTTTATTATTTTTTGTAGCAATGGCTGGTGCAATTGGTGCTGCTTATTATTTGGTGAATCTTCCAGAAGTTGGTGGTTTAGATGCTTTATTAGTAAATGAAAATGTAGTTGGTAAATTATCACTTTTACCAGATTTTGATGATAAGTCTGCAGTAATAACTTTATTAATAATTCCGTTAGCAGTTCAATGGTGGAGTGCTTGGTATCCAGGGTCAGAACCTGGTGGTGGTGGCTATATTGCCCAAAGAATGCTAGCTGCAAAAGATGAGAATCATGCAATTGGTGCAACGTTCTTTTTTAATATTATGCATTATGCTTTACGCCCTTGGCCATGGATTATAGTTGCGTTAGCTTCATTGGTTTTATTCCCAGATTTGGCAAGTATTCAAGAAGCTTTTCCAAATGTCTCTGCGGATAAATTAGGGCACGATTTAGCGTATTCTGCCATGTTAACAAAATTACCAAGTGGTTTATTAGGATTGGTATTGGCGTCTTTAGTTGCTGCATATATGAGCACAATTTCTACACATTTAAACTGGGGTTCTTCATATATTGTAAACGATTTTTACAAACAACAAATTAACCCGGAAGCTTCAGAAAAAAAGTTAGTTGCTGTTGGTAGGCTTTCTACTGTAGTATTAATGATTTGTAGCGCTTTGTTAGCGTTGGTTTTACAAAATGCATTACAATTATTTGAAGTGATTTTGATGTTTGGTGCTGGAACAGGATTGATTTTTATTTTGCGTTGGTTTTGGTGGAGAATAAATGCATGGAGTGAAATTGCAGCAATGTTTTCATCAGGAATTATTTCTGTAATTATTAATTTTACTTCTGTAGGTGCAATTTTATTTACTGAAGAAACAGGTGTTTTTCCTGCTTGGTCAAAGTTTCCAATAATTGTTTTAATAACTACAATTATTTGGGTGTTGACTACTTTTTTAACACAACCAGAAAGTAAAGATGTTTTACGTGATTTTTATCAAAAAATTCAACCTGGAGGGCCAGGATGGGCAAAAGTTATTGATGAAGCTAGATCTGAAAACATTGAGATTGTAAATGATAATGAAGGTTGGAGTGTTCCGTCAGGGATTATAGCAATGTTATTAGGCTGTGTGTTTATTTATAGTTGTTTATTTGCAACAGGATATTGGATTTATGGAGAAACCACTTTAGCAATTAGTATTACTATTACAGCAATTGTAAGTGGTTATTTGTTAAAAAGAACCTGGGGGAAAATTAGAGCAAAAGTTCTTTAGAAATGAATTCAAGAATTGAATCTGTAGATATATTAAGAGGTTTAACTGTTGTTGCAATGATTTTGGTAAATACACCAGGAACTTGGGCGCATATTTATCCTCCATTATTACATGCAGATTGGCATGGATATACACCGACAGATTTAATTTTTCCTTTTTTCTTATTCATTGTTGGAATTTCTATTTCGTTTGCTTATAAAAATAAGCTTTCAAATTCAAAGACTTATAAAAAAATTGGAATTCGAAGTTTAAAGTTGATTGGATTAGGATTATTTCTTGCTGCATTTTTACCTTACTTACCTTTTATTAAAGATTTTTCAAGACTACGTTTTCCTGGAGTTTTACAACGAATTGGAATAGTTTTCTTTTTTGCTGCAATATTGAGTGTTAATTTCAATTGGAAAATTCTTTTGACTACGGTAGTTATCCTGTTATTAGGATATTGGATTTGGTTAGGCTTTATACCTTTGCCAGACGGATCAATTCCTACTTTTGATAGAGCAACAAATAATTGGGCTAATTATATAGACGTAACAATAATGAAAGATCATATTTGGAAAAAAGATTATGACCCCGAAGGATTACTAAGTACGTTACCATCAATAGCAACCGCATTAATTGGTGTATTAATTGGAAAAGTAATTTTACATCAAAACTATTTAAAAACATTAATGTTGTTTTTATTAGGAATAGTTATGATTGGTTTAGGATACATCTGGAATTTATGGTTTCCGTTTAACAAAGCAATTTGGTCTAGTAGTTTTGTATTACTTACTGCCGGCTGGGGAACAATTTTTTTAAGTATTTTATATTATGTAAATGATGTAAAGAAAAAATCTTTTGGAGTAATTTTTAAATATGTAGGTTCTAATGCAATTGTCATCTTTTTTACATCAAGTTTTATTACAAAAGTGTTCTATTTAACCAAGGTTGGAGACACAACAATACATGGTTGGATGTATAAAACATTTTTCACAAGTATCATTTCGATAGATAAACTAGCATCTTTATGTTATGCTTTAGCTGTAGTGAGTTTTTATGTTTTTGTAGGTTATATTCTTTACAAAAAAAGAATATTTATTAAAGTCTAATCTTACTTTGAAATAGGGATTTTAATACTAATTCCGGTTTGTACATCTGGCGCATTATTTACCAATAAATCTTCTTGTAAATACATTGTGATTTTATAGTTTGGTCTTCCATAAGAATACAAAAAAGACCATGTAGATAGACCTTCATATAAGGTGGTGAAACCGTGTTGCCAACCTGCTTTTATTTCTTGCCACTTTCCTTTTTAAATGGTAATAATCAGCTTCGCTAAACTTATTAAATCTAGTTTGAAATTGATAATGAACTCCGAAGGAATGGTAGTTCTTTTTCTGTGTAAATTTTGTGAATTCTATTTCACCTTGTAAGCTTCCTAAATAAGGATTGTTTCCTAAATCAATAACATCTTTAAAATTGATAAGATTTTTTTTGAGAAAACTACCACCAAATGCAATGTTGAATTCATTCTTATTTTTTAGTTTGATATTTTTTATAACATTTGCAGAAAAACCAATATCAATAGATGGGTTAAATTTTGAAGTGTTGAATCCAACATGTGATCCAAAATTGACAAATAAATTCCTTTTTTTATTGATTAAAAATTCCGGGTAATAATGATGATTGATTTCAATTCCACCTAAAAATAAATCGTTGTTTTTTAATTCTAATATTTTCCCGTTTCTATCCGTGTATTT
This sequence comes from Polaribacter sp., assembly GCA_029250685.1. Classification (GTDB taxonomy): domain Bacteria; phylum Bacteroidota; class Bacteroidia; order Flavobacteriales; family Flavobacteriaceae; genus Polaribacter. The sequence goes on from JAQXEU010000048.1 coordinate 14,436, forward strand.
AAAATTCACTTGATTTAATCCGTAATATCTTCTACCGAAAGCATCTTCTCCGCCAGCTATATTACTATGAAACCATTCAATACTTTCATCACTTGTGAAAAATGAAAAAGGATATTTTCCTTTGGTAATTAAATAGGAGCGAAGTGTAATTTCGAGTTCATGCTCTTTTGCAATCGAAAAATTAACTTGCAACCGAAAACCTTTAATAACTGCATCAATAATTATGTTAGAGTATTCTGCAGGAGTTGAATTTTGATTCACAAAATTAAACTGTCTGTCGTACCAAATTATATTGCTAAAATTGTCTCTGACAGTTTGATTTTTAGGCAAATACATTTCGACAAAAGGATGGAATGTGTTTCCGCTTTCAGAGTTAAAAGTAAATGTAGTTTTTTCAGAAGCTCTTAATTTAAAATTTTGATTGATTCTTGAACTAAAAATCCCAAAATGATGGTTGGTTAGTAGACTCGGGTTTTCAATCCCGTTTTTAAAATACATAGAATCTTTTTCTTGCGAAAAAGAGAAAAGAGGCATGGTAAAAAGTGCAATCAGAAACCATTTTTGCATTTGATAAAAGTACATTAAAGTTTAAAAAGAAAAAAGCAACTCAATTGAGTTGCTTTTTTCTTTTTAAACATCTGTTTTTCAGACTATGAATTTAAAGGTCTGCCATCCCAAGCAGCTTTTGCAGCTTCTTTAATTGCTTCAGAATATGTTGGATGGCCATGGCAAATTCTAGCTAAATCTTCAGCTGAAGCTCTATATTCCATAGCAACGGCAGCTTCCATAATTAAATCAGCAGCTCTTGCTCCAACAATATGAACTCCTAAAATTTCATCTGTAGTTTTATCTGCTAATACTTTTACAAATCCATCAATATCTCCACTTGCTCTAGATCTTCCTAAAGCACGCATAGAAAACTTACCAGATTTATATGCAACATTTGCATTTTTTAATTCGTCTTCTGTTTTTCCAATAGCAGCAACTTCAGGCCAAGTATACACAACACCAGGAATTAAATTATAATCAATATGAGGTTTTTGTCCAGCTAAATATTCAGCAACAACAACACCTTCTTCTTCAGCTTTATGAGCTAACATAGCGCCTTCTACAACATCACCAATTGCATAAATATTAGAAATATTTGTTTGTAAATGCGCATTGATTTCAACTTGATTTCTCTCATTCAATTTTACACCTGCATTTTCTAAACCTAATCCTTCTGTATATGGTTTTCTTCCAACAGCAACTAAACAATAATCACCGGTAAATTCAATCTCTCTTCCTTTCTTATCTGTCGCTTTTACAAGCACTTCATCACCATTTCTTTCAACAGATGAAACTCCGTGACTCACTGCGAATTTCATTCCTTGTTTCTTTAGAACTTTTTGCAGCTCTTTAGAAACATCAGTATCCATAGTTGGTGTGATTTTCGGAGCATATTCTACAACAGTAACATCAGCTCCTAAACGTTTATAAACTGAACCTAATTCTAATCCGATAACTCCACCACCAATGACTATTAAATGCTTTGGGATTTCTTTTAATTTTAATGCTTCAGTAGATGTGATAATACGTTCTTTATCTAACGAAATAAACGGCAACGTTGCAGGTTTTGAACCAGTAGCGATAATAATATTTACTCCTTCAATAGTTTCATCAGTACCATCTTTTTTTGTAATTTTCACATGCGTTGCATCTACAAAAGAGCCCAATCCTTCAAAAACATCAATATTGTTTTTGTCCATTAAATATTTAATTCCGCCAGTTGTAGTTTCAACGATATTTGCTTTACGGGCAATCATTTTAGAAAAATCTACTTTTGGCGTTTCAACAGAAATACCGTGTGTATCAAAATGATGTACAGCGTCATAAAAATGATGAGAAGAATCTAACAATGCTTTTGATGGAATACATCCAACATTTGTACATGTTCCTCCTAACGTTGAATATTTCTCAATAATTGCAACTTTTTTACCTAATTGTGAAGCTCTAATTGCGGCAATGTATCCTCCAGGACCAGAACCAATAACGATGATATCGTATTTCATTTTAAAATTAAATTTTGGACTACAAAAGTAATGATTATTGTTTAAAAACGATAAAATACTAAAGAATTACTATCTTTATTTCTTTAAAATCTGTACAAATGAAAATCTTGAAAAAAATTGGTTGGGCTTTGCTATTTATTTTTATAGTTGCTCAATTTTTCGGTCCTGAAAAAAACGAAGGCGATTTAACGTCATTAGCAACTTTTATTGAAGAAACAAATCCGCCAGAAGAAGTTCATAAAATCATGAAATCTTCTTGTTTTGATTGTCATTCTAATTCTACTCGATATCCTTGGTATAATTCTATTACTCCAATAAATTATTGGCTTGCAGATCATGTAAAAGTTGGTAAGAAAAAATTAAACTTTTCTAAATGGAGCGAATATTCTTTAAAAAGAAAAGAGCATAAAATGGATGAGCTTCATGAAGAGGTTGAAAAGAAAAACATGCCATTAGATTCTTATACATGGACACATTCTGAAGCAAACTTAACAGATACCCAAGTTAAGCAAATTGTAGATTGGGCAAAAGGAGCTCAAGCAAATTATGATGCGCAATTAAAGGCAAAATAATTGACTAAAAAATCTCTTTTAATTATTGGCACTGTTTGGGTTGAACCAAATTCTTCAGCAGCTGGAAGTAGAATGCTACAATTAATTGAGCTTTTTTTAAAGCAAAACCATTCAATAACTTTTGCGACAACTACACAAAAAACTGATAAGGCTTTTGATTTAAAATCATTAGGAATTGATGAGGTTTCAATAGAATTAAACTCTTCAACTTTTGATGATTTTATTAAGGAGTTAAACCCAACCATTGTAATGTTTGATCGTTTTATGATTGAAGAACAATTTGGATGGCGAGTTGCTGAAAATTGTCCAAAAGCAATTCGGGTTCTTGATACAGAAGATTTACATTGTTTACGGAAAGTTCGTGAAGATTGTATTAAAAATTTAGAAGATTTTACTATTGGAAAATTATTGAATTCTGAAATAGCAAAACGCGAGATAGCATCTATATTAAGATGTGATTTGTCTTTAATCATTTCAACTTTTGAAATGGAAATCTTGCAGAATGTTTTTAAGATTGATAAAAAAATCTTGTATTACATTCCGTTTTTATTAAATAGAATTGATGAAAATAAAATCGCAAATTGGAACTCTTTTCAAGAGAGAAAACATTTTACATTTATCGGGAACTTTTTGCATAAACCAAATGTTGATGCGGTTTTATTGTTGAAAAAAACTATTTGGAATCAAATTAGAAGTGAATTACCAAAAGCAGAAATTCATATTTATGGAGCATATGCAACACAGCAGATTTTACAATTACATAACGAGAAAGAAGGATTTTTGTTAAAAGGCTACACTACAAATCCAATAGAGATAGTTGAAGAAAGTAAAGTGGTTTTAGCTCCACTTCGTTTTGGAGCTGGTATAAAAGGGAAGCTAACAGAAGCGATGATTTGTGGTACTCCCAGTGTTACTACTTCAATAGGAGCAGAAGGAATGCATTTAAATTTACCATGGAATGGTTTTGTTGAAGACGATTTTTATTTGTTTGCAGAAAAAGCAATTAAATTATATTTAGGTAAAGAATATTGGAAAAAAGCCCAAGAAAACGGTATTGAAATCATCAACCAGATATATGATAAAGAAAAAATCGGAGAGCATTTTATAAATCGATTAGAAATTCTTCAAGTAGAAATAGTATCGCATAGAAATCAAAATTTCTTAGGAAATTTATTGCAACATCAATCTTTACAGAGTAAAAAATATATGAGTAAATGGATTGAGGAAAAGAATAAGAGATAGCTTATAAAGCAAATTTTACACCTAAAAAAGCACTTCCGTTTATATTATTTCCTCCAAACCTAGTAGATAAATCTGCTCTATCTAATAATTGATACATAATTGATAATCGAATTTTTTCTGAAACTGGATACGAAGTTTCAAAACTTAAACTAAAACTCATAAATGTTGATTCGTCCATATTGTTTTCTTTTAAAAAAACTGCTTTTCCCCCTTCCTAGTAGGCCATGATCTAAATATAGTCCAAAAAGAAATTTATCAGAAAAAGAAAATTTGGTTACAAAACCAACACCAAGCATGAAACGAATTAATGTAGATGAATTCAAGTCAGAGTATTCAATGCCAATATATAAAGGAATGCTGCTTTTTTGTAACTTAAAAGCTTCAAATTCAAGTCTTATTAAAATATCAGGAGTAAACTTTCCATTTCCTGTATCATCACCAACTAGAAGTAATCTTATATCTTGATTAACAGAAATACTTGTGTTAGATTCTTGACCAAAAATTGGTATGAAACTACATAAACAAAAAAAAAGCAATAGCACTTTCACTTAACAGTTTTCTTTAACAATCAGAGTGATGCTAGGGGAACAAAAACTTGAAATATTTTTTTGAAAGATACAATTTTAAAATTAATGAAAAAAAATTCATTAAAAAATCAAGTATTTATACTTGCTGTTTTTAAAGAGTTAAAGATGAATTTTAAACCCCATAAAACTACTATTCCTTACAAAAGAATCTTCATTATACATAAGTTTTAAATCTGTTCTTTCCATCATTTGATGAACATAACTTAGAGAAAACCTTTTAGTAAGTCTGTAAGAAACTTCAACTCCAAGTCCAAAGCTAGGAGTTTTTTTTTGCATCCTAAAAATAGCTCCAGAATCTAGATACAGTCCAAGGTTTAGTTTTTTAAAATAAACATCATTATGAGTATAACCTACACCTAAAGAATATCTTCTAAATCTGCCTCCATCTAAACCAGCGTATTCATATGAAGGGAAAATAAAAATATGACTTTTAGAAAACTCAATTAACGGAAGCTCTACTTTAAGAAGAATGTTTATCGTACCTCGATGATTTCCTATTTCGTCACCAATAAAAATAAACTTGGTATCTTGATGAACTGTTACATTAAAAGAATTTTGACTATAAGTATGAATGCTTAATTGTAAGAATATAATTAATAATATACGAGAGAGTAAATGGAATGGAAAAACAGCATTAATGTTAGTGTTATCCTTCG
>JAQXEU010000052.1 GCA_029250685.1 Polaribacter sp.
TCCTTTTGTTTTGTTTTGCTTTGCAAATTCAACTCCGCCCCAAATAGCTAAAATTATAAGAAATCCAGACCAAATCATTACTAAGATAATTGGGGGTTGAATATCTAATGCATCGAGTAAGCCCCCACCAACAAATGTTATGACTAATAATTCAAATAATTTATCTTTAAGAGTTCTAATTATTTTCTTCATAAATTATATTTTTAATTAATATCTCACTAAAATAAAAAAATAAAATTAATTTGTTTTAATACAATAAGAGAAATTACAATCCTCCTTATTTTTAACAACTGAACTTATCCAATTTTATTAGATTTACTTCTGCTACAAGGTATAGGGATAGCTGAATTGAATGAGTATGGTATGCCTATGGTTTAGTTAGTAATGAATTTATAAATATATTCTGACTATTATTGTTAAGTTGCCTATAAGTTCAGTTATCAGAAAATAGTTATATTTATAAAAAAAGCTATTATGAAAAAACTCCTATTCCTATCAATATTTAATTTATGATAATAGATAAACTAATAAGTATACCACCTATATATGAAACTTGTAATAGTTCGAAATCTGCTAAAATTGGATGAAATTAAATAATGAAAAAGTAAAGAAAATCAGCGAAGAAATAGACGCACAGACGAGGAAACTTTATTGCGCCAAGTATTTGAAACTCACAGAGAATTTATTACAATTGTTAATCCGGAAGAATATGTAAACACAGAAACACGTATTAAATTTCTTTGTCATAAAAAACGTCACGGAGTTTTCGAAGCAACTCCACATTCAATAATAAGAGGGAATGGTTGTCCAATATGTAAAATGTCAAAGGGAGAAAGAAAAATATTATTTTGGCTTAGAGACGAAAATATAAACCACAAATATCAGTTTAGAGTTAAAAAACATAAAGGTTTAGGGCATTTCATATTTGATTTTTTATTAACTGAGAAAAATATTATTATTGAATACGATGGAAGACAGCATTTTATGGCAGTAGAAGCTTGGGGAGGCGAAGAGGCATTTAAAAAAAATCAGAAAATAGACAAACTAAAGGATGAATTTGCAAGATTAAAAGGTTGGAGAATGTTAAGAATCCATTATAAAGATTTCAAAAAAATTGAAGAAATACTTCAAAAATCTTCTTTAAAATAATGATTTTTCACAGCATTAATAAAAATCGTTATTTAAGTATGTTACTTACATAAATATAGAATATTTATAATCTTATTCTTAAGTAATATACTACTACTCTTTACTTGAACCTCCTATAATCTCTATTTGAAACATTTGTTGTTCCTGCATAGGTTCCTCTATTTGTGGCTTAGTAATTATATAAGGCAATCCAAGTTGGATTAACTTTAGTTTTTCTGCTTTAGACATAGTCTCTAAATCCAATGAGTCTATAGCTTCACTTATTACACCTGAAAGTTTGTCTTTAATCTTACTTGTTAATTTATTAGGAGTCCCCTTAGTTCGTCCTCCATACTTATTTCCTGTTGTATTCATACCTATTTTTAACTACTTTTAATCACCTATTACACTAAATATTAACTTTTATCTAAATATATATTCTGCAAACCTCACCTAAAAAAGATATTATTCTTTTTATATGAAGAACCTCCATCAGAATCAAGGCAGAAAACCTATTCACGCGGTGTCTATTATTACTGACACAGGAAAAACTGCTGTGCTTACCCACTCACACACTCTACCCGAGTTTATAACATCAAGCCTTAACAGGATTCTAAAGGTCTTTATAGAAAATATCTTAGTTTTCTAAATGTAATTTTGATGTTCTATGTACTAAGTTTAAACATCATTTTATATATAACGGAATTGTGTTTCGATTTTGTGTTTTCAAATTAAAAAAAAGTAATCTAATAGCTCAGGGAAGTTGGTACAACGACCTTTGAAAAAACTTATAAAAGTGAAAAGAACAAGAATGTCTGCCAAATGTCTGCCAGTTTTTGTATATTTAGTTTGTTCTTTGAGATGTTTAGAAGTTGGTTGTTTTCTGCTTTTAGAAGTCTTTATCAAATGGCTAGAGCAGTGAGAGCCAACAAAAAACCCCTCAATTAAGAAGGGTTTAAGAGTGGACCCACCAGGGCTCGAACCTGGGACCCTCTGATTATGAGTCAGATGCTCTAACCAACTGAGCTATGGGTCCTACTAAAGTTTGGCAAAACTACTATCTTTTTTGAATTACACCAAACTAAAAATATGTTTTCTTTATACGTTACGTGTCATTAATGCTTTTCCGAATTGCAATAATCCATTTTTGGCATCTTCCGAAATATTGATGTCTTCTAAAACAGAAAAAGCTTTTTCGCTATAACACTTAATTTGTTCTTTTATATGTGTAGGAATTTCGTACTTATTAAAAAGTTGTTTGACCTCTTTTATTTTTTCGTTATTTTCTTCTAGCTTCGATTGATATAAATTATTTAATACATCAACATCTTCATTAGAGGCTAACTTTAATGACTTTAAATAAAGGTATGTTTTTTTGTTTTCGATAATATCTCCACCAACTTGTTTTCCAAATGTTTCTGGGTTTCCGAAAGTATCTAGATAATCATCTTGTAATTGAAATGCAATTCCGAGGTTTAAACCAAAATGATATAAAATATCGGCATCTTTTTCATTAGCTTCGGTAACAATTGCCCCCATTTTTAAAGCTGCACCAATTAGTACAGATGTTTTTAAAGAAATCATTTTGATATACTCTTCAATAGAAACATCATTTCTTGTTTCAAAATCTACATCTAATTGTTGTCCGTCACATACTTCAATTGCAGTTTTGCTAAATAATTTTGCTAATTTTTGAAATATTTCAGCAGGATAATTTTCAAAATATTGATACGCTAAAATCAACATAGCATCACCAGATAATATACCAGAATTGATATCCCATTTTTCATGAACGGTTTGCTTTCCTCTTCTTAAAGGAGCATCATCCATAATGTCATCATGAACTAAAGTAAAATTATGAAACATTTCAATTGCATAAGCAGCAGGAAGCGCTTTTTTATAATCACTAGAAAATAAACCTGCAGCCATTAAGCTTAAAATTGGGCGAATTTTTTTACTTTCTAAGCTTAAAATGTATTGAATTGGTTCATAGAGGTTTTTTGGTTCTCTAGTTAAATTTTGTGATTCTTTATAGTTTAAGAATTCTTGTTGAAATATTGATAAATCCAAATTGATGTTTTTTAAAAAGCAAATGTAACAAAGATTTTACATTGTATTCTCTAATGTTAAATAATTAACAAAACTTTGGAAACTTTTATTGTTTTTAAAGTTTCCTGCTGTATATTTGCACCCGAATATGAAAGAAAAAATACTACATAAATCAGCTGAACTGTTTTTAACCTTAGGGTTTAAAAGTGTTACGATGGACGATATTGCTAATGAATTAGGTGTTTCTAAAAAAACAATTTACAATCATTTTAGCAATAAAACAGACTTAGTAAGTTCGGTAACAGCATCGCTTTTTGAAATGATAAGTTCGGGGATTAACATGATTTGTGCTTTAGAAAATAATCCAATACAAGAGTTATACGACATTAAAAAGTTTGTAATGACAAATTTAAAGGATGAAAAGTCGTCACCGCAATATCAACTTCAAAAATACTATCCAAAAATTTATGCTTCACTAAAGAAAAAGCAATTTGAAGTGATGAACGAATGTGTAGAGGAAAATTTAACAAGAGGAATGAATTTAGGGTTGTATAGAAAAACTATAGATGTAGGTTTTGTTTCTAGGATCTATTTTCACGGTATGTTGGGAATTAAGGATATAGAGCTTTTCCCGTTGCAAAATTTTTCAATGAATACTTTAATGAATTTCTATTTAGAATATCATTTACGAGGAATCTGCACAGAAGAAGGAATTAATAAATTAAACGAAATTATAACAAACAATCAATCTTAAAAAAATGCAAAAGAGACTAGTATTAATTTTTAGCTTATGCTTTATTGGATTAGGTTTCTCCCAAGAAAGAACGAAAGGATTTTCTTTAAAAGAAGCCATAAATTTTGCGATAAAGAATAACTACAATGCAAAAACAGCACAGAATAATGTGTTAGCTGCAAAAGAAAAAAAATGGGAAACAACTACAATTGGCTTGCCAAAAGTAAGCGCAAAAGTAGATTACCAAAATTGGTTAAAACAACAAATTTCTTTATTACCTGCTGAAATCACAGGAGGACCAGCAGGTACCTTTGTTCCTGTAACATTTGGGACAAAACAAAATATTAACGCAGCAATTACTTTAAATCAATTAATTTTTGATGGATCTTATATTGTTGGTTTACAATCGGCAAAAACTTACTTGAATATTTCCAAACAAGCAAAAGAAAAAACAGCGCTTACCATAAGAGAAGCAGTTATTAATGCTTATGGAAACGTTTTAATAGCAGAAAAAAGTATTGAAATACTTAAAAGAAATTTAAAGACGTTAACAAAAACATTTTCTGATACTGAAAAAATTTATAAAAACGGATTAACAGAAGAAGAAGATGTAGAACAACTTCAAATTACGTTAACTACTGTAAAAAATCAATTAAACAAAACAATCAGGTTAAGAGAAATTGGCTATAAAATGCTTAATATCTCTATGGGGAATTTAATTGACGAAGAAATTGTTTTAACAGATAATTTAGAGTCTTTAATTATAGAAAACATTGATCTAAGTCTAATGTCTAAAACCTTTAATGTAGCAAATCATATAGATTATAAAATTGCAGAAAACAATAAAGAAGGTAATAGATTATTGGTGCTATTAGAGAGGTCTAAAGCTTTACCTTCTTTAAGGGCATTTGTAAATTATGGTTATGCAGGAAACTCTAATTCATTTGATTTTTTTAATAGTAATCAAACTTGGTATAATTCATCTTTGCTAGGCCTTAGTTTAAAAATCCCAATTTTCAGCAGTTTTGAAAGAAGGTCACGAACAAGACAAGCGCAATTTGAACATAATAACGCTGATATTATGTTGCTTGAAACAAAAGAAAAATTAAACCTACAAACAGCTTCATCAAAAAGCGATTATAAATTTAGTATTGAGCAATATCAAGCGGCTAAACAAAATTTAGAATTAGCCCAAAGAATTGAAAGAAAACAACGTGTAAAATTCTTTGAAGGAGTTTCTACAAGTTTCGAATTATCTCAAGCTCAAAATCAGTTATACACTCAACAACAAAATTATGTGCAATCTATGTTAGATGTAATTGCTAAAAAAGCAGCATTAGAGAACGCATTAAATATACCAATAAAATAAACCGTTAGGCATGAAAACAATTTATACACTAGTATTTGCGTCATTACTATTTATCTCTTGTGGAGAGAAAAAAGTAGAAACTATAGAAGAAGTTATTGCAACGAATGATATCGTAAAAATCAAAGCTAAAAAAGCTGAGATAGAAACTAAGCAACAAGGATTTAATGATCAACTTAAAATGTTGAACACTAAATTAGATGCTTTAGATACCAATAAGAAAATTCCTTTAATTACAACCTTTAAAGTTAAAGAGGTAGTATTTACACACTTTTTAGAATTACAAGGAAATGTAGAAACAAAACAAAATATTTTAATATACCCAGAAATGCCTGGAATTTTAGCTACAGTAATAGTTAAAGAAGGACAAGCAGTTAAGAAGGGTGATGTTTTAGCTACAATTAAAGATGGTGGTTTAAGTCAACAATTATCTCAGCTAGAAACACAAACAGAATTGACTAGAACAACTTTTGAACGTCAGAAAAGATTATGGAATCAAAAAATTGGTTCTGAAATGCAATACCTACAAGCAAAAGCTCAGTATGAAGCGCAAAAAAAATCAGTAGAACAATTAAAAACTCAAATTGAAAAAGCAACAATTTTAGCTCCTTTTGATGGTGTTATTGATGAGGTGTTTAAAGAACCAGGAACTGTAATTGCTCCAGGACAAGGATCTGAAATTTTTAGAATTGTAAATTTATCTAACATGTATATTTCAACAGAAGTACCTGAGAGATTTATTGCAAGTGTTACTAAAAACAAAAATGTAAAAATTGCATTTCCAGTGTTGGGATTAAATATAAGCAGTACAATTAGACAAGTTGCTAGTTTTATCAACCCTAATAATAGATCTTTTAAAATTGAAGTACCTGTTGCTAATAAAAACGGAAATATTAAACCAAACCTTACAGCTAGACTTCAAATTAACGATTATACAAATAACAATGCAATCTTAATTCCTCAGAGTATTATTTCTGAAAATGCCAATGGAGAGCAGTTTATATATGTGGTAAAAAACAAAAACAAAAATAAAGAAGCTATAGCTCAAAGAGTCATCATTAAAACAGGAAAAACTCAAGGAGATGTAATAGAGGTCTTAGCAAATCTACCTGCGGGCACTGAAGTTATTCTAGAAGGAGCTCGTAGCGTAAACAATGGGCAAACGGTAAGAGTTATCAATAAATAAAAACTCATTAAAAGATGTCAAATCAAAAAAAACAAGTAGATAAAGAGTTTAAATTATCATCTTGGGCAATTAATAATAAAACAACCATTTATGTAATAATGGCGTTGTTATTTTTCTATGGTATTTCTGCTTATTTAAGCATGGCTAGAGAAAATTTCCCTGAGGTAAAAGAAACTAAAATATATATCAGTTCTGTGTTTCCAGGAAATACACCAGAAGATATAGAAAAATTAATTACAGACCCATTAGAGGATAAATTAAAAACGGTTAGTAATGTAGTAGAGGTTACTTCTACATCACAAGAAGATTTCTCAATGGTTATTGTAGAGTTTGATGAAAACATTACTGTAGATCAGGCAAAACAAAAAGTAAAAGATGAGATAGCGACTGAAACTTCTGGAGAAGATTGGCCTACTTTTAATGGTGCTAAAATTGAACCTAATGTTTTTGAGTTGAGCATGTCTGAAGAGATGCCAATCTTAAATATTAATATTTCTGGAGATTATCCAGTTCACAAATTAAAAGAATTTGGTGAGTATTTACAAGATGAAATTGAAGACTTATCTGAAATTAAGAAAGTAGATATTCGTGGAGCGCAAGATAAAGAAGTAGAAGTAGCGGTAGATATTTATAAAATGATGGCTGCAAAAGTCAGTTTTAACGATATTACCGGAGCTATTAATAATGGAAATGTTACCATGTCTGCAGGGAACTTTATTACAAGCGGGCAAAGACGTACCATTAGAATTATTGGTGAAATAGATCAACCTAAAGAATTAGGAGATTTTGTAATTAAATCTGAATCTAACAATCCTATTTATTTAAAAGATGTAGCAACGATTACATTTAAAGATAAAGATAAAACTACCTATGCAAGAGAAAAAGGAGCAGATGTAGTAATGTTAGATGTTAAAAAACGAGCAGGAAAAAACATGGTTGCTGCCGCTGAGCAGATACGTGTAATTGTTGATGAAGCGATTGCAAATCACTTCCCAAAAGATTTAAAAATTACGATTACAAACGATCAATCTTCTAAAACAATTGGTCAGGTAGACGATTTGGTAAACAATATTATTTTCGGTGTAATATTAGTAGTTGTAGTGTTGATGTTTTTCTTAGGGTTTAAAAATGCGGTCTTTGTTGGATTTGCGATTCCTATGTCAATGTTTATGTCATTAATGATTTTAGATTTATTGGGATATACCATGAACACGATGATCCTTTTCGGATTGATTATGGGACTCGGAATGCTGGTAGATAATGGTATTGTGGTTGTAGAAAACGTATACCGTTTAATGGATCAAGAAGGCATGAGTAGAGTAGAAGCTGCTAAAAAAGGAATTAGTGAAATTGCTTTTCCAATTATCATTTCTACAGCAACTACAGTTGCAGCATTTATTCCATTAGGTTTATGGCCAGGAATGATGGGAGATTTCATGATTTTATTACCAATTACATTGTCAACAGTATTAGGTTCATCATTATTTGTTGCAATTTTCTTTAACTCAGTATTGGTTTCTCAATTTATGAGTGTAGAAGATAAGGACATGCCTGTGAAAAGAATTATTATCATGACAAGTGTAATGATTGCTATTGGAGTTCTAGTTTTATTATCAGGTGGAGTTTACAGTGCTTTAGGTACACTAATGATCTTTACTGCAATAATGTTGTGGGTATATAGATTGTTCTTAAGAGGTTGGGCAAATGGATTTCAAAATAAGGTACTACCTAGATTAGAAAACTGGTATGAAAGACGCTTAAAAAGCGCATTGACAGGATGGAGCCCATATGTTTTAGTATTTGGAACATTTATGTTACTATTTGTTGCTTTTGGTACATTTAGATGGTCTTTAGGAACACAAAGAACAAAAGTAGAATTCTTCCCAGACAATAAACCAAACCAAATTATTGTATATATCGAGTATCCAGAAGGAACAGATATTGAGAAAACAAATGAAATAACAAAGTTGATTGAAGTAAAAGTATCTAATATTTTATATAGCAATGACTATATGGATGGAGATCATAACTTTATGATTGAAAGTGTCGTTTCACAAGTTGGTGCTGGTGCTGGAAATCCACAAACCGATATGGGTTCTGCTGCAGAAATGCCACACAAAGGTAAGATTACAGCTTCTATGAGAGAATACAAATTTAGAAGAGGTTTAGATAGTGAATTACTACGTCAGCGTGTACAAAAGGGATTGGTTGGTATTTATCCAGGAGTATTAATTTCTGTAGAAAAAGATGCAAACGGACCACCAGTAGGTTCTCCAATTAATATTGAAATTGAAGGAGATGATTATGCTGAATTGATTCATACAGCAGAAAGAATGCGTGATTATATCAACACAAGAAGCATCTCTGGAATTGATGAATTAAAAATTGATGTGAACAGAGATAAGCCAGGAATGCAAGTGATTGTAGATAGGAAGAAAGCTGGTGAATTAGGTGTAAGCACAGGGCAAGTTGGGCAACAGTTAAGAGCTTCTATTTTTGGAAATAAAGCTGGTATTTATAAAGAAAATGGTGAAGATTATGATATCTATGTTCGTTTTAATAAAGAAGATAGGTATAACACTAGTGCATTATTTAATCAGAATATTATTTTTAGAAACAATTCTGGTAAAGTCATAGAAGTTCCGGTTTCTGCTGTAGCAACTCAAAAAAATAATTCAGGTTTTAGTGCAATTAAACACAAATCTGTAAAACGAGTTGTAACCGTATATTCTGCTTTAGCACCAGGTGAAACTGATGCAGCTGCAGTTGTTGGTAAGATTCAAAATGAAATGAAGAACTTTAAGGATTTACCTAAGGGAGTTAAAATTGATTATACAGGTCAAATCGAAGAACAAAACAAGCAAATGACATTTTTAGTTGGTGCTTTCTTCTCTGGATTGGCATTGATTTTCTTTATTTTGATTTTCCAGTTCAATTCAGTTTCAAAACCAGGAATTATAATGATTGCAATTTTTCTAAGTTTTATTGGTGTATTTGGAGGGATGGTAATTTCAGGTTCATCATTTGTAATTATGATGACCATGATGGGGATTATTTCTTTAGCTGGTATTGTAGTAAACAATGGAGTAGTACTCTTAGATTATGCACAGTTGTTAATCGATAGAAAGAAAGTTGAATTGGGCTTAGATGCAGCTGCATATTTAAGTACTAATGATTTATTTGAAAGTATTGTTCAGGCAGGTAGAGCACGTTTACGTCCAGTTTTATTAACGGCAATAACAACCATTCTAGGGTTGATTCCTTTGGCAATTGGATTGAATATTAATTTCTTTACGTTGTTTAGCGAATTTGATGCTAACATTTATTTTGGAGGAGACAATGTTGTCTTTTGGGGCCCATTAGCTTGGACTGTAATTTATGGATTGTTTGTAGCAACCTTTTTAACATTAATTGTAGTGCCAATTTTATTTTTCTTAATCACAAAATTTAAAATGTGGTTACGTGTAAAGATGGCGTAATAAGAATATTCTTATATAAAAAAGGCTGAGATAATTATCTCAGCCTTTTTAGTTTATTGTACTTTAGAGACTTTAATTAATAATTTATGATTGAGCAAAAATATTTTTCAATAGAAGAAATTAAAAGAAAACTAGAAAGATATTGTGTCTATCAAGACCGTTGTCATAAAGAAATTGAAACAAAATTGAAAGAATTTGTTTTGATTGAAGAAGCGAAGAATCAAATTGTTTTACACTTGTTAGAACACAATTTTTTAAATGAAGAACGATTTTCTAAAAGCTTTGCTAGAGGGAAATTCAAAATTAAAAATTGGGGGAAACAACGAATTATACGAGAGTTAAAATTTAGAGACATTTCTGAATACAATATAAAAACTGCATTGAAGGAAATTGATGAACAAGAGTATTTATCAATCATTTATAAAATTACTGATAAACGAAATTTACTCATTAACGAACCTGACTTTTATAAAAGGAAAAAGAAATTGACTGATTTCTTAATTAGAAAAGGATATGAATTTGAACTTATTTTTGAAACAGTAAAAAATGTATTAGAAAAAAAATAGCCTCTTTTTAAAGAGGCTATTTTTTTAATTTATTTTAAAATTAATTTCTTAGTGCTTTGCGATTCACCAACCTTAATTTTAGCAAAGTAAATCCCAGTACTGTATTTAGACATGTCTAATTCAAATCGTTTAACAGCTAAAGAATTGTTTTTTTGTTGTAAAACTAATTTTCCTGTTATATCAAATACAGAAATTGCAAAATCTGTACCTTGAGACCAGCTAATATTAAACAAACTACTTGATGGATTTGGAGAAATAGACAACCCATTTATTTCACTAAATTCTTCTACTGGTAAAACTCCAGTAATTACTAAATCATCAATTAAAGCGCCTTCCTCATTAGAAGCATCATCTGCAATAAATTTAAATCTAAAGATAACATTAGACTCATTTGTAAATGCTGCTAAATCAAAACTATAATCGTGTAAAGTAGCATTTGTTCCACCAAGTGGACTTGCATCTTCACCTTCTCCTGTCCATTGTTTTCCTGGTAATCCGTTTGCTTTAGAACTACTGTTATACCAATTTGGATCATTTTTAGTACCAAGAATTAACCAATTTTTACCCTGATCTATTGTGTACTCAACATACATATGATCCCAGTCTTCTTCAATATCAAAAGCCATTTTAAAGCTTAAAACAGGATTTGTAATTAAAGTAAAATCATAACATTTTGTATATAAATAACCTGTAGTTTTATCTGGGTGATTTCCACTAAGACTTGTCATATAAGCAGAAGTACCAGAAGCAACAGTGTTTAATAATGCTTTTTGTGGAGCACCTCTTTGCCAAAGACCAAAAGGACTGGTTCCTCCAAAAGTTTCAACAACTAAATTGTCGTTTGCAGTTTCAAAAGTATTAATTGTTGTTGGAGTAGTAGTTGATGCATTTATTGAAAAAGAAGTACTACTCGAGTTGTTTGTAGTAAAAGTATCATTATTAATAATTGTCTCAATATTTAATGTGTGATTACCAACACTAGACGCAAAAGCAGGAATGCTGATTTGTGTTGTTGCATTAGAAGCTAAAGTACCAAACCAATTAAAACTAGAGTTTGTTCCTCCATCAGTATTATAATTTACAGTAACTGCAGTAATGGCATTAACTCCTTTATTTTGAACTGTTATTGTTGGTGCAATTGTTCCACAACCTGTAGAACTATCTAAAGGTGAATCTATAGAAACTAACTTTATTTCATTATCTGGAAAAGAATTAGGAATATCAGAAGTCCATACTCCTCTACCATAAGTAGCAACAATTAACTTTGCATCTTTTTCATTTATTTCAATATCTCTAACAGGTGAGTTGGGTAAATTATTATCAAAAGTTTGCCATTGCGCTAATGTATCGTCAATATAATACACACCTAAAGTTGTCCCTAAATAAATTCTATTGTCTTTATTTCCTGGATGATGCCTTAAAACAATTTTATTATCATTAAAAGGCAAGTTCCCATTAATATTTGTAAAAGTAGGATTTGCTGTATTTAAATTTGTTGCCTTATAAACACCTCCATTAAGAACAATCCAACCAACACTACTATCATTATTGCTGATTTCAATTGAGTTTATAGTTCCGAAATTAAAACTGAGTTTAGTGAATGTTTTACCTGCGTCAGCACTTTTATACAAACTACTTCCTCTTGAAACATAAATATTATTCTCATCACTTGGGTCAATTTCAATGTTATATAAATCACCACCAAAGTCATGACTAGAAACTTTTGACCAAGCACCACTAACTAACTTATATAAGCTGCTATATCCGGCATACAAATTTCCTTTTCTATCAGCAGCTAATGGAGTTACCCATCTACCGCCACTATCATCTGTGCCAGTTTCTGCAGCAGGTGCTCTAACAGAACTTGTTCTTGTTAGTCCACCATCTTTTGATTGGTATAAAGATCCTCCGTACTGAATAAATCCAAAATAATTATTTGGATCTAGCGGATTGATTGCACAATCCATCCCATCTGCACCAAAGTAAACACTCCAGCCATTATTTTTGAAAGCATAACCACCGTTATCTTGTAAACCACCAACAATATTTCCAGAAGTTTGATTCGCAACAGAAATTTTGTAGAACTGACCAATAACAAGGTTTTTTGTTAAGTCAGTAAACTTAGCTCCATTATCTGTAGATACATAAACTCCTCCATCTGTTCCAGCAAAAAACTTACCGCCACTATAATTTAGAAAATGAATATCAGCATGTGTGTAATTTGCAGCAGTAGGAGAACTCCAGTTATTTAGTTTTGAAAAATCATTTCCTCCATCCGTAGATTTCCAAATATTTAATACACCTACAAAAACAATGTTTTCATCTGTGTCTGAAACTGTAATATCTAAATCATACCAAGATTGAGAACCTTCAAAAATATCATCATTTTCGTTTGTTTTAACAAAAGAGAAGCCACTATCTAATGATTTATAAATACCGTTAAAGCCATTTTTTGTTGAGGTTTGGTTATAGCTAACAAAATAAATAACATTTGCATTTGCAGGAGTAACCGCTAAAGCGATTCTTCTTGATCCAGAGAAACCAGTAATAGAAACAGGAGAAAATGAGTCTCCTCCGTCTGTAGACACATAAACGGTACTTGTAGAAGCTGCATAAAAAACAGTTGAAGAACCAGGTTTTCTTTTTAAATCTTTGATATTTCCGCTTAAAGTATTTGTCCAAGTTGTACCTCCATTAATACTTTTTTGAACACCAACATTTGTTGCAACAATTACTGTATTTGGAGCTGTTGGGTCAATATAAATATCATTCATTGAACCACCAGACATATTTCCTGTGCTATTCCATGTAGTTCCTCCATCTATAGATTTTAAAACACCAATCGCAGAAGAATCTCCAGCATCATCATCCCCAGTTGCAATGTAAATAATATTTGAATCCGTTGGGTGAATTGCAATTCCAGAAACACCAATTTGTAGTTGAAAATCCATTAATGGTTGCCAATTAATTCCTGCATCAGTAGATTTCCAAATTCCACCAGCAGGTGTTCCAACATAATACGTATTTGCATTACTTGGGTCAACTACAACAACATTAACACGTCCTTGACCAGAAGACCAAGAAGCTGTATTTGTATGTGTAAATGGACCTAAGGTTGTCCAGTTACTAGTGTCATTTGCATTATTTTGCTCAGAAGCATTCATGCTATTTTTTTGCTGCCAAGCTTCCTGTTTTTGAGCGTTTGTTTTTAAAGTGCCATCGGCATTGGTATTAAAACCATTTTGATATTGCCACCTCATAAAAGGTTTATATCCACTACCTTTTTTAAATCGATCAATTGTAGAAAAATATTTTTCTGCAGCAATAGAAATATCATCTAATGTGATTTTTCCTTTCTTTTTAAGGTTATTGTCTTGCATCCAAGGAGCAGAAGTTTGATAAGCCTGTGAGAAAGCTAAGAATGGAATAAAGAGTAAAAAATAAAGGGTAATTTTTTTCATGAGAGATAATTTAAAATGATAATTAATTGATGTCTTCTATATCCTGCTCAACTTCTAATTGAGAATAGACTGTGTTTATTTTTGAATTAGTTGCTGAAAAAGCAGCTAATATTTTGTCTACCTGAGTATTTACTTCATTTGCTGTTATTGCAGGAATAAACGTCATGTCTTTTAAGCGTAGTGTTTCGTTTTCTAACACATTAACCCGTGTTCTAAATGACAAGTTTATTAATTCTTTTGGTCGGATACTGTCTTTTAAAAACTTAACAACTTCAGATAATTTGATAGCGTTATTTAACGCTTCGCTAGGAGAAATTGAAGAAAACAGCTCTAAATTTTCAGTAACTGATTGATATTCATTCCAGTTTTCAATTTTATTTATTGACTGTTTTTCAAGATTTAAAGGAACATCATGTTTCTGAACAATATTCATGTCAGATTTTTGAACTTTAGTTTTTTGGTTAGCATTATTACTGTTGCAAGACAAAAAAACTAAAAAAAAGAGAATAAGAAAGTTACGCATGCCTAAAAATATTTACGAAAATACATAAAATTTAACTTATTATTTTAACTTTAACATTTAATATCAGGCAATTAAAAACCAGTAAAGGCTAAATAATATTTTGATTTTTAATGAGAACTAAAATTATGTACTTTTGTTTGGAAATATTTTTAGATTTTTAACGAATGACTAACACTATCTTAATTATTGGAGCTTGCGGGCAAATTGGTTCTGAACTTACACAGAAACTTAGAGAATCTTATGGAAACGATAATGTTATTGCTTCTGATATTAGAGAAGGAAAAGAAGATTTAATGAATTCTGGACTGTTTGAAATTTTAGACGCAACGGATAAAGAAGAAATTTTAAAAATCGTACAAAAGTATAAGGTAACACAAGTTTATTTAATGGCTGCGATGCTTTCTGCAACTGGAGAAAAATATCCACAGAAAGCATGGGATTTAAATATGAACTCATTGCTTGGTGTTTTAGAATTGGCAAAAGACAAGCATATTAAACAGGTATATTGGCCAAGTTCAATAGCTTCTTTTGGACCAACTTCACCAAAAATAAATACGCCACAACAAACCATCATGGAGCCAACAACAGTTTACGGAATTAGTAAATTAGCAGGTGAACATTGGTGCAATTACTACCACAATCGATATGGAGTAGATGTAAGAAGTATTCGTTACCCAGGAATTATCAGTTGGAAAACAAAACCAGGTGGTGGAACTACAGATTACGCAGTTGATATTTATTTTAAAGCGATTGAAAACAAATCATATGAATGTTTTTTATCTGAAAATACGCGTTTACCAATGATGTATATGCAAGATGCTGTAAATGCTACTATTAAAATTATGCAAGCAGATGCTGATAAAATTAAAACCAGAACTGCCTATAATTTAGCAGCAATAAGTTTTACTCCAGATGAAATTGCTGCAGAAATTAAAAAACACATTCCTGAGTTTGAAATTTCATATAAAGAAGATTTCAGGCAACAAATTGCAGATAGTTGGCCACAAGTAATTGACGATGCTGATGCAAGAAAAGATTGGAACTGGAAACATCGATTTGATCTTGAATTGATGACCAAAGAAATGCTTAAAAATTTACAGTAACTTCTTGATAAATATCATTTTTTAAAAACAAATTTACGTTTATTTTTGTGTCTTAAAACGAAATGTAAGTTTCGGTTTTAATGACGTCTAAAAACTTAAATTTATAGCAAGAATGGATACAATTATAAAAGACAGTTTAGCAAAAAGCTTATCATACGATACCTATAGAAAAATGGTGGGCGATTTGTTGGATGAAAGAAAATCTACTGGGCCAAATCAATCTGAAGCATTATTAAACTATAGCAGTTTAAATGATGCAAGAATGAATCGTTTAGACAAGAAAACAAAACTTTCTGACGCAACTATTGAAGCTTTAAAGACCACAAAAACTCCACAGACTTGGTTAATGATTACTGAAGGTTGGTGTGGTGACGCTGCGCAAATTGGGCCTGTAATTAATAAGATGAGTTTAGAAACTGATAAAGTTGATTTTAAAGTTGTTTTGCGTGATGAAAATGAAGATTTAATGAATCAATTTTTAACAAACGGGAGTAAATCAATTCCAAAACTAGTTGTGTTAGATGAAAATAACGAAGTGATTTCTTCTTGGGGACCAAGACCTTCAATTGCTACCAAAATGGTAAATGATTATAAAGAAAAGCATGGTGGTTTAGATGCTGATTTTAAACGCGATTTACAAGTTTGGTATAATAAAAATAAAGGCGAAAATATTCAAGAAGATATTGTTGCCTTTTTAGAAAAATAAATTTTTCCCTGTCATTTTGAGCGAAGTCGAAAAATCTATAAGAAAGTCCGTTTGCAATTTTGTAAACGGACTTTTCTTTTGTGTTATCTTTGCAGTATCAAAACTAAAAAATGCTAGTAGAATATACATCGCTTCCAGAAACTGCAAAAGTTTGTATTTATCCATCAAACAGAAAATTTTACGACACAGAAATTGAAGGATTAAATCAAAAGATTATCACTTTTTTAGAAAGCTGGAATACCGATGATGAAACGTTTCAAGTCTCTTACAAATTGTTGTACAACAGATTTATTGTGTTATTCGCAGCGTCTGAAACTCCATTTACAAATACCATTATTGATGCTTCTGTTGGGTTCATTTTACAATTACAACAAGAACACGAAGTTGAGTTGTTAGATAAAATGAATGTCTGTTTTAAGCAAGGAGAATACGTACAGTATAAAGAACTGAAAGACTTCAAAAAATTAATAAAAAATAGAGCAGTTACAGGTAAAACAATTGTATTCGATAATTTAGTAACGACCAAAGAAGAGTTTGAAAATTACTGGGAAGTACCTATTTCTGAAAGTTGGTATGGACGTTTTATAAAATAAGATTCTCTAAATCTGCGTTTTTACTTTTTTATAACTCAGCTTTTTTTAAAAGAGTTAGAAGAATGAGTATTTTTTAAATTTCCATAAACAACTGACAACAAGTGTTTTAAAATAAATCGTTTCACCCTTTTCGGTGAGACGTTTCACCATAAATAGTGAGATAAAAAATACCCCATTTATGGTGATTGACCCGCACAGTTTTATACTTTAAATTTATAGCAATTATTAATCTATAAAATTTTAAAATGATGAAAAAGAAAAAAATTGCTAATTATTTAAAAACTGGAATTCTATTCTTCGGGATGATTTTTGTATTTAACAGTTGTCAAAAAGAAGAAGTATCTTTGGTTGATACCACAGTAAATAATTTAGAAAAAGTAAAAAAAGTGTTTGCAACACAATTTAACAAAAGTGCCTTTCCAAGAATAAAAAACGAACCATTGTGGGAAAAAGCAAGTGTCCATTTTAGCGAAGATGGCCAATACATTGAAATACCTTATAGAGTGGTTAAGCAAAAAGATTTAGAAAAAAGTACTTCAATGTCTTTAGATCATTTAGTTGCTACAATTAATGCTGACAAAGAAATTGTATTAAACATTGTACACTATTTTGCTCAAGACATTAAAAAGACAAACCCAAATTTTGAATTATTAAATTATTATGACACCGATAATTTTCATGGTTTTATTACTAAATACGATTTAAATAAAAACGTAATGGCTGTTGACAGATTAATTGTAGCA
>JAQXEU010000059.1 GCA_029250685.1 Polaribacter sp.
TTATTACTATTGCTTAATAATTCGGCAGCAATTAAAACAGAAGCAGTTCCTGCAATTTCACTTAATGATTTTACAACTGGGTAAAATCCGTGTTCATCTTTTATATAATCAAAAGCAAAAGCAGTAATTCGTTTTTTTGCTAATGTTTCAAAGTATTTTTTTGATTGTGTTTTTAATTGCAATGCAGATAATAAAACACTTTGCGGTTTTATATATTCTATTTCTTGTAATGTTGGCGGAGCAACTTTTAAAATGATATTACAACCAAAAGCTTCTTCTACATTATAAGATATTTTTGCACCCGCTTCAGAATACTCTTTGTCACTAAAGTTTGCAGCATTTCCGGCGCCGGTTTCTACAACAATTCTATGTCCGTGTGCAGTTAATGCAGCAACAGCATCTGGAGTTAAACAAACACGTTTTTCTTCAAATTGCGTTTCTTTTGGTAAGCCGATAAACAATTCTCCTTTATGCTTTTTAATTTCTAGCATTTCTTCTTGTGGAAGTAATTCTTCTTTGCTAAACGGAGAAAATTGACTCATATCTTATTTTTTAATTGAATATTTCTATTTCCATTTTCTAAAATAGAAATATGTATTTCAGTTGACTCTAAAGGTAGTAAATTTTGAATATTCTGAGGCCACTCAATTAAACACCAGGCATCTGAATAAAAATAATCTTCAATTCCGATGTCATGCGCTTCATTTTCGTCTTCAATTCTGTAGAAATCAAAATGATACACAATTTCTGAATTTGCTGTGTGATATTCATTCACCAACGAAAAAGTAGGCGAGTTGGCAACATCTTCAATACCGAGTTCTTTACAAATCTCTTTGATCAACGTTGTTTTACCAACGCCCATTTCTCCATAAAAAAGTAACATTCTACTTTTTGAAGCAGCAATAATTTCTTTTGCAATGAGATTCAACTCAGAAATTGAATAGGTTTTGTTCATAAAACAAATATAAAATCTTAGAAATTAAATTTTAATTATTTTAATAAAAATTATTTTTATCATTTCGCCTCATAAATAGTACACGGAATAATCATTTCCTCTAAAGAAATTCCACCGTGTTGATAGGTGTTTTTATAATATTTCACGTAATGATTGTAATTGTTTTGATACGCCAAAAATAAATCTTCTTTTGCAAAAATAAACGAGCTATTCATTGCTGTTGTTGGCAGGAAAATATCTTTTGGATTACGGACAGCAAACACATCTTTTTCGTTATAACTTAAACTTCTACCTGTTTTGTAACGCAAATTAGAACTCGCATTTTTATCGCCAATAACTTTACTTGGATTTTTACAATTAATCGTTCCATGATCGGTTGTAATTATTAATTTTTGTCCTAATTTTTGTGCTTTCTGAATAATCTCTAACAAAGGTGAGTTTCTAAACCAGCTTTCTGTTAACGATCTATAAGCTTTGTCATCTCCAGCCAATTCTTTAATGACTTCCATTTCTGTTTTTGCATGAGAAATCATATCGACAAAATTATAGACAATAACCGTTAAATCGTTTTGCTTTGTAGCGTTGTAACTATCTGCTAATTCTTTTCCGTTTTTTAGATTTGTAATTTTATAATATTCGTACTGAATTTGTAAGTTTAAACGTTTTATTTGGGTTGCTAAAAACTCGTTTTCATATAAGTTTTTTCCACCTTCATCAGTATCGTTTCTCCAATATTCTGGATACATTTTCTCCATTTCAGAAGGCATCAAACCAGAGAAAATGGCATTTCTTGAATATTGTGTTGCTGTTGGTAAAATGCTAAAAAACGATTCTTCTTTTTCTTTCTTAAAATGATTGTTGATGTAAGGTTCTAATATTCTAAATTGATCTAAACGTAGGTTATCAATTACAACTAAAAGTGTTCCGTTTTTTGCTGTTTTTAACTCTAGAAAAACTAGCTCTTTTAATAAGGTATGTGAAAAAACAGGCTTGTCATTCGATGTGAAAAAATCTTCATAATTTTTTTTAATAAATTTAAAAAACAGTGAATTCGCTTCGTTTTTTTGACTTTCTAAAATGCCTAACATTCCGGCATCGTTAATGTTTTCTAATTCTAATTCCCAATGAACTAATTTTTTATAAATATCAATCCATGCTTCGTAGGAATTTACCATTGCTAAATCCATTGAAATTTTCCTAAATTCTTGTTGATAATTAGAAGTCGTTTTATCAGAAATTAATTTAGAATGGTCTAAGTTCTTTTTTAAACTCAATAAAATCTGATTTGGGTTTACAGGTTTAATCAAGTAATCGGCTATTTTAGAACCAATTGCTTCTTCCATAATGTATTCTTCCTCACTTTTTGTAATCATTACAACGGGCAAATTATTTTGCTTTTGTTTGATTTCTGCAAGCGTTTCCAGTCCAGTAATTCCTGGCATATTTTCATCTAAAAAAACAATATCGAAATTTTGTTCATCAACTAAATCAATTGCATCCGCACCATTTGTACATTTGGTAACATTGTAATTTTTATTCTCTAAAAATAGAATATGAGGTTTTAATAAATCTATCTCATCATCAACCCATAAAATTTCTATTTTTCTCATATTGTATTTATTTTTTAATTAAAAATTGATTATCAATAACTATAGTATATTTGTGTTTTAAAAAAGCAAAATTTGAAAACTTCAAAAACCAATAAACTCAAAATATTGAACGACCCAATTTACGGTTTTATTACAATTCCGAATAGTTTAATTTTTGATATTATAGAACATCCTTATTTTCAGCGTTTAAGACGTGTCACGCAAATGGGGTTTTCTAATTTAGTCTATCCAGGTGCAAATCACACGCGATTTCATCACGCTATTGGTTGTATGCATTTAATGCAAAAAGCAGTGAGAGTTTTGCGTTTTAAAGGAATTGAAATCTCAGAAGATGAAGCAAATGCGTTGTATATCGCTATTTTGTTGCATGATATTGGTCATGGTGCTTTTTCGCACGCGTTAGAACATAGTATTGTTAATGGCATATCTCATGAAGAAATTTCGTTGAAATTCATGAAGAAATTGAATGATGAGTTTGATGGACAATTAAGTTTGGCAATCGAGATTTTTGAAGGCAAATACAAAAGAGGATTTTTCAATCAATTAATATCGAGTCAATTGGATATTGATCGTTTAGATTATTTAAAAAGAGACAGTTTTTATACTGGAGTTACTGAAGGAAATATTAGTTCTGACCGTTTAATTGCCATGATGAATGTTGCAAATGATGAATTGGTCATTGAAAAAAAAGGAATTTATTCTGTAGAGAAGTTTATCATAGCACGTAGATTGATGTATTGGCAAGTGTATCTTCACAAAACAGGTTTAGTTGCAGAAAACATGTTGGTAAAGATTCTTCAACGAGCAAAAGAATTAGCTACACAAAACGTTGAATTACCTGCAACCAAAACATTGCAGTATTTTTTATACAATCAAATAACAAAAGAGAATTTTACAGACGAAACTTTAGAAGTTTTTTCTAAGTTGGATGATTACGATGTGCTTTCTGCAATTAAAGAATGGACCGAGCATTCAGATAAAGTGTTGTCAGAATTATCAAAGATGATTATGAATCGTAATTTGCTAAAAATCAATATACAAGATAAAGAATTTGCAGAAAAAGAAGTTTGTCTTCAAGTTAAAAAGTTAACTTCAAAATACGATATTGATGAGAAATTTGCACATTATTTTGTGTTTTCTGGATCGGTAAAAAATCAAGCATATCACACAGAAAATCCAATTAAAATATTGTTTAAAAATGATGAAACAATCGATATTGCATCTGCTTCAGATCAATTAAATTTACAAGCATTGACAAAACCTGTAGAGAAATATTACTTGTGTTATCCCAAGAAAATGTAATTAGCCAAATCCTAAGAAATTTCTTACTTTTGCAGACAATGAATTTTACAGCTGAACAAATAGCAGAAATTTTAGAAGGAGACATTGTTGGTAACCCAAATGCCGAAGTCTCTAAACTCTCTAAAATTGAAGAAGGAGAAAAAGGAAGTTTAACCTTTTTGTCGAATCCTAAATACAATCCATATTTATACACAACAAAAGCTTCGATAGCAATTGTTAATAAGAGCTTTATTCCAGAAAAAGAAATAGAAACTACATTGATAAAAGTTGATGATGCATATACTGCATTCTCTAAAATTTTAGAATTTTATAATGAAGTAAAGAATAATAAATCGGGTAGAGAACAACCTCATTTTATAGCAAAATCTGCAACAATTGGTTCAAACGAATATATTGGTGCTTTTGCATATATCGGAGAAAATGTAAAAATGGGTGAAAATGTAAAAATTTATCCCAACGTTTATGTTGGTGATAATGTTGTAATTGGAAATAACTGTTCACTTTTTTCTGGGGTAAAAATATATTCGGAAACTCAAATAGGAAATCATTGTGTAATTCATTCTGGCGCTATTATTGGTTCTGATGGATTTGGTTTTGCTCCCAATAAAGAGGGTGTTTATAATAAAATTCCGCAAACAGGAAATGTTATCATTGAAGATAATGTTGATATTGGAGCTGCTACTACAATTGATAGAGCAACATTAGGTTCTACAATTATTAGAAAAGGCGTTAAGTTAGATAATCAAATACAAATTGCACACAATGTTGAGATTGGTGAAAATACTGTAATTGCAGCTCAATCAGGAATTGCAGGTTCATCTAAAGTTGGGAAAAATTGTATGCTTGGAGGACAAGTTGGTGTTTCTGGACATATTACAATTGGCGATAATGTAAAAATCGGAGCACAATCAGGTGTCACAAAAAGTTTTAAAGGAAATCAAGTTATAAATGGAACTCCAGCATTTGGATTTACAGATTATAATAAATCATATATATACTTTAAAAGATTACCAGAATTGGTAAAAACAATTAATAAATTAGAAAAAAACATTAAAACTCAAAGTGAATAATGATGAGTAACAAACAACAAACAATAAAAAACGAAGTAAGCCTTTCTGGTGTTGGATTACATACTGGTAATACAGTAAAAATGACTTTTAAACCAGCACCAATAAATCATGGTTATGCTTTTGCAAGAATTGATTTAGAAGGAAAACCAGTTATTGCTGCAAATGCAGAATATGTAGTGAATACGCAAAGAGGAACAAACCTTGAAAAAAATGGAGTTCAGATTCAAACTTCAGAACACGTATTAGCAGCTGCAGTTGGTTTGGGTATTGATAACTTGTTGATAGAAATTGATGCATCTGAACCACCAATTATGGATGGTTCTTCAAAGTTTTTTATTGAAGCTTTAGAAAGAGCAGGTATAGAAAAACAAGATGCAGATGTTAAAGAATATATAGTAAAAGATATTATTTCATACAGAGACGAAGTTACTGGAAGTGAAATTATTTTAATGCCTTCAGATAAATACGAAGTAACTACAATGGTAGATTTTGGAACTAAAATTTTAGGAACTCAAAATGCTACATTACAACATATTTCCAATTTTAAAGAAGAAATTGCTGCAGCAAGAACTTTCAGTTTTTTACATGAAATTGAAATGCTTCTTGAAAATGATTTAATAAAAGGAGGAGATTTAAATAATGCCATTGTTTATGTTGATAAAGAATTATCAGCAGAAACAATGGGTAAATTAAAGAAAGCCTTTAAGAAAGAAGATATTGCAGTTCAACCAAATGGAATTTTAGACAATTTAAATTTGCATTGGGCAAATGAAGCCGCAAGACATAAGTTGTTAGATGTGATTGGTGATTTAGCATTAGCAGGAACTCGAATTAGAGGAAAAGTAATAGCAAATAAACCAGGTCATTTAGTAAATACGCAATTTGCTAAAAAATTAGCGAAGATTATGAAAGCGGAGAAGCGAAATAAAGTTCCTCAGTTTGATTTAAATCAACCGCCATTAATGGATATTCATAAAATTATGGATATTCTTCCTCACAGACCTCCATTTTTATTGATTGATAGAATTTTAGAACTCTCTGATAAGCATGTTGTTGGTATGAAAAATGTAACAATGAATGAAGATTTCTTTGTTGGTCATTTTCCTGGAGCACCAGTTATGCCAGGCGTTTTACAAGTAGAAGCAATGGCACAATGTGGTGGGATTTTAGTTTTAAGTACAGTTCCTGATCCAGAAAATTATTTAACATATTTCATGAAAATGGATAATGTAAAATTCAAACAGAAAGTACTCCCAGGAGATACATTAATATTTAAATGTGAATTAATTTCGCCCATTAGAAGAGGAATTTGTCATATGCAAGCATACGGTTATGCAAATGGAAAATTAGTAGTTGAAGCAGAATTAATGGCACAAATAGCAAAAAAGTAAGAATATGAATCAACCTTTAGCATACATTCATCCACAAGCAAAAATAGCAAGAAATGTAGTTGTAGAACCTTTTACAACGATTAATAATGATGTAGAAATTGGTTCAGGAACTTGGATCGGATCTAATGTAACAATAATGGAAGGCGCTCGTATTGGGAAAAATTGTAGAATTTTTCCTGGCGCTGTTATTTCTGCAATTCCTCAAGATTTAAAATTCGAAGGAGAAGATTCTTTAACAGTTATAGGTGACAATACTACAATTAGAGAATGTGTAACAATTAATAGAGGAACAAATGACAGAGGTAAAACAGTTATTGGTGATAACTGTTTAATTATGGCTGCTGCGCATATTGCACATGACTGTATTGTTGGTAATAATGCAATTATTGTAAATGGTGTATTATTAGGTGGGCATGTTGTTGTTGGTGAATACGCTGTTCTAGGTGGTTTATCTGCAATACATCAATTCATTCATATTGGAGATCATGCAATGATTTCTGGTGGTTCTTTAGTTAGAAAAGACGTTCCTCCATATTCGAAAGCTGCAAAAGAACCATTATCTTATGTTGGAATTAATTCTGTTGGACTAAGAAGAAGAGGTTTTTCATCAGCAAAAATAAAGGAGATTCAAGATATTTATAGAATCTTATATCAAAAAAATTACAATACTTCTCAAGCTATCGAAATTATTGAAGCTGAAATGGAAGCAACACCCGAAAGAGATGAAATTATGTTGTTTATCCGTAATTCTCAACGTGGAATTATGAAAGGATATACAACTGGATAATAATATAAAAACTTAAAAATTAAATGGCAACAACATCAGATATTAGAAACGGATTATGTATTCGATACAACAATGATATTTATAAAGTAATCGAATTTTTACACGTAAAACCAGGAAAAGGACCAGCATTTGTAAGAACTAAGTTAAAAAGTGTTACAAATGGTAAAGTGATTGATAACACATTTCCAGCTGGAAGAAAATTAGATGATGTTAGAGTTGAAACTCAAAAATTCCAGTTTTTATATGCAGATGGAGAATCATATAACTTTATGAATACAGTTGATTATAACCAAATTGCTTTGCAGAAATCTGTTTTAGATGCTCCAGATTTATTAAAGGAAGGTGAAGTTGTTACAATCATTATCAATTCAGAAGATGATATGCCGCTTTCTGTAGATATGCCATTAAGTGTAATTTTAGAAGTAACACATACAGAACCTGGAATTAAAGGAAATACAGCTACAAATGCAACAAAACCTGCAACCGTAGAAACAGGAGCAAGTGTAAATGTGCCTTTATTTATAAATGAAGGAGACAGAATTAAAATAGAAACAACAAAAGGGACTTACCAAGAACGTGTCAAAGAATAAATAATTCAATGCGTTTTACTTTAAAATGCAATCGATAAATTTATATGAAATTCAACAAACCACAAACCTTACAACAAATAGCATCATTAATTGATACTGATTTTGTTGGTGATGAAAATTTTGAAATTCTTGGAATCAATGAAATTCACGTTGTAGAAAAAGGTGATATCGTTTTTGTTGATCACCCAAAGTATTACGATAAAGCGTTAAACTCAGCAGCAACAACAATTTTAATCAATAAAAAAGTTG
Organism: Polaribacter sp.; assembly: GCA_029250685.1. Taxonomy (GTDB): domain Bacteria; phylum Bacteroidota; class Bacteroidia; order Flavobacteriales; family Flavobacteriaceae; genus Polaribacter. Next base: position 7,955 of record JAQXEU010000059.1, read on the forward strand.
ATTGCCCAGAAGGAAAAGCATTATTGATTTCTGATGATCCTTTTAGAGATTTTAATAAATTAACCAATCATTTCAATCCATTTATTGCATCAAAAGCAAATATTTCTGATTCAGCAATAATTGGAAAAAACACGGTAATTCAACCGAATACTTTCATCGGAAATAATGTGCAAATTGGTGATAACTGTTTAATACATTCAAACGTATCAATCTATGATAATTGTGTTATCGGAAACAATGTTACAATTCACGCAAATTCAATTTTAGGGTCGGATGCTTTTTATTATAAAAACAGAGAAACTGGATTTGATAAATTAGTGTCTGGAGGAAGAGTAGTGCTAGAAGATAATGTAGATTTAGGAGCTTCTTGCACAATTGATAAAGGAGTTACTGGTGATACAACAATCAAGCAAGGAACTAAGATTGATAACCAAGTTCATATTGGTCATGATACCGTAATTGGAGAAAAATGTTTAATTGCTGCACAAACTGGTATTGCTGGTTGTACAATTATTGAAGACGAAGTTACACTTTGGGGGCAAGTGGGTGTTATAAGCGGAATCACAATTGAAAAAGGAACTGTAGTAATGGCACAAACTGGAGTTACAAAATCGCTTAAAAAGAATATTTATTACGGAACTCCACCAGTTGAATATCGACAAAAATTAAGAGAAACTATCTATTTAAAAAATATAACAAAACCAGAAAAAAAGTGATTCAATATTCGTTGTATAACGATATAAAAAGAGTTATTTTTGCGTGGTCTTAAAACAATTGAATTTCAATTGAAAATTTAACAAGAGAAAAAACAAACAAATGAGCGTTTTAGTAAATAAAGATTCAAAAATTATAGTACAAGGTTTTACTGGAAGTGAAGGAACTTTTCATGCTGGTCAAAT
>JAQXEU010000040.1 GCA_029250685.1 Polaribacter sp.
AACATTTTTTTTGCTTTTTCTAAATTGATTGGAGAAGTAGTTTCTACAATGTAGTTTTCTTCTTTTTGACAATTGTTGAATACCAAAATCATTCCAAAAAATAATGCTCCCAGTTTTAATGCGTTTAATAATTTGTTTTTTCTCTTTTTCATGATGTTTTATTTAAAAAATAATTTGTATAAATTTAAAATGAAAAAGAATATCTAGCAATCACCAAAAATGGGGTATTTTCTGTCTCACCAAAATTGGTGAGAAGACTCACCATTTATGGTGAAATAAGTTTCTGTAAATTAATGATTATCAATATGTTGTAGGAATTTGTAAAATACTCTTTTTTTTGATTTCGAAAAAATAATTTTTGAGTTTAGAAAAATGAAAACGCAGATTATTGATTTAATTCCAAAAGAAAAGCGAAGAATATTATTCTTCGCTTTTCTTTTTAGGTTCTCTTTTGGCGTCTTTTAAACTTTGCATCAACATCCATTCAATCTGTCCGTTGGTAGATCGAAATTCGTCTGAAGCCCATTTTTCAATAGACTTAATCATTTCTTCATTGATACGTAGTGCAAAAGCTTTCTTTTTTGCCATGATTTTTATTTTTTTATAAAAGCAACAACTGTTGTAATTAATTCTGATGAAATTGGAAAATCTGCTGAATAATACGATTTCATATTATCGGCATCAATTGCTATGTTTTTTAAAACGTGATTCATATTCTCAATAATAACCAATTTTGCGTTTGGTTTTGCTTTCTGTAAAGCTTTGGCGTCTTCCACTTTAACTTGTATGTCTTTTGTTCCGTTAATAATTAAAACAGGAATTGTTAGTTTTTTAATTTCTTCTGATGGATTGTGTTTTGCCCAGCTGACTAAGAAGGCGAAATTTTGTTTTGCGAAAATTGATAACAACATCGGATTTACTTGTTTGATGTCTCCAGTTTCAAAAAGTTCTTTAAAATGTGCTTCGGCAACTTTACCAAATTCTGCACTTTGAGCAGTGATTTGTTGAATAACTGCTTTGTCAAAACTTGTTGCAGGTCCAGCAATAGAAATATATTTATCGACATTTTTTGAAGCTAACATAGCAATTAGCGAACCTTGACTGTGACCAACTAAAATAATTTCTGAAAAACGATTATCACTTTTAAGATGATTGATAACCGTATTGAGATCAGTTACAAAATCATCAAAAAGCATTCCTTTAAAAAAGTTTTTATTTTTCGGGTTTGAAGTTCTTTTATCAAAGCTAAAAAAAGCAATATCTTTTTTATTTACTTCATCTCTAAATTGCTTGATATAATTTGCTTTAATATTCACTCCAGCTTGATTCCCGTTTCTGTCTACATTTCCAGAACCATGAACCCAAATTACTAAAGGAGTTTTCGCTTTTGTAAAAGTTAACGTTCCAGGTAATTCAATCGAATCATTTTTAATCAGAATTTCTTCTGATGTTATTTTTGATTGCCCATTTGTAAGTGACCAAATGAATAAGAATAGGTATAAAAATTTAGTTTTCATTTGTGTGTATTTTTTCTTTGTATGTGTTTAAAACAGAATTAACATCGTTTAATAATTGTGTTCCGATTAAAATTTTCTTTCCGGCTTTTAATTCGAGTTGCAAACCCAATTCTCCAGAAACAGTATAAGCAATTCCTTTCTTTTTTCTCGAAAGAAAGCTGGTTTTTAATCCCCAGCCCCCATATTCAGTAATTGCATAGTATTTTCTGGTATTGGCAGATTTTAATTCTGACCAAGCAATTGTTCTTGGCTTAAAATGAAAAGGAAAAAACTGAAAATGAATTCCTTTTTCATCAATTCTTGTTTTTAGTTTAAAGAAGAAAATTGGTAAAATACATAATGGCATTAAAATAATTGAAAAAAGAAACTCATTCAAACTCATTGTTGTGTTTTCTTTTGAAAACTCTTTAAAAATAATAAACATTGGAACAAGCATACTTATGGTTAATAAAACTATTAACCAGGTTTCTGTAAATCGTTGTTCTTCTTTAAATATTCTCATTATCTGTTTTTATCTCTTTCAAAAACTATTCTTGTGTTTTGTTCACTTATATGAATTACTCGCCATCCACTTTTTGCATGTTCGTTTAAAGTGTCTTCTAGGCGTTCACTATTTTTAGATAACCCCGGTTTCCAGTTAATTACTTTATATTCTTTCATAATTTCTTGTCTTTACATTTTTTATTCTCACCAAAACTAATTAAAGCTAATGCTACTCCAATAGCTGTTCCTATTCCGATTGCTAAATTTTTTTTTTCGCTCATTATTCTTTCTTATGTTTCTTTTTTTGTTGCTGATCAAAGATTAAACCAAGAACAAGTCCAGCTCCAGCGACCATTGGTAATCCTAAGCCTGTACTGTTGAAAATTACTCCAACCCCAGCTCCAAATATCATCCCTATATATGCGCTTTTGTTTTTCATAATTATCTATTTGTCAATATTAAAACTCCAATACTAATCAATGCGATACAAATTGCAAACACAACTAAAAGTGTTTTTTTATTTTTGATTTGAATTCCTAACATTTCTTTTTTAATTAAATAAAGAGATTAATAACAGTGCTGTTAAGTTAATTATGAGCGCAAATATTTTTATAATTACTACTAACATCTTAATGACTTAATGTTCCGGTATTTAAAACAGGAGAAGCTTCTTTATCTCCACATAAAATAACCATTAAATTACTAACCATTGCTGCTTTGCGTTCATCATCTAACTCAACAATATTCTTTTTCCCTAATTCTTCTAAAGCCATTTCTACCATGCTTACTGCGCCTTCTACAATTTTATGACGTGCCGCAACAATTGCTGTAGCTTGTTGTCTCTTTAACATAGCGCTTGCAATTTCTTGAGCGTATGCTAAATATCCAATTCTTGCCTCTAATACTTCAATTCCAGCAATTGATAAACGTTCTTCTAATTCTTTTTCTAACGCTTCACTTACTTCGTTTACACTAGATCGTAATGTAATATCTTCTGTTGTTCCTTCATCAGCAAAATTATCATAAGGATACATGCTTGCTAATTTTCTAACAGCGGCATCAGTTTGAACTCTTACAAAGTTTTCATAATTATCAACATCAAAAGCAGATTTGTGTGTGTCTGTAACTCGCCAAACCAAAATAGTACTAATCATAATTGGGTTTCCCAATTTGTCATTTACTTTTAATCGCTCACTATCAAAGTTACTTGCTCTTAAAGAAATTGTTCTTTTTTTGTATAAAGGATTTGCCCAATACAATCCATTGTTTTTTACAGTTCCGATATATTTACCAAATAGTAAAATTACTTTTGATGAATTTGGATTCACTAAAATAAATCCGAATGCACAAATAAAACCAGTTACAGTTGCTAATATCCAAACTGGATTTTCAAATTTTATTGCTAAAACTATTCCTCCTACGAATAGTGCTAATACTATTACGAACATTAAATATCCGTTTGCTGGTTTTATTATTTTTTCGTTTGTCATGATATGGTTGTTTTATTATGATATTAAAATGATATCACAAAGATATAACATTTTTTTTCTGATTTCCAAATATTTAAGCGAATATTTTTATAAATTAGCCAAATATTATTTCATAAAAAATAAAAATGAAAACAAACATCTTATTTATATTGGCTTTTGCATTTTTTGGAAACTTCAGCTCAGTTCCAGAAAAAGAAACTGAAGTAGTTTGGGGAAACACTGGTCATAGAGCAGTTGGAGAAATCGCTTCAAATCATTTATCAAAAAGAGTAAAGCGTAAAATAAGTGAATTATTAGACGGGCAAAGTTTAGCCATGGTTTCTACATTTGCAGACGATATTAAATCTGATAATGCATTCAGAAAATATTCGACCTGGCATTATGTAAATTTAAATGATGATGAAACGTATCAAACTTCAAAAAAGAACCCAAAAGGAGATTTAGTTACGGCAATTGCAAAGTGTAAAGAAGTTTTGTTGGATAAAAATTCGACCAAATCAGATAAAGCTTTTCATTTAAAAATGTTGATACATTTTATAGGTGATTTACATCAACCAATGCATGTTGGAAGAGTTTCTGATAGAGGTGGGAATGATTTTAAAGTAAAATGGTTTTACAATAACTCAAATATGCACAGAGTTTGGGATAGTGAAATGATTAATAGCTTTAACATGACGTATACAGAGCTTACTAAGAATGCTGATAAAATGAGTAACTCTCAAATTAAAGAATTAAAAAAAGGTTCAGTTGTAGATTGGGTGAACGAATCTAAAGTGTTGGCTCAAGAAATTTATGCTTCTGCTAAAAATGATGAAAATCTACGTTATCGTTATATGTACGATCATTTTGCTACAGTTAGAAGTCAATTACAAAAAGGCGGAATTCGTTTAGCAAAAGTGTTAACCGAAGTTTTAAAATAAAAAATAATTGTAAAAATAAAAAGCGAGCTAATTAGCTCGCTTTTTTATTCTGTAACTTTTAATCTTGCTTGCGCAGTAATGCCAATGTCAGAGTAGATATTGTTTAAGAATTTTAAGTACCCTGTAATGGCAATCATGGCAGCATTGTCTGTTGTGTATTCAAACTTTGGAATATAAGTTGTCCAGCCAAAATGTTTTTCTGCTAATTGCAAACGTTTTCTAATTTCTGAATTTGCAGAAACACCACCAGCAATTGCAATGTGCTTAATTCCAGTTTGTTTTACAGCGTTTTTAAGTTTTATCATCAAAATCTCAACAATTGTATGTTGGATTGACGCGCAAATATCAACTAAGTTTTCTTCAATAAAATTCGGATTTTCCTTAACTTGCTTCTGAATGAAATACAAAATTGCCGTTTTTAATCCACTAAAACTAAAGTCTAAATCGCCTACTTTTGGTTTTGTGAATTGAAATGCTTTCGGGTTTCCTTTTTGTGCATGTTTATCAATTAATGGTCCGCCAGGATAAGGCAGTCCTAAAATTTTTGCAGATTTATCAAAAGCTTCACCAACAGCATCATCAATAGTTTCACCTAAAATCTCCATTTCAAAATGATTGCTAACTTTTACAATTTGTGTATGCCCGCCACTTATCGTTAAACAAATAAATGGAAACGGAGGAATCTTAGCATTTTCTTCTTCAATAAAATGTGCTAAAATATGTGCTTGCATATGGTTTACATCTATCAAAGGAATATCTAAACCCAATGCTAATGATTTTGCGAAAGAAGTGCCAACTAATAAAGAGCCCATTAATCCTGGTCCTCGTGTAAATGCAATTGCACTCAATTGATTTTTATCAACATTTGCTTGTTCTAGAGCTTGTTGTACAACAGGAACAATATTTTGTTGATGCGCTCTTGAAGCCAATTCAGGAACAACGCCTCCGAACTTAGAATGCACTTCTTGATTAGCTACAACATTACTTAACACTTTTCCGTTATAAATAACTGAAGCGCTTGTGTCATCACAAGAAGATTCTATTCCTAAAATGTAAACCGGTTTTTGGATCAAAAGGTTAAATGTTTTAAATTGAATTGCAAAAATATTGATTCAAATTCAAAAGTTATCAAAATTTCAACTTTCTTTGCAAAGAGTGGAACATTTTTTGAGTAGAATTCACTGATTGTCCCATCTTTAAATAAAAAATTGATTATTAAAAACAAGATAAAAATATTTGTTAGATTTCTAGCGTATGTGCTGCTATTCTTGTTTTTGATAAGTATTGTGTTTTCAATTCCTGGTGTTCAAACCAGATTAGCTAGAACCTTAACCAAAAGCCTAAAAGAATCTTTTAATACGAATATTGTTGTAAAAAGAGTTGACTTGTCTTTTTTGGGTTCGGTTCAATTAAAAGGAGTTGAAATTAGAGATCATCATAATGATACTTTAATTTTTGTGAAAAACTTAAGTACTTCTTTGCGAAACGCAAAAAAAATCATTGATAATAAAGTTAATTTAGGTAGTGTTTCTTTAGATGGTGTTGATTTTCATTTAAAAAAATATAAAGGGGAAACAAATGATAATTTATCTGTCTTTGTTGAAAATTTTGACAATGGTACTCCAACAGACTCTTTGGCAAATCCCTTTTTATTAACGAGTTCAGATATGTATTTAGATAATTTGAACTTTAAGCTTTTAAACTTAAATCAAAAGGACAGTTTATCCTTTTCTATAAAAGAAGCTGGTGGTAGTTTAAGTGATTTTAAAATTTTTGGGTCTGATGTGACAACTAATATTAGAGGTTTGTACTTTAAAGAAAAAAGCGGTTTAGAAGTAACTAATTTAACGACCGACTTTACATATTCTACATCAAACATGTTGTTTAAAAAAACGACAATAGAAACTAAAACTTCTAAAATAAATGCTGATATTTCTTTTTTATATAAACGTGAAGATTTTCAGTTTTTCACAGACAAAGTAAAGTTAAGAGCAAATATTTTTAGAAGTAGAATTTCTTTAAAAGATTTAAATAAGTTTTATAAAGAGTTTGGTATTGGAGATGTTTTGAATTTAAAAGGGAATATCGTTGGTACGTTAAATGATTTTAAAGTAAACAACTTAAGTGTTAACTCTGATATAGGGATAATAATTAAATCGGATTTAAAACTTGTAAACGCACTTAATTCTGAAAAAGAATTTTCTTTTGAAGCAGATGTAGAAAGTTTAACTGCTGATTATAATAGGTTAACAGGTGTTTTACCCAATCTTCTTGGAGAAGCAATACCTGAAGAAATTAAAAGGTTAGGAGAGTTCAATTTAATCGGAAAAATATTTATTAATGATAGTAAACTAGATTTAATTGTTGATGTTGTTTCTCGAATTGGCGCCGCAAAAGCCGATTTAAAATTTACTAATACAACAGTTTTTAATAGCTCAAATTATAAAGGGAATATTGAGTTAAATGATTTTAATATTGGAAGGTTATTGAATGAGCCACTTTTAGGAAAAGTAACTCTTGTTGGTGATGTAAACGGAACTGGTTTTAAGTTAGAAAATATCAATTCAGGAATTATTGGCGCTGTTAAGAAATTAGAGTTCAACAAGTATGAATATCAAAATGTAAATATAAACGGGCTTTTCTTAAATAAATTTTTTACAGGAAACTTAAGTGTCAACGATGAGTTCTTAAAGATGAGATTAAACGGTTTGGTAGATTTTTCATCAAAAAGAAATAAGTTTGATTTTACAGCAAAAATTGAAGACGCCGATTTAGTAAAAACAAATTTATTTACAAGAGATAGCATTTCTAAAATAAAAGGAGAATTAAAATTTGATATTGTAGGTAATACATTTGATAACGTTGTGGGTATAACAACATTTAATGATATAGAATACACAACTCCCAAAAAAGCATATAATTTCAAGAAATTTGTAATTACATCTTACGTAAAGGATAGTATCAAAACCATAGAGATAAATAAAAACTTAAACGAAAACGATATTGCACAAGGTTCGTTAAGTGGTAATTTTAAGTTTAGCGAGTTGCCTTTGTTAATTCAGAACGCTATGGGAAATATATATGCAAATTATGTTCCATTTAAAGTCGCACCAAACCAATTTTTAAAATTCGATATTAATATTTATAATCAAATCATTGATGTGTTCTTTCCTCAATTTTTTATTGATAAAAACACCAATTTTAATGGTAGAATAGATGCTGAGACTAATCATTTTAAGCTAAATTTTTTATCACCAAAAATGATTGTTTATGGAAATGAAATTGATTCATTAAAATTAGAAATTAACACTAAGAATAAGTTTTACAATACGCATTTGATGGCAGCTAAAATAAATACAGAATATTTTAATGCATCAAAATTGAATCTTATAAACGTAACAAAGAACGATACGTTATTTGTGAAATCAGAATTTAAAGGAGCAACTGCAACAAATGAAACCTTTAATATGGATTTATTTTACACCTTAAACGAGGAAAGAAAATCTGTTTTAGGAATACAAAAATCTAGTTTCGATTTTGAAAATAATGTTTGGAAAATTAATCCTGAGGATAATAAAAGCAGTAAGGTTGTTTTCGATTTAAAGAAAAGCGAGTATAATTTTAGTCCTTTTAACTTAACATCTAATGAACAAGAAATATCTTTCAGAGGTGTTGTAAAAGATTCAACTCAAAAAGATTTAAAAATAAATTTCAAAGATGTAAAAATGTCTAGTTTAATGCCTGTTATTGATAGTTTAACTATAAACGGTACTTTAAATGGGAATTTAGATTTTCTTCAGAAAGATGGTCAATATTCACCAAAAGGATTATTGTCTATTGATGATTTTAAAATCAATTCTTTTGAACAAGGGAATTTAGTGTTAGATGTAGAAGCAAAAAATTCATACGAAAAATATGAGGTAGATTTAACTCTGGAAAAATCTGGTAACAAAAGCATTTCAGCAAATGGTTTTATTGATTTTACAGGTCAACGACCAATTGTAGATTTAAATGTTACCTTAGATAAGTTTAAATTAAATGCATTTAGTCCATTAGGACAAGATGTTTTATCTAAAATTAGAGGAGAAGCTTCTGGTAATTTTAGCTTTAAAGGATTTTTAAGAAATCCTGATATGAAAGGTGAATTAGAATTGAAAGATGCAGGTTTATTGTTTCCGTATTTAAATGTTGATTATGATTTTGCAGGACTTACAAAGATTAGGCTAGAAGAGCAATCATTTATTTTTGAAAAACTTGATCTATTGGACACTAAATATAATTCTACTGGAGACTTTAGTGGAAGTATTTCTCATATCGATTTTAAATCCTGGAAAATGGATTTAAATATTTTGACAGAAAACTTGGTGGTGTTAAATACTGAAGAGACAGAAGAATCTTTGTATTACGGAACTGCATTTATAAATGGAAACGCAACAATTAAAGGTTATACAGATAATTTAGAGATAACAGTAAATGCTACAACAAATCCAAACACAAAATTTGTAATTCCTTTAAACGATATAAAAACGGTTGATAATTATAAATTAATTCAGTTTAGGTCTAACAAAGATGTTGTTGAAGAAAAGGATATTGAAGAATTTGAATTTGATGCATTAAAGGGGTTGAAATTAGATATTAATTTAGAAGTAACGAATGATGCAATTGCAGAAATAGTAATTGATAAATCTAATGGGAGTTTATTAAACGGTAGAGGTAGCGGAAACATCAAAATTGAAATTGATACAAGAGGTCGATTTATAATGGATGGAGGTTTTACCGTTGATGAAGGGAAGTATGAATTTAAATATGGTGGTTTAGTAAATAAGACATTTAATGTTGAAAGAGGCGGTACTATTTCTTGGAATGGAAGTCCGGCAGATGCAGATTTAAATATTACAGCCTTTTATACAACAAAAGCGAATCCATCAACATTATTAGAAAACTTTAATTCAAGTAGAAAAATACCAGTCAATTTAATAGCAAAAATTAGCGGTGGACTTTTTAATTCTAATCAAGAATTTGATATAGAAATTCCAAATGTAAATAATACAATTGCATCCGAGCTTGAGTTTAAGTTGAATGATAACGATGTAAATGAAAAAACAAAACAGTTTTTGTCATTGTTAGCTCTAAACACTTTTTATAACCCAGATAAAGCTAATTTTAACGGTTCTGATGCAATTATAGGAACTACTTCAAGTGCAATAACAAGCGCACTATCTAGCTTGATTAGCAGCGGAGACGGTAAAGTACAATTTGATGTAGATTACGAGATAACTGATAAAACTGATGTGACAAATGTAGTAAATGATGACTTAGTAAACGTTTCTGTTGGTACGCAAATTTCTGATAGAGTTGTTGTAAATGGTAAGGTTGGAGTACCAGTTGGTACAAAAACTCAATCTAGTGTTGTTGGAGAAGTAAAAGTTGAAATTCTCCTGAATGAAAAAGGGAATTTTAGAGGTGTAATATTTAACCGTCAAAACGAAATTCAGTATTCAGCAGAAGAAGAGGGTTATACGCAAGGAATTGGTTTAACATATCAAGTAGATTTTAATAACCTCTCTGATTTACTTAGAAAAATAGGGTTAAAAAAGAAGAAAAAAAGTAACATACAAAAAGACTCAGTAAAAACAGTAGAAACAAATCGTTTTACTCAGTTTAAATCAACAAAAAATAAAAATTAAAAATGAAAGATTTTACATTAGTAATATTAGCTGCAGGAATGGGAAGCAGATATGGAGGAACAAAACAATTAGATGGGATCTCTGAAAACGGAGAGACAATCATGGATTTTTCTTTATTCGACGCAATTGAAGCTGGATTTACAAAAGTTGTTTTTATCGTTAGAAAAGATATTTTAGAAGAAGTAAAAACTGATTTTGGAGCAAAATTAGAAGGGAAAGTTGAGGTTGCATACGCAATTCAAGAAACGTCTAAGGTTCCTGAAAAATACAGTAAGAATGAAAGAATAAAACCTTGGGGAACAGCACATGCATTGTTAGTTGCAAAAGATATGATAAAAGATAATTTCTGTGTAATTAATGCAGATGACTTTTATGGATTAGATGCTTTTAAAACAATTATTTCTTACTTAAAAGAGGCAAACGAATCTTCAACAGAATATGCAATGGTTGGTTACCCAATTTACAATACATTATCTGAAAACGGAAGTGTTTCTAGAGGAGAAACTTTTGCTGATGGGAATAATAATTTACAGCAGATAAAAGAAAGAACTGCCATTACAAAAAAAGGAGCAGACATCGTTTTTGAAAATGAAGAAGGGAATGAAGAAATAATGTCTAATGATACAATTGTGTCTATGAATTTTTTTGGATTTACACCAACATTTTTAACTTTCTTAGATGGTGCTTTTGAAGCGTTTTTAGAAGAAAATTACCTGGAGTTAAAAGCTGAATTCTTTTTGCCTTTAGTTGTCGATTACTTGATAAAAAAGGATGTAGCAAAAATGAAAGTTTTAAGAACAGATGCAAAATGGATGGGTGTTACGTACAAAGAAGATAAAGAAGTAGTTGTTGCTAAAGTAAAAGAATTGATAGCTCAATCGGTCTATCCTCCAAAACTTTGGTAATGGAAAATAGATTGAAAAGTGTTATTAATAAATTTGAGATTCATTCTGAGTTTGAATCTTATCAAGAATTAAATTCTGGACATATTAATGATACTTTTTTAATTAAAACGAAACTGAAACCACAGTACGTTTTACAAAAAGTAAATCGTACTGTTTTTAAAAAACCTGAAGAGTTAATTGAAAATAAAGTTTGGGTAAGTAATCATTTACAAGATAAATTAAAGTATTTAACTCAAGATGAGATTCAACAAAAAGTATTGTGTTTTGTAAAAGCAAAAGACAATACTTTTTTTTATGAAGATGAAGATAGTAATATTTGGAATGTTTCTATTTTTATTGAAAATTCTGTCACCTATTTAAAAGCAAAAAACACTCAAATTGCTTTTGAAGCGGGTAAAATTATTGGTAATTTTTTAGAGTTGACAAAAGATTTCGATATTTCTAAAATCACGACGATTTTAACAGATTTTCATTCTGTAACTGTAAGACATCAGCAATTTAAAAAAGCCCTTCAAAATGCATCCGAAAGTAAGATAAATAAAACTAAAGGTTTGATTGCCTTTGTTGAAAACAGCATCAATGAAATGTTAACAATCGATAAAGCAATTGAACAAAAAAAATTGCCATTGCGATTAACACATAATGACACCAAAATTTCAAACATTTTGTTTTCAAAAGAAGGTAAAGCGCTGTGTTTAATTGATATGGATACCGTAATGAAAGGCGTTTTGCATTTCGATTATAGTGATGCGATTAGAGCTTTGTGTAATACAGTAAACGAAGATGAAGCAAATGTTGAAAAAATCGAATTTAATTTTCAGTTTTTTGAAAGCTATACCAGAGGTTTTTTTCAAGAGTATAAAAGTATTTCACATGAAGAGCTAAAGTTGCTTCCAATAAGTATTAAAATTTTACCTTTTTTAATGGGGTTACGATTCTTAACAGATTATCTAAGTGACGATGTGTATTTTAAAACGAAATACAAAAAGCATAATTTAGATAGAGCCATCAATCAATTTACTTTTGTTGAAAAAATCTCTAAGCAATTTCATAAAATTGAAGCTTTTATTCAAACGTTAAAGTAATTCTTAAACACCTTTTTTTATTCTAAGATTGATTTTATATTTCTTAACTTTACAATAGAGATATGAAAAAAATAAAAAAAATAGCAGTGATGACTTCCGGTGGAGATTCGCCAGGAATGAATGCGGCAATTAGATCGGTTGTTAGAACTTGTGCATATTATAAAAAAGATTGTGTTGGTATTTATCGTGGATTTCAAGGGATGATTGAAGGCGATTTTATCGATTTAAAAGCAAGAAGTGTTAATAACATTATCAATAAAGGTGGCACAATTCTAAAAACTGCTAGATCAAAAGAATTCATGACAATTGAAGGTCGTAAAAAAGCCTTTGAAAATTTAAAAAAGCATAATATTGATGCATTAGTTCTTATTGGAGGTGATGGTTCGTTTACAGGAGCAACCATTTTTAATGATGAGTTTAATTTTCCAATAATCGGTATCCCTGGAACAATTGACAACGATATATTTGGGACTTCACACACCTTAGGTTATGATACTGCATTAAATACTGCTGTTGAAGCAATTGATAAAATTAGAGACACCGCTTCATCTCATAATAGATTATTTTTTGTTGAGGTAATGGGAAGAGATGCTGGTTTTATAGCTTTGAATGCTGGAGTTGGTGCTGGGGCTGAAGAAATTTTAATTCCTGAAGAAAATTTAGGATTGGAAAGAATGTTAGAGTCTTTAAAGAAAAGTAAATACTCGGGAAAATCATCCAGTATTGTTGTGGTTGCAGAAGGAGATAAATCTGGGAAAAACGTTTTTGAATTGGCTGAATATGTAGAGGAGAATCTTCCAGAATATGAAGTCAGAGTTTCTGTTTTGGGGCACATGCAAAGAGGCGGTTCTCCAAGTTGTTTTGACAGAGTTTTAGCAAGTAGATTAGGCGTAAGATCTGTAGAGCTGTTGTTAGAAAATAAATCTAATTTGATGTTAGGTTTAAAAAACAACGAAGTAATTACCACAGAAATTAAAGAAGCAATAAAAGGAGGGCATACAATAGATCAAGAACTTTTAAGGGTTTCTGATATTATGTCAACATAAAAAGCAAAAAAGCAAAAAAGCAAAAAATGATAAAAGTTGGAATAAATGGTTTTGGTAGAATAGGGCAATTAGCACTAAGAACTGTCATGAAAAGAGAAAATATTCAAATTGTTGCAATCAATGATTTGTTAGATGTAGATTATTTAGCATATATGTTAAAATATGATTCTGTTCACGGAAATTTTGAAGGGACAGTTGAAGTAAAAAACGGAAACTTAATCGTAAACGGAAATGAAATCAGAATTTCAGCAGAAAGAAATCCAGAGGACTTAAAATGGAATGAAGTTGAAGCTGAATATGTTTTAGAATGTACAGGGATTTTTAAATCGATTGCACAAGGAAATATGCATATAAAAGCGGGTGCAAAAAAAGTGGTAGTTTCTGCTCCCTCTAAAGATGCGCCAATGTTTGTAGTGGGTGTAAATCATCACGAATTAAAAGCAACTGATAACATCATTTCAAATGCGTCTTGTACTACAAATTGTTTGGCGCCAATTGTTAAAATTCTAAATGATAATTTTGGAGTTGTTGAAGGATTAATGACTACAGTTCATGCGGCAACAGCAACACAAAATACAGTTGACGGACCTGCAACTAAGAATTGGCGAATTGGAAGATCGGCAATTCATAACATTATTCCGTCTACTACTGGCGCTGCAAAAGCAGTTGGAAAAGTAATTCCAGAAATGAATGGAAAGTTAACTGGAATGGCATTTCGAGTCCCAACTATGGATGTTTCTGTGGTTGATTTAACTGTTAGATTAGAAAAGCCTGCTCCTTATGATGCTATTAAATCAGTAATGAAATCTGCTTCTGAAAATGAAATGAAAGGAATTTTAGGTTATACAGAAGACGAGGTTGTTTCACAGGATTTTGTGAGTGACCCAAGGATTTCAATTTTTGATGCCAATGCAGGAGTAGCACTAAATGATAATTTTGTAAAAATAGTTTCTTGGTATGATAATGAAATGGGTTATGCTGTTAAGTTATTAGATTTGTTAGAGTACTCAGCATCATTATAAAAATAACTTTTTAATTTGTAAATTTTACTTTACCGCAATCACACTAATTTCTACATTTACATATTTAGGTAAATTCGCAACTTCAACAGTTTCTCTTGCTGGCGCAGTTGCTTCATTAAAATACCTTGCATACACTTCATTTATTGCTCCAAAATTTTTCATATCAGAAATAAAAATAGACGTTTTTACAATGTTTTCAAAAGTCATTTCTGCAGCATCTAAAACTGCTTTTACGTTTTCCATTACTTGTTTGGTTTCTGTAGAAATGTCCTCTAAAACCAATTCACCATTTGCTGGGTTTATTGCTATTTGACCAGAAGTATATAATGTGTTGCCTACTAAAGTAGCTTGATTGTATGGCCCGATTGGAGCTGGAGCGTTTGAGGTTGTAATAATTTTTTTCATATTTTTAAGTTTTGTGCATAAAGCCCTTACAAGGCTAAAATAATAATCTGTCTGGTAAACTACGTTTATCCCATTTTAAATCGTTTAACATACTAGAGTTTACGCCAATTCTAAAGTAATAAGATTTGTTAGTTCCGAAAGGAGACCAATCAAAATTAAAACTCCAGCTATCTAAATCTCTTGTAAAACCTAGACGTGTATAAGTAAAACCTTTGTTTTTAAAATCGTAACCAGAACTATATCTTACTTTCCATTTGGGTGATAATTCTAAATTCCCATTAAACATTAAAGAGTTAGAACCAATTCCTGCATTTGAAACCCCATTATTTGTGTAGTTTACGGCATATGCTAAACTTACATTCCAAGGAATTGTAGCTCTATATAATTTTGTTTCTTTAACTTCTTTTTCGTTTTTAGTATTTTGATTTGAGTTTGTGTTACCAAACTGATTTTGATTTGTGTTATTGGATTTAGCTTTATCTTTTTTCTCAAAATCTCTACTTGAAAAAGAAATATTTGCAGTAACATTTGCAGCGGTAAGTCTAAAAATATTGCTATTTATTTCATTAATTCTAGTTCCGTTTCCATCAACTTGATAAGGATCTAAAGTTGCTCCCATATTTATAGATAATTTATCTTTAAAAAACCGAGTTCCAGCTGTAACAGCAACTGGGCTCCATTTTAAACTATCAGCAGCTATATTATAACTGGTGCTAAAATTTAAATTGTTTAGCAAAGTTATTTTTTTGTCTTCTGTGCTTAAGGAGTCTTTTGACGCAACCTTTGCTTCTAAAACATTGGCTACAGAAATTCCGATTGAATTTGATAAGCCAACTCCAGGCCTTCCATAAATTCCATCTTCAAAAGGAGAGTAGGTTAAAATATCTGTTGGATCTATGCTTTGTTGTACTTGTTGATTGTAGTTGTCTGCAAAATCGGGTCTATATCCGTAATTAATAGAAGGTCTAATTGTATGGCGAATCGATTTTAATTTGCCTTTAAAATTATACTGACCATAAATAGTTGTACCTAAAGAAACTCCTGCAGTATATTCTCTAAAACTTTTAAATCCATTAATTCTTTCTTTAACATTGGTGCCAGAAGTTGCATCATAATACCTGTTTGTGTAATCCCAATTCCAAACCTCTTTAAAACTTGCGTTTGGTGTTAACGTAAAATATTTTAATACTTTTAAATTTGTGTTTGCAGAAGCGGTATGTTGTATTCCTGCTTTTGCTGTTTGAAACATTTCTGGTTTAAAGAAAAGAGAATCAACAGTGTTAATTCTATAATCTCCTTTCATGCTGTAATTCAATCCAATTTTTTGGAACGGATTTTTCTTGACACCGCTTTTACCTGCAAACGGATAAATTCTATCCATATTTACTTGCAAAGAAGGTAAAGTCATGTTTATTTCTTGCGTATTAGTGTTTTGAGAATGACTAGCTGTTGCATTTAAATTAAAAGGCGTGCCAACGAATTTTTTATAATATGAAATAGAAGAACTCAACGTATTTGTTAAAAAATCTGAACTATTTACTTCGTTTAAAGATTCTCTAAAATATTTACTACTTCCTAAATTAACAGAAGCTGAAAAGCGCGCATTTGGGTTCGATTTTGCATCTTGATTGTGTGACCATCTTAAGTTGAAATTAGTAGACTTACTATAGTCATCAAAACCTTTTTGACTTCTAATCAAGTTTTCATATCGAAAGCTAAAATTACCATTAAATTTATAACGAACTACATAACTAGACTCTGAACGTAAACCCCAACTTCCGTTCGAGTACACATCGCCCATTAAAGAAATGTCTAAATAATCATTCAAGGCTAAGTAATAACCTCCGTTTTGTAAAAAATATCCTTGACTACTTGTTTGTCCCCAAGTTGGAATGATAAAACCGGATGCTCTTTTATCAGTCATTGGGAAATATGCAAACGGAATTGCAAGTGGAGTTGGAACGTCTGCAATTACTAAATTACTTAAACCAATAATAATTTTTTTACCAGGAACTAACTTTGCTTTTCTAGTTTTGATGTAATAATCTGGATTTGTTTTGTCTGAAGTAGTGAATTTAATATCTCTTAAGAAAACAGTAGAATCATTTACTTTTTTCATCTTTTCACCGTAGGTGATCATTCCAGATTGTACAGTTTTTATTCCGTAAATAATAGTCTTTTTTGTTTTGAAATTATACAAAATAGAATCTTGTTCAGATTCTTGAGGACCTTGTTTAAAAACAGGTCTTTGTATATAACCTAAACTATCTTTTATTCCTCTTGCGAAAAGTGTATTATTTTTATTGTCTATTAAAATATAACCAGCTTTTAAATCAATATCTTCATAAGTTACATGTGCTTTATTATACAATTCAACTTGTTTCGTTTTGGCATTTTGTAGAATATAATCTAAAGCGTTATGCGTAATTTTTGATTCTATAGCGCTTTTAGGTTTTATAATTGTGTCTTTTTTTATAGTATCTATATTTTTATTTAATAAAGTACTGTCCTTTTTAAAAAGCGTATTTTTATCTTTAAGAATCTGAATTGGTTTGGTTTTTGTCTTTATATCTTGAGCAAAACCAGTTTGTAAGCAAAAAAGGCTAAGGAAGCTAAATAAAAGTATGTGTTGTATGTTTGATTGCAATGCTTTTAATGTTATTTTTGTGATAAATGTAAAAATATACTTCAATAACTGAAGTGCCAAATTTGAATAGCCAAAATTAAGTAAAAATATTGATGCCAATAGTAGAACTCCTTAAATATAATCATAAAACGAAGCTTTTTGCTTTTTTTGTATGCAGCTTGTTTTTATTAGGTTCATCACAATTTAGTTTTGCGCAAAAGAAAACCTACACAATTGTTTTAGATGCCGGTCATGGAGGAAATGATCCGGGGAATATAGGTAACGGTTATCGAGAAAAAAACATCGCATTAAAAGTAGCTTTAGAAGTTGGGAAAATAATTGAAAAACAAAAAGATATTAAAGTTGTTTTTACACGCAAAACAGATGTTTTTATAGAGTTATGGAAACGTGGAGATATTGCTAATAATATAAAAGCCGATTTGTTTATTTCTATTCATTGTGACTCTCATACATCAAATGCTTATGGAGCAGGAACTTTTGTTTTAGGTGCAAGAGGTAATAAAGCAAATTTGGAAATCTCGAAAAGAGAAAACAGTGTAATTTTATTAGAGAAAGATTACAAGCAAAATTATAGTTACAATCCAAATTCGCCAGAATCTGTAATAGGTTTGTCTTTATTGCAAGAAGAAAACTTAGATCAAAGCTTGCAATTGGCAAGTGTAATTCAGAATAACCTTGTTAGTAAGCTAAAGCGATTTAATAGGTATGTTAAGATGGATAACTTTCAAGTATTGAGAGAAACCATAATGCCAAGTGTTTTAATTGAATTAGGTTTTTTAACGAATAAAAAAGAAGGTCGTTATTTAAACTCTAGAAATGGTCAACTTGCAATGGCAAAAAACATTGCAAGTTCTATTATTACCTTTGTTAATCAATTAAAAATAAATACGGTTGATGAGGTTTTAGTTTCGGATATTAAAAAACCAATCGTAACTAAACCAAAAAAAGAGGTAAAAAAAGCGCTCGCTGAATATAAAATTCAGATTGCTTCTAGCCGTAAAAAAATGGCAACAAAATCATACAATTTTAAAGGACTGAAAAATGTAGAAAGAGTTAAGGTTGGTAGGTATTACAAGTATTATTATGGTAAAACAGTCAATTATAAAAATATAAAATCATTATTAAAAAGAGTAAAAAAGAAAGGATATAGATCCGCCTTTATTGCAGCTTTTAAGAATGGTAAGAAAATTTCAGTAAAACAAGCGTTAAAAACACAATGATTTACATATAATCTCCAAGAAATTATTAGTAATATTGTTGTTTAAATTAGAATCTATGTCTAGAGAACTAAAAACAGGATTTGTAGCAGTAGTAGTTGTTGCATTTTTTATTTGGGGATTTAACTTCCTTAAAGGAGAAAATATTTTTGCAAAAAGTCAACGTCATTTCTTTGTTGAATATAATAATATACAAGGATTAAAAAAATCTAGTATCGTAACTATTAATGGATTACAGGTTGGTAGTGTTGTTGGTGTTAAATTCAATTCTAATCCTGAAAAAAGAGGGAAGTTAGTCGTAGAATTGTTAGTTGAAAACGATTTTGAGTTTTCAAATAAAAGTGTCGCAAAGATTTATAGTGCTAGTTTAATGGGGGGGCAATCGTTGGCAATAATTCCGTCTTATGAAGGCGATTTAGCTGTTGATGGTGATTTTTTAACAGGAGAAGTAGAATCTGATATTTTTTCATCAGTTGGTGAGAAATTAAATCCACTGCAAGCAAAACTAGAAAACGTTATTGTTAGTGCAGATTCATTATTATTAGGTTTAAATCAAACCTTAGATTTCAAAGCAAGAAAAAGTTTAAACAAAAGTATTTTAGGATTAGAATTTATGCTTGCTGATGTTGGAAGTACTTTAAGTTCTGTGAATCAATTATTAGATTCTAGTAAAGTTGGAATTAAAAATACGTTTGATAATACTAGAATTATTACAGAAAACTTAATGAAGTTGTCTGATACTTTAGTAAATGCAAATATTGGTTTAACTATTAAAAAAGCACAACAATCTTTAGAATATGTAAATCAATTAATGGTTGGTATTCAAAAAGGAGAAGGTTCATTGGGTAAATTGGTCAAAGATGATGCAATGTATACGAATTTAACAAACATGTCTAAAGAACTTGAAGAGTTGATTAGGGAAATGAAATTGAACCCAAAACGATTTGTACACTTTTCTTTATTCGGAAAAAAAGCAGTGCCTTTCGATCCTAAAAAAAATAAAGAAAACGAAACCAACACGAATAAAAAATAATGAGTTGGATTAAAGTTATCTCGTTTAATGAGGCAACCGGAAAACTAAAACGATTGTACGAAAAAGTTACCGGGCCAAATAACAATGTAGATAATATTATGATGATTCACGGTTTACGCCCGCATACAATGACAGGTCATATGTCATTATATAAAAACGTTTTGCACAATAGCAATAACACATTGCCAAAATGGTTTTTAGAAACAATTGGCGTTTATGTAAGCATCTTAAATAAATGCGATTATTGTATCAATCATCATTTTGAAGGATTAAAAAGGTTGATTGATAATGATGAAAAATCGAACCAAATAAAAACCGATTTAGAGAAAGGTAATCAACCATTCGTAGAAGATAAATTTAATGCTGGCTTAGAATATGCTAAAAAGTTAACTTTAGTTGCCTCAGAAGTAAAAGAAGAAGATGTTATTTCTTTAAGAAATGTAAATTTATCCGACGGAGAAATTTTAGAAATAAATCAAGTCGTAAGTTATTTTAATTACGCAAATAGAACTGTTCTAGGATTAGGAGTTTCAACGAAAGGAGATATAATTGGGTTATCGCCAAATAATTCTGATGATGAAAATCATTGGAATCATCAATAAAAAGAGATTAATTAAATAGATATGCAATACTTACCAAACATCGTTTTTGCAATTATTCTAATAACCGGATTCGGTTTTTTTATAAAGAATATTAGCAAGTTAATTCGGAACATTAAATTAGGGAAATCTGTTGACAGAAGTGATAATAAAGCTGCTCGATGGAAAAACATGGCGAAAATTGCTTTAGGACAATATAAAATGGTTCGCAGACCTGTTTCAGGGGTTTTACACGTTGTTGTTTATTTGGGTTTTGTTATCACTAATATTGAAGTTTTAGCAATAATTATTGATGGTTTATTTGGAACTCACAGAGTTTTTCAACCAATTTTAGGTGAAGTATTTTATGGGTTTTTAATCGGGACTTTTGAGATTTTAGCAGCAATGGTTTTTGTTGCTGTTGTTGTTTTTTGGATCCGTAGAAATGTAATCAACATTAAACGTTTCTTAAATAAAGAAATGAAAGGTTGGCCAAAAAGCGACGGAAATATCATCTTATATTTTGAAATGGTATTAATGACATTATTTATAGTTATGAATGCTGCTGATGTTACTTTTCAGTCTGGAGGAATTGGAAACCCCATAAGTCAATTTGTATATCCATTGTTTAACGGATTTTCATCAGGAACGTTGCATTTAATTGAGCAATCAGCTTGGTGGATTCATATTGTCGGAATTTTAGTATTTTTAAATTACTTATATTATTCTAAACATTTACATATTTTATTAGCTTTCCCAAATACGTTTTACGCAAAACTAAAACCGAAAGGGCAATTAGATAATTTAGAAGCAGTAACCAAGGAAGTACAATTAATGATGGATCCAAATGCTGATCCATATGCAGCACCTGCAGAAGATGCAGAGGATGAGGTTCCTGAGAAATTTGGAGCATCTGATGTAACCGATTTAAATTGGGTGCAATTAATGAATGCCTACACATGTACAGAATGTGGTCGTTGTACTTCATCTTGTCCAGCAAACCTTACAGGTAAAGAATTATCGCCACGTAAAATCATGATGGATACGCGTGATAGAATGGAAGAAGTTGGTAAGAATATTGATGCCAATGGCGGAACATTTAAAGATGATGGAAAACAATTATTGAACGATTATATTTCTCCAGAAGAATTATGGGCATGTACAAGTTGTAATGCGTGTGTGCAAGAATGTCCAGTAAATATTGATCCTTTATCTATTATTATGGATATGCGTAGATATTTAGTGATGGAAGAATCTGCCGCGCCACAAGAGCTAAATATGATGATGACAAACATCGAAAATAACGGAGCGCCTTGGCAGTACAATCAACAAGATAGATTAAACTGGAAAGACGAAGAATAAATAAACGTTGAATTATGAGTCTTTAATTTTTAATTAAAGACTCATAATTTAAAACTAACTACTCAAAATTAAAAAGATGATAGTACCTACAATGGCAGATATGATGGCTCAAGGAAAACAACCGGAAGTGTTGTTTTGGGTTGGAGCTGCTGGAAGTTTTGATGATAGAGCAAAAAAAATAACAAGAGCTTTTGTAAAGATTTTACAACAAGCAAATGTAAATTTTGCAGTGTTAGGAACTGAAGAAAGTTCTACTGGTGATGCTGCTAAAAGAGCAGGAAATGAATTTTTGTTTCAAATGCAAGCAGTTACAAATATAGAAGTGTTAAATGCTTATGAAGTAAAAACAATTGTTACTTGTGACCCTCATTCTTTTAATACATTAAAAAATGAATACGCTTCTTTAGGTGGGAACTATGAAGTTTTTCATCACACACAATTCATCAAAAAATTAATTACTGAAGGAAGACTTTCTATAGATGATTCAGTTTTAAAAAATAAAAGAGTTACGTTCCACGACCCTTGTTACTTAGGAAGAGCAAATGATGAATACGAATCTCCTAGAGATTTAATTAAACGTTTGGGTGTTAATTTAACGGAAATGAAGCGCAATAAATCTACAGCATTATGTTGTGGTGCAGGTGGAGCGCAAATGTTTAAAGAACCAGAAAAAGGGAATAAAGATATTAATGTTTTAAGAACAGAAGATGCTTTAGAAACCAAACCAGAAATTATTGCAACTGGATGTCCGTATTGTAATACAATGATGACAGATGGTGTTAAGTTTAAAGAAAAAGAAGCAGAAGTTGCTGTTTTAGACATTGCTGAATTAATTGCGCAAGCAAATAACTTATAAAAGAAAACTATGAAAATTAAAAACATTTTTACGTTCGTTGTTAGTTGTTTGATAATAGCATCTTGTGCTGTTAAGAAACCAAAACAAGAAATTAAAGAAGTCATTGAAGTTGAAGAAGTAGATGTAGAAAAAAAAGCACCCGTTTTAACATACGAAGTTCAAATTGGAGCTTTTGATGTTGAAAATTCAGCTTTAAAAGCCGTTAAAAATGTAAAGATAATTTTCGAGGAATCGTTATATAAATATAGATTAGGTTCTTTTACAAATTATAGAAAAGCAAGAAATTACCGAAAATCGTTATTGGTAAAATACCCAGATGCTTTTGTACAAGCGTTGTTAGACGGAAAGCCAATTTCTATTGATGATGCTTTAAAACAATAAAAATTGGATTATTTTAAAAACAATCTTGTAAATCAACTTCCAGATATTTCTGAATTGACCTTTAAGAGAATTCATAAAGATTATTTAAAGGTTTTAGTTTTGACAACTCTAGTTGTTTTTTTAGTATTGTTTTTAGGTGTTTTCTTCCTTAAAAAAAATGTTGAGATAATCGCGAATTTTGAATATGTAAACTATTTTTATTTTTTACTTTCTATAATTTTTCTTTTGTTGTTGACAGTTTTCTCAATAGGCTTTTCTAGGAGGAAATATGTGTTGAGAGAGAAAGATGTTACGTATAAAAGTGGCGTTTTAATTGAAAAAATAACAACTGTTCCTTATTCTAGAATTCAACATGTAGAAATAAATGAGGCACCAATTTCAAGAATCTTTAAATTGGCATCACTAAATGTTTTTACTGCTGGAGATAGTAGTAATGATTTAGTTATTAAAGGAATAAAAAAAGAAGAAGCGTTGAAAATTAAAGAATTTATCAACCAGCAAATAGATGCTTAATAATTCTTTATTTGCCGATTTTTCTAGACAATCTCCAAAAGGAATTATAATTATTTATATAAAACTTTTGTATAAAGTATTAAAAGCAACTTGGTTTTTATTATTTCTTTTTCTCCAAAAATTTTCTAAAATTAATGACGATACTCTTATCTATATTTATGTCGGAATTGGAGTTTTATTAATCTTTATTTTGATTAGAGCTTATTTATTGTATAAAAATTTTCTTTTTAGAATTGATGAAAACCACTTTGTTTTAAAAGAAGGAATCCTTAAAAAGAAAAACACTTCGATTTCTTTCGATAGAATTCAGAATGTAAATTTTAAACAAAATTTAATTCAGCAGCTTATAAATGTTTACGAAGTAAATATAGAGACTGCTGGTTCTAAAGATACAGAAATTGCGATTAAAGCATTAACTATTGATAAAGCAGAAGCCTTAAAAAAAGAATTACTACAAGTTAAAAGCACTGTTGAAGTTGTTGAGAGAGAACAATTAAAACCATTATTAAAAATTAATTTTAAAGAACTATTAAAAGTAAGTCTCACTGAAAATCATTTACAGAATTTAATGGTTTTTGCTGCGCTAGTTTTTGGTGTTTTTCAACAATTAAATGATGTTTTTAAAGGGTTCAATAGTGAAGATGTTTTAGATAATTATACTGATGTAAATCCGGGCGACATTTTTAATAGCTTATTCCTTTTTGTAATCCTTTTTTTACTGCTAATAATTGTTGGAGTTTTGAGTTCATTTGTTCGGATTTTACTTTTTCACTTTAATCTTACATTATTTATAAGAGAAGAATCATTTGATATTACGCAAGGATTATTGACTAAAAAATCGATCATTTTAAGTAAAGGAAAAGTTCAAAGTATCATTGTGTCTACAAATCCAATAAAAAAAAAATTAGGAATTTCATTTATCACTTTTAAACAAGCAGTAAGCGGAAAAGTAAAAAAGCAACAGCATAAATTAATTAGAATTATTGGTTGTAAAGCTGAACAGATAAAAACGATTAAAGAGTTGTTATATGTAAATGATTCTAATGAGAGCGAAAGATATGTGCCGAATAAATACTTTATTTTCAGAATGTATTTTAGGAGTAGTATTGGTTTGCTTCTTGTAAATAGCATCATTTTATTTTTAATACAAGATCCAAATTTGTTATGGGTGAATTTACTTTTTATTCCATTAACACTTCTTTTAATTCAAATGAAATACAAGAAAGCATTTTATCAATTCAACGAAGAATTGTTGATTTTTGGTGAGGGAAGAGTTGAAACGCATCTTACATATTTACCTTTTTTTAAAGTTCAGAATATAAAAATCAAGCAAACTATTTTTCAAAAAAGAAAAAATGTTGTCAATTTGATTTTGCAAACTGCATCTGGGAAAATTAGAATTCCGTGTATTGAAAAAGAAAGAGCAATTAAATTATACAATTATATTTTATATAAAATAGAAAGTAATAAAGAATCATGGATGTAAAAAATTACATAGAAGCTGCACGATTAAGAACTTTGCCGCTTTCAGTTTCAGGGATTATTGTTGGGAGTTTTTTAGCAGCTTCACAAGGTTTTTTTAATTGGATTGTTTGTGTCTTAGCACTGCTAACTACAATCGGTTTTCAAGTATTATCAAATTTCGCAAACGATTATGGAGACGGAATCAAGGGAACTGATGATCATAGAACTGGTGAGAAAAGATTAGTTGCTTCTGGAGTGATTACTCCAAAACAAATGAAAAGAGCAATGATATTTACTGCAGTTATTACATTAATTGTTGCTTTATTGCTGATTTATGTTGCTTTTGGAAAAGATAGCTTTGATTTATCATTGTTGTTTTTAGGATTAGGAGTAGCTTCAATTGTAGCAGCAATAAAATACACAGTTGGTAAAACAGCTTATGGTTACAGTGGTTTTGGTGATGTTTTTGTGTTTGTTTTCTTTGGGTTGTTAAGTGTCATTGGTTCTAATTTTTTGTTTACTAAAGAAATTGATTTCACAATTTTTCTTCCAGCATTTTCGATTGGGTTATTAAGTACTTCAGTATTGAATTTAAACAACATGCGTGATCGTGAGAATGATCAAAAAACAAATAAAAATACGTTAGTTGTGAAAATCGGCGCAGAATTCGCGAAATACTATCATTATTTTTTAATCGTAACTGCTTTTTTATTCGCGTTTTTATATACAGCAATTCATTATTATCAACCGCAGCAATTTTTGTTTGTAATCGCTTTTATTCCATTAATAAAACATCTTATTTTTGTACTAAAAAATACTAACGAAGGAGATTTAGATGGTGAATTAAAAAAAGTTGCTTTGAGTACTTTTTTCTTTGGCATTCTTTTTGGATTAGGTCATGTTTTATAACTTAAACTAAATCAACATGAAAAAAATAATTCTATTTTTAAGTATCATCTTATTGATCGTTTCTTGTGGGAATTCAAATGAGAAAATGAATTTTGGAGATGCTAAAATGGTTGAATCAATGCAGTTTGATGCTGCAACTTCAAGAAAATCAAAAACTACAAATCAACAGTTAAAAAAGCCTCAAGTTAATTCTCAAAGAAAATTAATAAAAACAGGAAATATTACATTTGAAACGAAAGATATAGATGTAACAAGAAGAATAATTATTGATTTGGTAAATCAAAACAATGGTTACGTTGCTAGTGATAATCAGTACAAATCTGATGATAGAGTTAGTGTGACAATTTCTATTCGAATTCCTGCTGATAAATTTGATTCAATTTTGGATGAAATTGCAAAAGGTGTTGAGAAGTTCGATTCTAAAAATATTAGAATTTCTGATGTAACTGAACAGTTTTTAGATATTGAAGCTCGTTTAAAAACTAAAAAAACGTTAGAATTAAAATATTTAGAAATTCTTAAAAGAGCTAGAACTGTTAGAGAAATTTTAGACGTAGAAAGAGAATTGGGTAAGTTAAGATCAGATATAGAGTCTACAGAAGGAAGATTAAAGTATTTACAAAATCAAGTCTCATTTTCTACATTGAATATCACTTTCTACAAACAAAATTCTACAAGTGAAGCTAGTTTTATTGGTAAAGTATCTAAAGCATTTAAAACAGGATTCGAAAATATAAAAGATTTCTTCTTATATATGATTAATATATGGCCATTTATTATTATTTTGTTCCTTGTGTTCTTCTATTTAAGAAAAAGAAGATTGAGAACTAAATAAAAAATGAAGGCAATAAAAGTAATTTTGGTAATTGTTACCTTATTGGTAGTCGTGTTTTTTTCTACAGGATTAATCGTGAAGGAAACAACATATCAAGTTAAAATACAAATTGATAAACCGATCAAAAAAGTTTTTTCGGTTTTCAATAATCAAGAGTTAATGAAAGAGTGGATGACAGATGTGAAGTCTGTAATTCCTATTAACATTAAACCAGGGATTGTTGGGAGTGAATATAAAATGATTTTAGAAAATCAAGGAAAAGAAGTAGAAATGATTGAAAAAGTAGTGGCTTTTATTCCTAATAAAAAAGTAACACTATTTTTTGATGCTGATGATATGTTAAAAACAGATGAGTATAGTTTTAGCTTTTCTGAAGGTAAAACCACCATTGTTAAGGATGTGGTTTCAAAAAGTGATTCTTATTTAATGAGTTGTATGTTTCCTTATTTTAAAGGAATGTTTACAGAAATTGATCAAAAATATTTAGAAGATTTTAAAGTATATATAGAAAAACAATAATTATGGATGTTAACATGATAAGCTGGTTCGAAGTTCCTGTATTAGATATGGATAGAGCTAAGAAATTTTACGAAACAGTATTTAATGTGGAGATTTCAATTAATAATTTTGGTGGAGTTTTAATGGGGTGGTTTCCACCAGCAGATGACATTACAGCACCTGGAATCAGTGGTTCTTTAGTCAAAAGTGAAGGAGATTATATTCCGTCTGCTACTCACGGATCTGTTGTTTATTTTAACTCTCAATCTGGGGACATTTCTGATGAATTAACTAGAGTAGAAGCAGCAGGTGGAAAAATTCTGCAAGACAAAACATTAATTTCTAATGAAATTGGATATATGGCTCAGGTTTTAGATTCAGAAGGAAATAGAATTGCTTTGTATAATAAATAGGTCTTTTGCAAGCAACTTACCACAAATATATCCTCAACTTTAAAAGGCCAAGCGGAACTTCGCGCGGAATATTAAAAACCAAAGAAACGTGGTTTATCATTATAGATGATAACGGAAAAAGAGGAGTTGGTGAGTGCGGAATTCTTCGAACATTAAGTATTGATGATAGACCAGATTATGAAGAGAAACTAAAATGGACGTGTCAAAACATTCAGCTAGGTTTAGATACTTTACTTAAAGAACTTTTTGAGTTTCCGAGCATTCAATTTGGGTTAGAACAAGTTTTTTTATCTTTAGATAGTAAAAATAAATTCGAGTTGTTCCCTTCAAAATTCACTCAAGGAAAAGAATCAATTCTAATAAACGGTTTAGTTTGGATGGGGGGAAAAGAGTTTATGAAAAGGCAGATTAAAGAAAAACTTACTTCTGGTTTTTCGTGTATAAAAATGAAAATTGGTGCGATAGATTTTGAAACAGAAATGGATTTGTTAACGACAATCCGGAAAGAGTTTTCATCAAAAGAGATTGAACTAAGAGTTGATGCTAATGGTGCATTTTTACCGCAAAATGCATTAGAAAAATTAAAAAGATTGTCTGATTTAGACATCCATTCTATAGAACAACCAATCAAGAAAGGGCAATTGGAAGAAATGGCATTACTTTGCGAAAAAACACCTTTGCCAATTGCATTAGATGAAGAATTGATTGGTGTATTTTTAGAAGAGAGAAAAGAGGAGTTGTTACAAATTATCCAGCCACAATTCATAATTTTGAAACCAAGTTTAATTGGTGGGTTTAATGGAAGTAATGAATGGATTGAGAAAGCAAAAAAACAAAATATCTCTTGGTGGATTACCTCTGCATTAGAAAGTAATATTGGGTTAAATGCTATTGCGCAATTTACACACACCTTACAAAATAAAATGCCGCAAGGATTAGGAACTGGTAGTTTATATACAAATAATTTTAACTCTCCTTTAGAAATTGAGAAAGGAAATTTACAATATAATAATTCCAAAAGCTGGAATTTTAATTTAGTTTAATAATGGATTTTATACAAAAAGGATTTATAGGAAAGAATAATACTTGGAGATATTTGTTGACAATTACTCTAGTATTTATTGGAATTCAATTAGCAAGTATTCCTTTGGGAGTTGTAGCATTTTTTCAAGTTGATGGTGATATGGAGAAATTCATTGAAGCTGGTGAAACTACTTTTATGGAAATAGGAATCAACTCAAGCTTGTTTTTGTTTTTGATGATTTTTACGTTTATGATAGCGCTTTTAGTTTTGTTTTTATGTGTAAAATATATGCATAAAAAGAAATTTGTTTCCATTGTTACTTCAAGAGTAAAAATTGATTGGAAACGTGTTTTTTACGCTTTTATGTTATGGGGAAGTATTTCTGTACTCTCAATTTTTGTAGGAATATATTTATCACCAGAAGATTATACTTGGAACTTTAAACCCGTTCCCTTTTTCACCTTGTTATTTGTTTCTTTTGTGTTTTTGCCTTTTCAAACAAGTGCAGAAGAACTAATTTTTAGAGGTTATTTAATGCAAGGCTTTGGAACTTTAACAAAAAATCGTTGGTTCCCATTAATTGCAACTTCAGTAATTTTTGGATTAATGCATGGAATGAACCCAGAAGTAGAACGTTTAGGGTATGTTTTAATGGTTTTTTATATCGGAACAGGATTGTTGTACGGAATTACAACTTTAATGGATGAAGGGACTGAATTAGCTTTAGGTTTGCATGCTTCTAATAATATTGTTGCCGCTTTTTTGGTAACTACTGATTGGATGGTTTTTAGAACTGATGCAATGTATATTGATACTTCTGAAGCTTCAGTTGGAGCAGAAATGTATATTGGTGTTTTTGTTATGTATCCATTGTTGTTGCTTATTTTTTCAAAAAAATATGGATGGAAAAACTGGAAAAGTAAACTGTTCGGAAAAGTAGAAATTCCTGTAATTGATGAAAAATAATCATCTTCATAAAGATTTTAAACTCAACGGAAATTTTTTTTCTAATTCTGATGAATTGATTTCTTTTTCTAAAGTGTTATCAAATTCTACACATCAGTTTTTTATTGATTGGTTTAATGATGCTGATTTTATTAAAGTACAAACTTCTGGATCTACAGGGAAACCAAAAAAGATTCAACTCAAAAAAGAATTTATGTTAAATTCTGCTTTGGCAACAGGTGCTTTTTTTGATTTAAAAGAGAGTACAAAAGCATTATTATGTCTGTCAACAGATTTTATTGCTGGTAAAATGATGTTGGTTAGAGCGCTAGTTTTGGGCTGGAATTTAGATGTAATTGAACCCGTTTCTATTCCGTTAGGAATTACTGAAAAAAGTTATGATTTTTCAGCAATGGTTCCGATGCAACTACAAAATTCACTTTCAGAAATTCATAGAGTTAAAAAACTAATTGTTGGAGGTGGAATTGTTTCTCTAAATTTAATTTCTAAAATTCAAGATATATCAACTAAGATATTTGCAACTTTTGGAATGACAGAAACCATTACGCATATTGCAGTAAAACAATTAAATGGATTTAAAAATAACACTTCAAGTGAAGCTGAGAAGTCTTATTTTATAACATTGCCAAATGTTTCAATTACAAAAGACTTTAGAAATTGTTTGGTAATTTATGCTCCGAATGTATCAGAAGAAAAAGTGATCACAAATGATGTTGTGAAAATTATTTCTAAAAATAAATTTAAATGGTTAGGAAGATTTGATAACGTAATAAACTCTGGCGGAATTAAATTACATCCAGAAGAAATAGAAAAAAAATTATCTAAAATTATTCTGGAACGTTTTTTTGTTGCTGGGATTCCTGATACAAATTTGGGTGAAAAACTGGTCTTAATTATTGAAGGAAAAAAGAATACAATAATTTTAAGTAAAGCTAAAAGCCTTACAAGATTCGAAACTCCAAAAGCAATTTATTTTATCGATAAATTTATTGAAACAGACACAAAAAAAATCCAACGAAGTAAAACGTTGGACAGTCTTTTTAAATAGTAATTAAAAACCCTCGTAAATCTTGATCTTCAGTTAAATTTAGTTTTTTCTTTATCCTGTATCTAGCAGTTTGTACCGACCTTGGGTCTACATTTAAAATTCGTGCAATCTCTTTAGTTTGTATATGTAATTTGATAAACATACAATGTCTTAATTCAGTTTCTGTTAATGTTGGGCATTTTACAAGTAATTGATCGTAAAAACCATTAAATACAGCATCAAAATGTAGTTTTAATTGCTCCCATTCTTCATTATTCTCAATAATAAAATCTATTTGTTTAATAGTGCTATTTAACGCCTTATTATTGTCTGTTTTTATGAAATTTAAATCTGCCTTTACTTCTTTCAAGTACTGTTTGTAATGTAATAGTTGTGTGGAAAAAGAAACCATTTGCTTTTCATTTTCTATTACTTCAAAATTTAATTTTTGAATAATATTTTTAAATTTCTCTTCATTATTTCTGTTTTTAAAATAAACAATAAAACTACCAATAATTGTAATGATTAATAAACCGCCAACAATTGTAAGAATAATTAGTGTATTTCGATAAGAGTTTTTATAGATGTCTAACTGTGTTGTTGTGTTTTTTAAAATGAAATTGTAATTTAAAGCATCAATTTTTGTTTCTAATGAACTTTTAGTTTCAATCTGTGCTTTTACAACTTCAGTTAGAATATTTGCGTCAGTATGTCCAATTATTTCTAAGCTAAATATACAATCGCTAGAACGAGCATTGTATTGATGTACTTGAGCACTTATTGTGTTAATGCCTTCATTAAAAATTGTTGTATCAAAAATTTTGGTATAAAATAATTTTTCCTCTTTAGAATTAACAACTTCTGATGGTTTAGTGCTTTTTATAACACTACCATCAGGCATATTATCTCTATATAGTTCTTTACCATTTATGTAGATAATTGCACCATCATCTCTTCTTAACTTTAACTCAAAACCTTTAAATCTAGAGATGTCATTGATGGTGAATTTCTTTGTGAAATATTTAATAAGTTCTTTGTTCTCTTCATCAGAACCAAAATTTATTTTTGTTTCGATTAATCTATCTCCGTAACCTAAAGGTGATATTCCAATTTTCCAATTCTCATAATTTTGTTTTTTGAACCAATTATCTTCTAGATATCCTTTGTCAAAATAGCTCCAACTATCTCCGTTTTGAATTATCTTTTCTTGACTATTTGATTGAATACTAGATAATGTAAATAATAAGGCAAATAGAATTCTTAATAGTATCGTTTTCTTTTTTTTCATAATTAAAGCACGGTAATGTACAAATGTAGTAGTTTTTAGCTGATAAAATTAAGCTTGTAGTATATTAGTTGTACGTGTATGTTTTACGCAAATATAATAACTCTACATTTGAAGTATACATTTAATTAGATGTTGGGAAGATTGTATTGGAATCGGGGGATAAATCAAAATAATCAACAAACAAGTTTATTGAATGTAAAAAAGCCGTATAATTTTATACCGCTTTTTATTGTTTTAAATTTTAGATGTTTTACATTTCCATAGAATGATATACGTTTTGTACATCATCATCTTCTTCTAACTTTTCTAACAACTTTTCAACGTCTTCTTGTTGTTCTTCAGAAAGTTTTGTTGTTGTAGTAGGGATTCTCTCAAAACCAGAAGATAATATTTCTACTTTATTCTCTTCAAAGAAAGATTGTATTGCTCCAAATTGTTCAAAAGGCGCATAAATGATAATTCCTTCTTCATCATCAAAAACTTCTTCTACTTCAAAATCGATTAGTTCTAATTCTAACTCCTCCATATCAATAGAAATATCTTCTTTCTTTACGGTAAAATTACATGTATGATCAAACATAAAAACAACTGAACCAGAGGTTCCTAAGTTTCCATCACATTTATTAAAAGCCGCTCTAACATTAGCAACTGTTCTATTGTTGTTGTCAGTTGCCGTTTCTAAAAGAACTGCAACTCCGTGAGGTGCATAACCTTCAAACAATACTTCTTTATAGTTTGCGGTGTCTTTATCAGTAGCTTTTTTTATAGCGCGCTCAACATTGTCTTTTGGCATGTTTGCAGCTTTTGCATTTTGCATAACCGCTCTTAAACGTGAATTTGAATCTGGATTTGGACCACCTTCTTTAACAGCCATAACAATATCTTTACCAATTCTGGTAAAAGTTTTTGCCATTGCGGACCAACGTTTCATTTTTCTTGCTTTCCTAAATTCGAATGCTCTTCCCATTTCTAAATATTTTTACTATATTTTTTAATTATTTATTACAATTTAAAACTTGTTTTTATACTTGTAAAACACCCATGTTAAAAGGTTTCTCAATTGGTGCATTGTTAGCCGCTTCAATTCCCATAGAAATCCAAGTTCTTGTATCTAAAGGATTTATAACTGCATCTGTCCAAATTCTTGCTGCTGCATAATATGGGGAAATTTGATTGTCATAACGCGATTTTATTTTGTCAAATAACTCTGCTTCTTTTTCTGGAGTAATTTCTTCTCCACGTTTTTTAAGTGATGCAGTTTCAATTTGTAGCAAAACTTTTGCAGCTGAATTTCCGCTCATTACTGCTAATTCTGCACTTGGCCAAGCAACTATTAATCTTGGATCATACGCTTTTCCGCACATTGCATAATTTCCTGCACCGTAAGAATTACCAATTACAATCGTAAATTTAGGTACAACAGAATTACTTACTGCGTTTACCATTTTTGCGCCATCTTTTATAATTCCGCTATGCTCAGATTTACTTCCAACCATAAATCCTGTTACATCTTGTAAAAAAACTAATGGAATTTTTTTCTGATTACAATTGGCAATAAATCGAGTAGCTTTATCTGCAGAATCATTATAAATTACACCACCAAATTGCATTTCGCCTTTTTTGGTTTTTACTAATTTACGTTGATTGGCAACGATACCAACTGCCCAACCATCAATTCTAGCATAACCAGTTAAAATGGTTTGTCCGTAACCTTCTTTATATTGTTCAAATTCAGAATTATCAACCAAACGTTTGATAATTTCTAACATATCATATTGTGCATTTCTTTCTTTTGGAAGAATTCCGAAAATTTCTTCTTCCTTTTCTTTTGGAGGAAATGCTTCTTTTTTACTAAAACCAGCTTTGTCTGCATCACCAATTTTATCAACAATAAACTTTATTTTATCTAAAGCATCTTTATCATCTTTAGCTTTGTAATCTGTAACGCCAGATATTTCACAATGTGTAGTTGCGCCACCTAAAGTTTCATTATCAATAGATTCTCCAATTGCTGCTTTCACTAAATAACTTCCTGCTAAGAAAATACTTGCAGTTTTATCTACAATTAAAGCTTCATCACTCATAATTGGTAAATATGCACCACCAGCAACACAACTTCCCATTACTGCCGAAATTTGTGTAATTCCCATGCTGCTCATCACTGCATTATTTCTAAAAATGCGACCAAAATGTTCTTTGTCTGGAAAGATTTCATCTTGCATTGGTAAATAGACACCTGCAGAATCAACCAAATAAATAATTGGCAATTTGTTTTCTATAGAGATCTCTTGAGCTCTTAAATTCTTTTTTCCAGTGATTGGAAACCAAGCTCCAGCTTTTACAGTTGCGTCATTTGCTACAACAATACATTGTCTTCCTTTAATGTACCCAATTTTTATTACAACTCCACCTGAAGGACAACCTCCATGTTCTTTGTACATGTCTTCACCAGCAAAAGCTGCAATTTCAATAGATTTTTTATCTGAGTCGATTAGGTAATTAATACGCTCACGAGCAGTCATTTTTCCTTTTTCGTGATGTTTGTCGATGCGTTTTTGCCCTCCTCCTAATTTCACTTTAGCAAAACGTTGACGTAAATCTGAGGTTAAAAGTCTATTGTAATCTTCGTTTTTATTGAAGTTGATATCCATTAAATATGTGTAAAATTGATTGGCTAAGGTACAAAAATGAGTCATTATTCATACTGATAAATTTCATGGAAATATATTCCTTGGAATATAAAATAATTATTTGTAATTTTGTATAGAATTTAAAACAATCAAAATGAAAATAAATAAAATATTATTCTACGCATCAACAGGATTATTAACATTATTAATCCTTTTTTCTGTAAGCATGTATCTATTTAATAATGAAGAGATTTCTAAAGCTTTTTCAAGTTTAGGTTTTCCTACTTATATTATTTACCCATTAGCTTTTGCTAAAATTTCAGGATTAATTGCACTTTGGTTTTTCCAAAAGAAAACAATTGTTGAATGGGCTTATGCTGGATTCTTTTTTAATTTTGTGTTGGCATTTTTTGCGCACTATATGATTGGTGATGGAGAACAAATGGGAGCATTATTAGCTTTGGTTTTTTTAATTATATCATATGTATACACCCAAAAAATAAAATAAATGAAAAAAATACTAGCATTTGCCGGAAGTAATAGTAAAACATCAATCAATAAAGAACTAGCAACATATGCTGCTAATCTTTTGAATGGTGTAGAAACAAGGATTTTAGATTTAAATGATTTTCCATTGCCAGTTTATGGAATTGATGAAGAAAAAGAAAATGGAATTCCTTTCAATTCACAAAAATTCTTGGATATTATAAAAGAGTCAGACGGAATCATTTTATCGCTAGCAGAACATAATGGTAATTTTTCTGTAGCTTTTAAAAATATATTTGATTGGATGTCACGTATTGAACAAAAATTATGGAACAATAAACCAATGTTGTTATTAGCAACTTCTCCAGGAGGAAGAGGTGGAGCTTCTGTTTTGTCAATCGCAAATAACGGATTTCCTCACATGGGAGGAAATGTTGTAACAACGTTTTCTTTAGCTAATTTTTACGATAATTTTAAAAATAATGAAATAGAAAACGCTGAATTAAAAGCAGCGTTTTTAAAAGCAGTTAAAGAATTTCAATTAGCAATATAAATTTATAAATATGGGAGATATTTCTAAAGACATCAATTCAAAATTTAAGAACAACAAAGTAAAAGCACTTATCAATATTAAATACACTGCAAATTGGTTGAGTAGTAAGGAGATTGAGTATTTTAAACCCTACGGATTATCTCCACAACAGTATAATATTTTAAGGATTTTAAGAGGTGCTGCAAAGCCAATTAAAGTTCAGTTGATTAAAGAGAGAATGATTGAGCGAGCTCCAAACGCTACTAGGTTAATGGATAAATTATGCGATAAAAAACTAATTGAGAGAGAACGTTGTGAACATGATAGAAGAGTAGTCTATATTAATATTTCTACCAAAGGATTAAAATTACTTGATAAAATTGATGTAAGTACTGATATTAATTTTATGAATAAATTAAATGAAGAAGAAGCAAGTCTATTAAGTGAATTATTAGATAAATTAAGATAAAACAAATGAAAACATATAAAAGCATTAAGCATTTAGGAGAAAGTCCCTTAGTAAATATGGGACCAATTAAATTGCGACAACCAATACCAACGAATGAAGTAGAAAATGTAGACCCTTTTTTATTACTACATCATTATGGACCCTATGCAATTAGCGAGTTTAGTAATCCGTTTGATTTAGGGCCACATCCACATAGAGGATTTGAGCCAATTACTTTGTTGTTTCAAGGCGAACAATTACACCGTGATTCGTTAGGAAATGAAAGCGTTGTAAAATCTGGTGATGCTCAGTGGACAACGGCTGGAAGAGGAATCATTCATGCTGAAGGACCAACAAAAGAGTTTGTGAAAAAAGGTGGCGATTTAGAAGGAATTCAGTTGTGGTTAAATTTACCAGCAAAATATAAAATGATAACTCCAGCATATCAACATGCAAAAAGTGATGAAATGCCAATTATTAAAGATGCGTCTGGAAACATCAAATTGAAAGTTGTTGCTGGTGAACAACAAAAGAAGTTTGGAAAGATAAAAACACAAACTTCGGTAAATGTTTTTATGATTGAGGCAAATGGAAAAGGAGATTTAGAAATTGATATTCCAACTACTCATGAAAGTTGTGTGTATTTGTTAGATGGAGAAGTGAAAATTAATGATGAAGAAACTTTGTTTAAAGGAGAATCTCAAATGGCAGTTTTTAATACTGATGGAAATACGATTAAAATAGAAACTGCAAAAAAGAGTAAATTAATTGTTGTTTCTGGTGAGCCGATTAAAGAGAAAGTTGCTCAATATGGACCTTATGTAATGAACACTCAAACTGAATTATTAGAAGCTATGAGAGATTATCAAGATGGTAAAATGGGACATTTATATTAACAATTTTACACAACAATTTTAAAAGCCCAAGAACTAATTCTCGGGCTTTTTTGTTTCCAAAAAAATATAGTATCTTGCTAAACTATTATGCATGCATAATAAATTTATTTACTTATGACAAAATACAAACACATTTTTAAACCGTTAGATTTAGGTTTTACAACCTTAAAGAATAGAATTTTAATGGGTTCTATGCACACTGGATTGGAAGAAGAAAAAAACGGAATTGAGCGTATTGCAAAATACTTTGGAGAAAGAGCAAAAGGTGGTGTTGGTTTAATTGTTACAGGAGGGATTTCTCCAAATAGACAAGGTTGGACAGCTCCTTTTTCTGCAAGAATGTCAACCAAAAAACATGCAGAAAGTCATAAGGTAATTACAGAAGAAGTTCATAAACATGGAGGGAAAATTTGCATGCAAATATTGCATTCTGGTCGTTATGGTTATCATCCATTTACAGTCGCGCCCTCAAATATTAAATCACCAATTACACCATTTAAACCTTTCCAATTAACAGAATCTGGTATTAATAAAACAATAAAAGATTTTGTGAAAAGCGCAAAATTATCAAAAGCAGCAGGTTATGATGGTGTAGAAATTATGGGTTCAGAAGGGTATTTAATCAATCAGTTTATTGCAAAAAGAACCAATAAGCGAACTGATAAATGGGGAGGAATTTATGAAAATAGAATGCGTTTGCCAATAGAATTGGTGAAACAAACAAGAGAAGCAGTAGGAAAAGATTATATCATCATTTTTAGATTATCAATGTTAGATTTAGTTGATAATGGAAGTGATTGGGAGGAAGTTGTTCAATTAGAAAAAAAAAAAAAAAAAGCAGGAGCAACAATTATCAATACAGGAATTGGTTGGCACGAAGCCAGAATTCCAACGATTGCAACTTCAGTTCCGAGAGCTGCATTTACTTGGGTTACAAAGAAAATGAAACAAGAAGTTTCTATTCCGTTAATAACAACAAATAGAATTAACATGCCAGAAACGGCAGAAAGAGTCTTGGCTGATGGTGATGCTGATATTATTTCTATGGCAAGACCATTTTTGGCAGATCCAGAATGGGTAAATAAAGCAGCACAAGAAAGAGATGATGAAATTAATACGTGTATTGGTTGTAATCAGGCATGTTTAGATCATGTTTTTGAACAAAAAGTAGCAAGTTGTTTAGTGAATCCAAGAGCTTGTCATGAAACAGAATTAAATTACAATCCGACTGAAAATGTGAAAAATATCGCAATAGTTGGTGCTGGTCCTGCAGGTATTTCAGCAGCTGCTGTTGCTGCACAAAGAGGTCATAATGTTACTTTGTTTGATGCAGATTCAGAAATTGGTGGACAGTTTAATATTGCAAAACAGATTCCTGGAAAGGAAGAGTTTTATGAAACAATACGATACTTTAAAAAGCAATTAGAACTACATAATGTTACTCAGAAATTAAATACTAGAGTTTCTGCAGAAGACTTGTCAAAAGGAAATTTCGATGAAATTATTTTAGCAACAGGAATTACGCCCAGAATGCCAAAAATTAACGGAATCGAGCATAAAAAAGTATTGAATTATTTAGATGTTTTAAAGCATAAAAAACCAGTTGGAAAACGAGTTGCTGTTATTGGCGCTGGAGGAATCGGTTTTGATGTTTCAGAATATTTAACACATGAAGGAGAAAGTACCTCTCAGAATATTGATGCTTGGTTAAAGGAATGGGGAATTGATAAATCTTTATCTGCTAGAAGTGGAACAGAAGGTGTTAAACCAGAGATAGAACCATCACCAAGAGAAATTTTTATGTTTAAACGGAGTAAAGGAAAATTTGGTGGAAACTTAGGTAAAACTACAGGTTGGATTCATCGTTCATCGTTAAAAAAGAAAAACGTTCAATTTATCAATCGAGTAGAGTATATAAAAATTGATGATGTTGGTTTGCATTATGTCCAAAATGATGAAGCGAAAGTTTTAGCAGTTGATAATATTATTATTTGTGCTGGTCAAACTCCATTTAAGGAATTGCTTAGTCCTTTACAAGAAGCTAATGTAAATGTCCATGTTATTGGTGGTGCAGATATCGCAGCCGAATTGGATGCAAAAAGAGCCATTGACCAAGGATGCAGATTGGCGGCAGAAATATAAAACTATTTTTAGTAAATCAATAACTAAGCAAAGCAAGATGAAATCATTTAAAATAGAAGAAATCAATTCATTATTAAACGGTGAATTATTAGGGAGTTGCTCCGAAGAAATTACTGCTCCAGAGCAGATTGAAAATGCCGAAAAAGGGCAAATCACTTTTATTGGTAGTAGGAAATTTGCTCGTTTATGGGACAATTCTAATGCTAGCGCTGCTATTGTTGATGAAAAATTAGATATTGAGCCAGGAAGTAATAAGGCATTTATTAAAGTGAAAAATGCAGATTTAGCGATGGCAATGTTGCTAGAAGCTTTTCAGCCTGAAGCCCCACATTTTGAAATAGACATTCAT
Source organism: Polaribacter sp. (assembly GCA_029250685.1). Taxonomy (GTDB): domain Bacteria; phylum Bacteroidota; class Bacteroidia; order Flavobacteriales; family Flavobacteriaceae; genus Polaribacter. The sequence goes on from JAQXEU010000040.1 coordinate 39,055, forward strand.
CCAACAGCAGTAATTGATGAAACTGTTAAGTTAGGTAATGGATGTAAAGTTGGAGCGAATTGCTATGTTGGTAAAAATGTAGTTTTAGGAAATGGTGTTATTTTATATCCAAATGTTTCAGTTTTTGATGATACAACTATTGGGAATAATACAATAGTTTGGTCTGGAACGGTAATTAGAGAAAGAAGTATGATAGGCGATAATTGTATTTTTCATGCAAATGTTAGTATTGGAGCTGATGGATTTGGTTACAGACCAAGTGAACAAGGATTGACTAAGATTCCACATATAGGAAATGTTGTTATTGGAAATAATGTAGAAATTGGTTCAAGTTCTTGTGTTGATAGGGGAAAATTTAGTTCTACAATTTTAGGTGACGGATGTAAGATTGATAATTTGGTTCAGATAGGGCACAATTCGGTATTAGGAAAGTTCTGTATTATGGCAGGAAATAGTGGTTTAGCAGGTTCAGTAACTTTGGGAGATGGAGTAATAATTGGCGGAAGTGCGTCAATAAAAGATCATACAACGATTCACTCTGGAGCAAAAGTAGGTGCAGGATCAGGTGTTATTGCTGATGTTGCGGCAGGAAAAACAGTAGTTGGTTATCCGGCTGCAGATTCTAGAGAAATGATGAAACAATGGGTTGCTCTACGTAGACTTGCAAGAGGATAAAATAAGCATGTAGTAAATATTTAAATCTCGCTTTTCCGCGAGATTTTTTTATGTAAAAAATGAATAAGGTTAATAGAAAATAAATGCCGATATTTGCTTTTCAACAATAAAAAACAGAACGATTATGTCGATGAACAAAAATACTGTCCTTGGTTGGGCAACATTTATTATGATATTTGTAGGATTAGGTTTAATTGCACTTGGTGTTTTTAGATATAGAGATGTTTCTGGTTGGGGATTTGGTGCTGTTGGTGCTGGTTTCTTTGCTATTGCTTGGGTGTTTAATGCATTAAAAGGAAGAGTGTAGTCTTCTGAAATTCAATCAAATTTATTTATAATTATGTCAGACGATAAGAAAGTCATCTTTTCGATGAATAAGGTTTCAAAAACCTATCAAAGTACAAACAAACAAGTTTTAAAAGATATTTATTTAAGTTTTTTCTACGGAGCTAAAATCGGAATTCTAGGTTTAAATGGTTCAGGAAAATCAACTTTACTAAAAATTATTGCAGGTAAAGAAAAAAACTATCAAGGTGATGTTGTTTTTTCTCCTGGCTATAAAGTTGGTTATTTAGAACAAGAACCAGAATTAGACGAAACAAAAACGGTAATGGAAATTGTAAAAGAAGGAGTTGCAGAAACAGTTGCGATTTTGGAAGAGTATAATAAGATTAACGACATGTTTGGTTTAGAAGAAGTATATTCTGATCCAGATAAAATGGAGAAGTTGATGAATCAACAAGCAGAGTTGCAAGATAAAATTGATGCTTCAAATGCCTGGGAATTAGACACTAAATTAGAGATTGCAATGGATGCATTACGTACTCCAGAATCAGATAAACTAATTTCAGTTTTATCTGGAGGAGAAAGACGTAGAGTAGCATTATGTAGATTGTTATTACAAGAACCAGAAATTTTATTGTTAGATGAGCCAACAAATCACTTAGATGCAGAATCTGTTCATTGGTTAGAACATCATTTAGCACAATATAAAGGAACTGTAATTGCTGTAACACACGATAGATATTTCTTAGATAATATTGCAGGTTGGATTTTAGAATTAGACAGAGGAGAAGGAATTCCATGGAAAGGAAATTACTCTTCTTGGTTGGATCAAAAATCGAAGCGTTTAGCACAAGAAAGTAAAACAGCTTCTAAAAGACAGAAGACGTTAGAACGTGAGTTAGATTGGGTTCGTCAAGGAGCAAAAGGCCGTCAGACTAAACAAAAAGCTCGTTTAAAGAGTTATGATAAGTTGATGAGTCAAGATCAAAAGCAAACCGAGGAAAAATTAGAAATTTACATTCCGAATGGACCAAGACTAGGTACAAATGTGATTGAAGCTACTGGTGTTTCTAAAGCTTTTGATGATAAGTTGTTGTACGAAAGCTTAGAGTTTAATTTACCACAAGCTGGGATTGTTGGAATTATTGGACCTAATGGAGCTGGAAAAACAACCATTTTTAAAATGATCATGGGTGAAGAACAACCAGATAAAGGAAGTTTTAAAGTCGGTGAAACTGCAAAGATTGCTTATGTAGATCAGGCGCATTCTAATATTGATGCTGATAAATCTATTTGGGAAAACTTCTCTGATGGACAAGAGTTGGTAATGATGGGAGGAAAGCAAGTAAATTCTAGAGCGTATTTAAGTCGCTTTAATTTTGCAGGAAGTGAACAAAACAAAAAAGTTTCTACTCTTTCTGGAGGAGAAAGAAATAGGTTGCATTTAGCAATGACGTTGAAAGAAGAAGGAAATGTGTTATTATTAGATGAACCAACAAATGATTTAGATGTAAATACTCTAAGAGCATTGGAAGAAGGTTTAGAAAATTTTGCTGGTTGTGCTGTAGTAATTAGTCACGATAGATGGTTTTTAGATAGAGTTTGTACTCATATTTTAGCTTTTGAAGGAGATAGTCAAGTGTATTTCTTTGAAGGTTCTTTTACAGACTATGAAGAGAATAAAAAGAAACGTTTAGGTGGAGATATGATACCGAAACGAATTAAATACAAAAAATTAATTAGATAGAATTAGTCAAAATAATCATAAAACATGAGTATTGTCATATTTTGAATTTAGTGTTAAATGTATCTTTGATTTGTATAACGTCAGCAAAAAGTGATCTAATTATCACTTTAATATAAGAGATAGGTTTTATTATTTTTACAAACCTTTAAATCTTAAATGATGAAAAACAAGAAAAGTGCCAATGCTTTAATTAGCGACTTAAAACGTAAGACAA
>JAQXEU010000060.1 GCA_029250685.1 Polaribacter sp.
GCAAAAGCATAAAAAAATGGAAGAAAAAAAAGTAACACCAAGAGGCGCATATCCACATGTAAAAGTTGTGGGAGATTTTATTTTTGTATCAGGAACAAGTTCTCGTAGACCAGATAACACCATTGCAGGAGTTGATATTATTGACGAAATGGGAACCAAGTATTTAAATGCAGAAACGCAAACGAGAGAAGTCTTAAATAACATCGATAAAAACTTGCAAAAAGTAGGTGCGAGCATAAAAGATGTTGTTGATGTTTCTACATTTTTAGTAAATATGAACGATTTTGCAGGATATAATAAAGCCTATGCAGAATTTTTTGACAAGGAAACTGGACCGGCAAGAACCACCGTTGCGGTACATCAATTACCACACCCAGATTTGGTAGTGGAAATTAAAGTGACGGCTTTTAAGAAAATAGACTAGAGAAACAAGAGTCAAGAGACAAGACTGATCGTCTATATTCTTGGTTCTCTTATCTGTGATAAAAAACTACATAAACGAAAATGAATTTGAAAATAATAAATGATTAAATTTTTCCGACATATTCGTAAATCACTCCTTATGGAAAACAAAACTTCTAAGTATTTTAAATACGCTATTGGAGAAATTGTGTTGGTGGTGATTGGTATTTTAATAGCATTGCAAATCAACATCTGGAATGAACAAAAAAAAGAACAAAAAATAGTCGAATCTTATTTAAAGAACCTTGTAGTAGATTTGAATGAAGATATTAAAATGACAGAAAGTTTAGTAGTACGTATAAAATATAAAGTATTGTACATAGATAAACTTGCAACTTTTTTTAGAAACAAAGACATAAAAGAATTAGATAATTTAGAGGTTTTTTATGAGGCTTATGACAATTATGGTTACAAACCTTTTACTTGGTATAAAAGTACTATAGACGAAATAAAAAATTCTGGTAGTTTAAAATTGATAAAAAATGATTCGCTACGAAAACAAATCAATCAATACTATGCATTAACAGATCATTTAGACCAGGATTTTATTAATGATAGTGAAACTGCAACATCATTACGTACGTCTTTATTTAATATTGTAAATACAAATTACCCTAACCGAAAAGATCTAATAGACACCTTAAATCTATCCTACAAAAAAAGTGATAAGTCAATATTTACAAATTCCAAAGTTTATAAAGAGGCAAGAAAAAACAATTTTAAATTGCTTACAAATGATATCAATGATATTCATGTGTTTGTAAATAATTTATTTCGATATAATAATTTATTAAATGTCAGGTACAAAAGCGAATTTCCTAGATTAATAAAAATGGGGGAAAATATAATTGAATCTATTGAAAAAGAATACAATGATTAAATTTTAAAGCTAAATGAATATCCAAAACTACATCAACGGAGATTATCAATTGCCAATATCTAATGAGTATGTTGATAATTACAATCCGTCAAACGGAGAAGTCTATGGCAAGATTCCGAATTCGAATACTGAAGATATTGAGTATGCGTATAATTCTGCCAAATCTGCTTTTAGAAGTTGGTCTAAAACAACACTAGAAGAAAGAAGTAGAATTCTAATTAAGATTTCTGAATTATTAGAAGCAAATTTAGAGCGTTTTGCAAAAGCAGAAAGTATTGACAACGGAAAACCTTTAAGTCTAGCAACGTCGATTGATATTCCTAGAGCCGCAAGTAATTTTCGTTTCTTCGGAAATGCCATTACGCAGTTTGCATCAGAATCTCATGAAAGTGTTGGTTTAAATGCTGTGAATTTTACATTGCGTCAACCTTTAGGAGTTGTCGGTTGTATTTCACCTTGGAATTTACCATTGTATTTATTTACATGGAAAATAGCTCCAGCAATCGCAGCAGGGAATTGCGTAATTGCAAAGCCAAGCGAGGTAACTCCAATGACAGCTTATTTATTAGGAAAGATTTGTACTGAAGCTGGTTTGCCAAAAGGTGTGTTGAATATTGTTCACGGATTAGGAACCACAACAGGTCAAGCAATTGTAGAACACCCAAACATCAAAGCAATATCATTTACAGGCGGAACTTCAACGGGAGCAAATATTGCCAGAGTTGCAGCGCCAATGTTTAAGAAATTGTCATTAGAATTAGGTGGTAAAAATCCGAACATTATTTTTTCAGATTGCGATTATGATAAAATGTTAGAAACCACTGTGCGTTCTTCTTTTGCCAATCAAGGTCAGATATGTTTATGTGGAAGTAGGATTTTTGTGGAAGCATCAATTTATGAGAAGTTTAAAAAAGACTTTGTTCAGAAAGTAAAACAATTAAAAGTTGGTCACCCTTTAGATGCATCAACAAATATTGGAGCTTTGGTTTCAAAACCACATTTAGAAAAAGTAGAATCGTATATTAAAATTGCTGAAGACGAAGGCGGAAAAATTTTATGTGGAGGTTTAGAAGTAACCGTTGAAGGTTTTGAAAACGGTTATTACTTACAACCAACTGTAATTGAAGTGCAAAATAATTCGTGTAGAATCAATCAAGAAGAAGTATTTGGACCAGTAGTAACAATCATGCCCTTTACAACAGATAAAGAAGTGTTGCGTTTAGCAAACGATGTTAAATATGGATTGTCAGCAACATTATGGACAAATAATTTAAATAGAACCATGCAATTCTCACAAAAATTACAAACCGGAATTGTTTGGGTAAATATTTGGATGCTACGTGATTTAAGAACTCCATTTGGAGGAGCAAAAGAATCAGGAGTTGGAAGAGAAGGTGGTTTTGAAGCGTTACGTTTCTTTACTGAACCAAAAAACATTTGTATTAAATATTAATTTTTCATGAAGTTGAAAAAAGGAAAGCTAGAAGTGCAAATACTACAGTTTAAAGAAGCAATAGATACCTTTACTAAAGTTTTAGAATTAGATAAGCAAAGTAAAACAGCTAGATTAAGCAGAGCTTATATATATACTTTAACTAAAGAGAATACTAAATCTATTGAAGATTATACATATGCTATTGAAAATTTTAAAAACATAAACGGGGAGGTTTATTATTTTAGAGCTTTGGCATATTTTAATAGTAAGCAAACTCAGTTGGGTTGTATTGACATTGATAAAGCAAAACAAATAGGATATAAAATTCCTTCAGAAATTGATGATAAAATTTGTAAAAATTAAGAAATGAACTTTAATATAGAAAACAAAAACGCATTAGTTTGCGGTAGTACACAGGGAATAGGAAAAGCAACTGCAATTGCATTGGCAAATGAAGGTGTAAATGTAACCTTAATAGCAAGAAATGAAGAGAAGTTAAAAGCGGTGTTGGCAGAATTGCCAAAAGCCAATCAATGTCATGGTTATTTGGTAGCTGATTTTTCTGAACCAGAAGCATTAAAAAAAGCATTAGAAACTACAGATTTAAAGTTTCATATTTTAATAAATAATACGGGTGGTCCAAAAGGAGGAGATTTACTTTCTGCAACTTCAACTGATTTGATTAATGCATTTCAGATGCATATAGTTTGTAATCAGATTTTAACTCAATCTGTAGTTCCATTTATGAAATCAGAAAAATTTGGTAGAATTATCAATGTGATTTCAACCTCTGTAAAAGAACCGATTCCAGGTTTAGGAGTTTCAAATACCATTAGAAATGCTGTTGGTAATTGGGCAAAAACATTGGCGTCAGAATTAGGTCAGTTTCAAATTACGGTAAATAATGTCTTGCCAGGCTTTACTGATACCGCACGTTTAGATCAAATTATTAAAATCAAATCACAAAAAGCAAATACATCAGAAGCAGAAATGGAACAAATTATGAAAAGCTATGTTCCTGCTGCTCGATTTGCAAAACCCGAAGAAACTGCTGCTGCTGTAACTTTTCTGGCTAGTGATCAAGCAAGTTATATCAATGGAATTAACTTGCCAGTTGATGGTGGAAGAACAAAATCTTTGTAAATTGTCTAAAAATCCAACAATCTAAAATTCTAAAACATGAGCAAATTAGTACAACCTTTAAATTTTAAAAAATGGATTGATGAACATCGTCATTTATTAAAGCCACCTGTTGGTAATAAATGTGTTTGGGATAATGGTGAATATATTGTGATGGTTGTTGGTGGTCCAAATTCTAGAAAGGATTATCATTATAACGAAACGCCAGAATTCTTTTATCAAGTAGAAGGTGATATGATTTTGAAAATTATAGTTGATGGAAAATCGCAAGATGTAGCAATTAACGAAGGAGATATTTATTTACTACCAGCAAAAGTGCCACATTCACCACAACGAAAAGCAAATACCGTTGGTTTGGTGATCGAATATCCGCGTTCTGAAGGAATGTTAGACGCGTTAGAGTGGTATTGCGAAAATTGTGGAAATCAATTGTATAGAGAGCCATTTGCATTGGATAACATTGAAACAGATATGCCAGTTATTTTTGATAACTATTATTCTGACAAAGAAAAGTGTAAATGTTCTAAATGTGCAACTGTAATGGAGGCGCCAAAAAAGTAAGTAGTATAATGAAACTAAAAAATAAGAAAAGAAGATATATAAAATATGTATTAGTTTCATTATTAGTGATGATTATAGTTCTACTGAATTCTTGTTTGACAATGAGAAGTAGTACACAATCGATTGTTAAAGCTTATGAGAAAAAAGGATTTACTCCAATAATAAAAAAGGTTTTATTTGAAGGGAAATCTCTTAGGTATTTGATGAGTGAAACGTATGATAAAGAAAAACCTACTATTTTATTTGTTCATGGAGCACCTGGTTCATTAAGTGATTTTAATACTTATTTACAGGATACTATATTAAGGAGTAAAGCAAATTTAGTGGCAATTGACAGACTGGGTTATGGATATTCAAACTTTGGGAAATCAGAAACACTTATATCCAAGCAATCTAAAAGTATAGAGAAATTGACAAGTTTATTTGATATAAAAAAGACAATTTTAGTTGGTTGGTCATTTGGAGGATCTATTGTTGGAGAAATGGGAATCATGAATAAGTATTATCATACAATTATGGTTGCGCCAGCAGTTTCACCAGAAGATGAAAAACATTTTTGGATGGGAAATTTTGCTCATTGGAAATTAACAAAATGGATGGTTCCAAAGGTTTTTGTAGTTGCAGAAGCAGAAAAAAGAATGCATGCAGAAGAATTGCGTAGATTAGATCCTCTGTGGAAACGATCAAAGACACCAATAACATATTATCATGGGACAAAAGATTGGATTGTTCCATTTGAAAATCTGGCATTTTTAAAATCAAAAATGCCAGAAAGCATGCTGCAAACAATAACAGTTGAAGATGCAAGTCATTTTATTTTGTTTAAAAACTATAAAATGATACAATTAAAACTATTGTCTTTACTTGAGACACTCTCTCAAGAAAAAAACAATCTATAGAAAATTTAAACATGACAAAAAGAAGATTACGTATAAACGGGCATTCACATTTATTGCCATACCCAGAGCAAATTCCGCAATTTATGAAAGACAAGGAAATTTTTTGGGTTGATGATGAACGTAAACATATGTTGCAAAAAGGATGGAAACGCCCAGTGACAGATTCGAGTTTTTTCTTAGATGAAAAATTAGCTTGGATGGAGAAAAATCGTTTAGATCATGCTGTGGTGTTAAACTTGTCTCAATTATATGGAAACGGGTTGCGGTTAGAAGAAATGAAAAAAGCGTTGCGTTTTCAAAATGACTTTAACGCCAAAGTACAACACGATCATCCATCAAAATTCACATGTGGATTTGTTGTTCATCCTGGATTTATTCAAGGAGCTTTATGGGAAATGGAACGTTGTGTAGTAGAATTAGGTTTAAAAGTTTTGTGTTTGCCGACACATTTTATGGATTCTATTGGGCAATGGCGTTGTGTTTTTGATAAAGAAAATGATCCAATTTTTGAATTGGCAAATAAATACAAATTAGCGATTGAAATTCATCCTTATGATGGAGATAAAATGATAAAATTAGAAAACACCAATTGGCGTTTTCATTTAATTTGGATGTTAGCTCAATGTGGTGATGCATATCATTTTTATACCTTAAACGGAATGCAAGAACGCTTCCCGAATATCAGAACTTGTTTTGCACATGGTGGACAATTAGCACAAATGAATTTAGGAAGAAGAATTCAAGGTTTTGACGGAAGGCCAGATTTATTTGAAGGAAAAACACATCCAAGAAAAGCAGTTGGACACCCAAATATTTATTTCGACACGTTAGTTCACGATACTGATTCTTTAAAGTTAATGATTGATAGACAGGGTTCAAATCAGGTTATCATGGGGTTAGATGATCCGTATCCATTAGGAGAAATGGAAAGTGATGCGCAATCTTCGTATCCTGGAAAATTATTGGATTTAGCAATTGAGCGTAACTTAATTAACGAACAAGAATATCATGAGATTTGGGAAGACAATACATTACGCTGGCTTTTTGGAGAAGATGAACAAGCTAAAAAAGATTTAGTAAATAAGATTTTATCTTAAATAAAAAAAGCTTCACAATTTGTGAAGCTTTTTTTATGTTTTAAATACGCTTTCTATTGAAAGACAGAAGTAATATTGATTTCAACTTCACTCCAGGTTTTTGAAATCCCGTCAGCAGCTTTATGTAATTCTTTACAGATAGCATTCAAAGATTTAATTGCGTCTTGGGCGTTCCAATTTTCTAAATTCATCGTTGCATTTAACTTGAATTCATTTCCGATTAAAGTATAGGTAAAAGGTAAATCAGCAGTGACTCCGTTCATTGTTATTGAAGCGATTCCTGTTGTATCATCAGATAATGTTAATTTCCCGGACAATAATTTTGTGTTATCCATTACACCAAAGAAAAATTTACGTAATTTAAAATCTCTGTCAGATAAATTTGAAAAAATACTACTTACTGGAATTGCAAATTCAGCATTTTGAATTGCTTCTTTTGCAGAGTCTCCTTCACCATTTTTTGTGATGTTTACCTTCTTGAACTCTCCTTTAACAGCAATTTTATCAGTTGTTTTATATGCGGTCCAACCTATTGAGTTTTTTGCTGTTTTTAAAGAAAAAGCTGCTGCTTTCACTTCTTTTTTCTTTGTTACTTTCTTTTTCTCTTCAGACTTACAAGAAGTTATTTGAAATGAAATTGATAATAATAATGTAATAAATAATAATTTTCTCATCATAAAATTTTTATAACTGTTTCACTATTTTGACGTATTCCTTTTTTGCATTTTCGATAGACATTCCTCTAAGTTGAATCCAAGCATTTAGTTTAAAACCGTTTCTTAAATCTAATTCGTCGGTTTCTATAAATGCAGGATTGTTATCACCATAAGTTGCTTGTTTGTAATAAGCATAAAGCTTAAGCATAATGTCTGGAGCAAATTCATCTTGAGACAAACTAGAAACTATTTTATAAGCATCTTGAAATTGTATGTCAATTGATTTACTCATTCTTATTTATGTGCAACTATTTGTTCTCCTCCTTTAACTTTATCACCGATTTTAACATCGATTTTAGTGTTTAAAGGTAAAAATAAATCTACTCTCGAACCAAATTTAATAAACCCAGCGTCAGTTCCTTGAACAACCTCTTGTCCTTCTTCAGCATAATTTACAATTCGTTTAGCTAATGCACCGGCAATTTGCCTGTATAAAACTTGCCCAAATACTTCATTTTCTATAACAATTGTAGTTCTTTCATTTTCAGTTGATGCTTTTGGATGCCAAGCAACTAAATATTTTCCCGGATGATATTTACTGTATTTTACTTTTCCACTTAAAGCGTAACGAGTAACGTGAACGTTTAATGGAGACATAAAAATAGAAACTTGAAGACGTTTGTCTTTGAAAAATTCAGGTTCTTCTACCTCTTCAATTACAACAACTTTTCCATCCACAGGTGCAATAATTTGACTATCGTTAATTGTTGTATTTCTATTTGGGTTTCTGAAAAACTGTAGCACAATAACATACAATAAAATTAATGCGATTTGAATTGATTTTGTAAGCCAATCGATGTCGATAAATTTCTCTGCTAATAAAATCCCAGCAACAATAATTAAAGATGTTACAGTAATAATTTTAAATCCTTCTTTATGAAACATAAATGTTCAGTTTTTTTTTAAATGATAAAATATAAATACAAATATACAAATGGTGCTGCAAAAAACAAGCTATCTAATCTATCTAGTAAACCACCATGACCTGGCATAATATTTCCACTGTCTTTGATGTTTGCTTGTCTTTTAAACTTTGATTCTATTAAGTCGCCAATTGTGCCAAATATTGATAAAATTGACCCGATTATCATCCAATCCAACAAATTAATATTTGAGTTTTCGTATTGTTTAGAAATAATGAAAGCTGCTATTAATGAAAACACCAATCCTCCAATAAATCCTTCAATTGTTTTTTTAGGAGAAACGCTTTCAAATAACTTTGTTTTTCCAAAATTCTTCCCAACTAAATATGCGAAACTATCATTCACCCAAATAAAAATTAATGTACAAATTACAATTTCAGGTTGATACTCTCCAAAAATAAAAGGTATAGAAATTAAAAAGTAAAAAGGTAGTGTCAAGTAGATAAGTTGTAAGAATAAACGTTGAAAAATGGTTTCTTCTTTGATTTTCTTTAAAGAAAAAAGTAAATATATTAAAACTAGGGAACCAATAATAGTTACTGTTAAACTAGTAGTTGAAGAATAACCTTCAATTGGATGTATGAAGAAATATAGCATCCCGCCAAATAAAAGATAAGGAATTATGTTTTTGGATTTTATAATTTTAGAAAACTCCCAAATACAAATGACAGCAAAAACACTTGTTAAAGCGATGTAGCTTTTTGCATCGTAAAGAATTGCAAATAAGAAAAGAGTAACATAAACAAATCCAGAAATAGATCTTGTTATTAAGTTGCGCATATTAAAAATCTTCAAACAACAGCAAATATAAGTTTTTTGAATTACTGTTTCCGTAATTTAAGAAATTATCGTCTTTTTTTTGCAAAGAATAATTTTTAATAGCACTAATATTTGTCGGAATATTATCTTTAAAATTTGATTTAATTCCTGTTAAACCTTCTCCAGTATTTTTAACTAATTGACTTGTAGATGCGTAAACAATAAAGTGTTCTGGAAGTGATGCTAGTTTTTTACTTCGAATTTGATTTGATGAAAAAAGAATATCACCGTTATCTGCTATTAAATGCTCACAAGTTGTAAGAAACGGAGCAGAATAGTTAATGTCTAATTTTGTATTAATATTTATTCTTTTAGTTATTTCATTAAGTTTCTCATCAATACAAACTAGTTCGTTCCAGTTATTTTCTTTGATGATATTTTTTAAATGAAATTCAATTTCTTCTTCCTTTGTACAGTATAAAAATTTACCTCCTTTTTCTAGGAAATAGTGAACAAAAGAATCATCTAAAGATAAATTGACTTCTTGTTTTTTAGCCGATTTTTCTTCAGATGTTTCTTTAGATATTTTAAATATTTTTTTTAAAAAACTCATTTTTAATAAAAAAATAAAGGTAAAAAATTATTCTTCAGTATCTTCTTTTACTTCAGGTTCATTCTCTTCAACTTTCTTTTCAATTTTTACTTCTTCTTTTTCAAATGGTCTTTTTCCGAATACTTTAACTAAGTCATCTTTAAAGATAACTTCTTTTTCTAATAATAATTTAGCTAAAATAGTTAGTTTTTCTTTGTGAACCTCTAATAATTCAATTGCTCTTTGATATTGAGCTTCAATCATTTTAGAGATTTCTTTGTCAATAGTTTTAGCAGTTTCCTCACTATAAGGTTTTACAAAAGCATCGTTCCCTGAAGAATCATAATATGTAATATTACCAACTTCATCATTTAGACCATATACAGTTACCATCGCTCTTGCTTGTTTTGTAACTTTTTCTAAATCACTTAAAGCTCCTGTAGAAATTTTGTTAAAAATTATTTTCTCTGCAGCTCTTCCTCCTAAAGTTGCACACATTTCATCTAACATTTGTTCAGTTTGAACAATCATTCTTTCTGCTGGTAAATACCAAGCTGCTCCTAATGATTGCCCTCTTGGAACAATGGTTACTTTAACTAAAGGGGCTGCATGTTCTAACATCCAACTAACAGTTGCATGACCTGCTTCGTGAAAAGCAATTGTTTCTTTTTCTTTAGGTGTAATAACTTTATTCTTCTTTTCCAAACCACCAACAATTCTATCAACAGCATCTAAGAAATCTTGGTGTTCAATTGATTTTTTGTCATGTCTTGCAGCAATTAAAGCAGCTTCATTACACATGTTTGCAATATCAGCTCCAGAAAAACCTGGGGTTTGTTGAGCTAAAGACTCAATGTTTACATCATCACCTAATTTTAAAGGTTTAATGTGTACATCAAAAATTGCTTGGCGTTCATTAATATCTGGTAAATCAACATAAATCTGTCTATCAAAACGACCAGCACGCATTAATGCTTTATCTAAAACGTCAGCACGGTTTGTTGCAGCTAAAACGATTACGTTTGTGTCTGTTCCAAATCCATCCATCTCTGTTAAAAGCTGATTTAACGTATTTTCACGTTCATCATTTCCTCCAGTCATACTGTTCTTCCCACGAGCTCTTCCAATTGCATCAATCTCGTCAATAAAAATAATTGAAGGTGATTTTTGTGCAGCTTGTTTAAATAGATCTCTAACACGAGAAGCACCAACACCAACAAACATTTCTACAAAATCAGATCCTGATAAAGAGAAAAACGGAACACCAGCTTCACCAGCAACGGCTTTTGCTAATAACGTTTTTCCTGTTCCAGGTAATCCAACTAATAATGCTCCTTTTGGAATTTTACCTCCTAAAGCTGTATATTTACCTGGGTTTTTTAAGAAATCTACAATTTCTTGAACTTCTTCTTTTGCACCTTCTAAACCAGCAACATCTTTAAAAGTTGTTTTTACTTTTGTGTCTTTGTCAAAAAGTTTTGCTTTCGATTTTCCAATGTTGAAAATTTGACCACCGCCACCACCGCCAGCTCCACCACCAGACATTCTTTTCATAAAGAATAACCAGATTGCAATTAAGATAATGAAGGGTAGAAAAGCAAAAATTTGATCCATAAAACTTGTTTGCTCTATGTGTTTTTGATCAAACTCTAAATTGTTTTCAGCTCTTGCTTCAGAAAGTTGATTCTCGAAATTTTGTAAATCACCAAAGTCATAAGCAAAAGCAGGTGTTTTTTGATTGAAAAGAGTTTTCTTTTTATATTGTTTGTAAGCTTCTTTATCTAGAGCTATATCTGTTAAATAAATTTGAGCAACAGTTCTGTTAACAATAACAATCTCTTTGATATCATTATCATTTAAAACTTGAGTAAATTTATTTGTAGAAATATTTTTTGATGCAGAATCACCAGCGTTTAAAAACTGGAACCCAATTAAAAGAACAAAAATCGCTCCGTAAACCCAATAGAAATTAATCTTGGGCATGTTTTTTTTATTGTTATTTTTAGAATCACTCATGTGTTACTTTTCTTAACTTTTAATTATTTTGTTGGGCTCATTTTTGTGATTTTTGCATCACCCCAAAGACTTTCAATATCGTAATACTCTCTAATTTGTTTTTGAAAAACATGAACTACTACATTCACATAATCCATTAAAACCCATTCAGAGTTTACTTCTCCTTCTATATGCCAAGGCTTGTCTTTTAAACTTTTGCTAACAATTTTTTGAATTGAGCCAGAAATGGCTTTTACTTGAGTATTAGAATTTCCTGAACAAATTATAAAATAATCGCAAACTGTATTTTCAATTTCTCTTAAATCTAGTAGTTGTACATCTTCTCCTTTTACATCGTCAATTCCCTTGATTATTTCAGCAATTAATTCGTCTGTGTTTATTTTTTTGATCGCCATTAAAATTCTTTAATATTTAAAACAAAGTTATTGTTTTTTTATGATTATTTTGCGCTATAATCTACATGTTTGTAGATTTTTTAACATATGAGGATAATCAAACTTAATGCCATCGACTCTACCAATTCTTTTTTAAAGGAAATGGCACAATCTTCGTCGCTAGAAAACTACACAGTTATTGTTGCTAAAGAGCAAACAAAAGGAAGAGGGCAAATGGGAACCTGCTGGCTTTCGGAAGCCAATAAAAACTTGTTGTGTAGCGTGTTTGTTAGGTTCGATTCTTTCCTTATAAAGAATCAAGTTTTGGTTAATTATGCAGTTTCTATTGCGATTGTAAATGTGCTTAATAAATATAAACTACCGAAGTTAGCAATTAAATGGCCTAACGACATTTTGTCATCAAATAAAAAAATGTGTGGACTTTTGATAGAAAATGTCATGCAAAAAGATGAAATTAAGTCTTCAATTATTGGAATTGGCTTAAATGTAAATCAAGTTAATTTTCCGGTTAATTTTAATGCAACATCTATTTTAAAGGAAACAAAAAAAGAAACAAATATTGATGAGTTTTTAAACGAATTACTTGCGGAATTAAAAATTCAGATTTCTTATATAATTGATGCTTCTAAAAATAATTTAAAGGAAAATTATTTAAAATATTTGTACAAAAAAAACACCCCAACGATGTTTAAAAACAGTAAAGGTGTTTTGTTTATGGGGAAAATTATTGATGTTTCTTCTGAAGGAAAACTTCAAATTGAACTCGAAGACGATTCAATTAAAGAATTCGGAATTAAAGAAGTTTTTTTCGCTTAAAGTTTAGAAATATTTTCAGCTAAAACTTCAATAAATTTTGTCAATGGTTTTTTAACCATCATAGCCATCATCGGATTAAAATCTCCATTAAAAATCAATTGAACTTCACTTTTATTTTCAGCTAATTCAGAAATATTTCCTGATAATGTAAAAGGTAGTTTGCTACTCGCTGCACCTAAAGTGATGTTAGAAAATTCTGTTTTTTCTTTTAAAACCAATCTAATTTCAGGCATTCCTTTTAAGCCGAATAAAAATGAATCACCATCAACCTCAAATTTCTGAGTATTTTCCGGCATCAATTGCTCGAAATTTTGAAGGTCAATTAAAAAATCAAAAATTTCTTTTGAGGATTTTGCAACGCTAACTTTTGTGCTTTCTAAATTCATAGTTTATTTTATTGATTCCACTCACTTGGATTTTTTCTCCAATCTTGTAGTGTGCTTAATTCTTTGTCAGAAATATAATGACTGTCTAATGCTTGTTCTAGCAGATATTCATAGCTACTTAATGTAGTTAATTCTACATTGCTTTCTTTAAAGTTATTGTCTGCTATTTCAAATCCGTAGGTAAAAATAGCAACCATTCCTTTGATGTTTACATCAGCTTCTTTTAAAGCTTCAACAGCTTGTAAGCTACTTTTCCCTGTGCTAATTAAATCTTCAATTACAACAACATTTTGACCTTTTTCAATATGTCCTTCAATCTGATTTTTACGACCATGCTTTTTTGCTTCTGGTCTCACATAAACAAAAGGGACACCTAATTCTTGAGCAACTAAAATTCCAATTGCAATTGCACCAGTTGCAACACCAGCAATAACATCTGGTTTGCCGTGTTTTTGTTCGACTAATTTCGCAATTTCTTCTTTCAGGAAATTACGAACAGGAGGAAAAGATAAGGTGATTCTGTTGTCGCAATAAATTGGAGATTTCCATCCAGAAGCCCAGTTAAATGGTTCAGAAGGGTTTAATTTTATGGCTTTTATTTGCAGTAAAAACTCAGCTGTTTTTTTTGCAGTATCTTTGTTTAAAATCATGCCGCAAATGTATAAAGTTTTTGTAAATGATAAGCCAATTATCTTAACAGATTCATTAAAAAAGAACAATAACTTCCGAGTTTATCTTTTTAAAGATGTTGTTGTGGATGAAATCTTACATAAACTTAAAAGAGGCAACTCTAAAGGGGTAAATCTATTTTGCGCGAATTTAGAGCGTGATTGGAAAACTTTTAAAAAACATTTTAAAGTAGTTTCTGCCGCCGGAGGTTTGGTTTTAAATCCAGACAATGAAATACTTTTTATCTATCGATTAGGAATTTGGGACTTACCAAAAGGAAGAATCGAAATAGGAGAAACTATAGAAGAAACAGCCGTTAGAGAAGTTGAAGAAGAATGTGGTGTAGCGGGTTTAATTCTTGAAAAGCCATTAATTACAACGTATCATTTGTTTTTTATGGATGATATTCAGCAACTTAAAATTACGCATTGGTTTCTAATGAAAACTGATTTTCAAGAAAAACTAACTCCACAATTAGAAGAAGGAATTACCAAAGTAGTGTTTAAAAATGAAACTCAAGTCCAACAAGCAAAGCAAAACACTTATGCAAACATTAAGTTGGTTCTGGATGCATACAAACAAGTTTAAGTTCAAAATATAACCTATCTTTGCCGACTTCAAAAATCAACCAGAATTATGACTGAATTTATTAGAAAAAGAGTAAAAAATGTAAAGAATGATGTGTTGTCAGGAATTACTGTTGCGCTTGCATTAGTGCCAGAAGCAGTTGCATTTGCATTTGTAGCAGGAGTTGATCCTTTAGTAGGTTTGTACGCTGCATTCATGGTTGGTTTGATTACATCAATTTTTGGAGGAAGACCAGGGATGATTTCTGGTGCAACTGGAGCTTTAGCAGTTGTAATGGTTTCTTTAGTTTCTGAAGGAAACGCAATGGGAAATCCAGAGGAAAATTTAGGATTGTACTATTTATTTGCAACTGTAATTTTAATGGGATTAATTCAGATTTCTGCTGGAGTTTTTAAACTAGGGAAGTTTGTCAGGTTAATTCCGCACCCAGTTATGATGGGGTTTGTAAACGGATTGGCAATTGTAATTTTCTTATCGCAATTAGGGATGTTTAAATCGACAGTTGAAGGTGAAAAAGTTTGGCTAGAAGGAAATAGTTTATGGTATATGATTGGTCTGGTTTTATTAACTATGATTATCATGTGGGGTTTACCAAAAATCAAAGCAACCAAAAAATTACCTGAAGCTTTAATTGGAATTTTAGTAGTTACGGGAATTGTAATTTTTTCAAATTTAGATGTTGCAACTGTGGGGTCATTTATTAGAGATGGAGGAGGAGAAGGTTTAAAAGGAGGTTTGCCAATAATTCATTTAGAGACATTTTCTAAAATTCCAATGAATTTTGCAACGTTGAAATTCATTTTTCCATATGCTTTAATTTTAGCAGCAATTGGTTTGATAGAATCATTAATGACCTTGAATTTAATTGACGACTTAACAGAAACAAGAGGAAACTCAAACAAAGAATGTGTAGCGCAGGGAAGCGCAAATATCATCACAGGATTGTTTGGAGGAATGGGCGGTTGTGCAATGATTGGGCAATCAATCATCAATATAAAAGGAGGAGGAAGAGGAAGATTATCTGGAATTACAGCAGCAGTAATGTTGTTAATTTTCATTGTCTTTGCATCATCTTATATAGAGCAGGTTCCAATAGCTGCTTTGGTTGGAGTTATGTTTATGGTTGTTGTCGGAACTTTTGCTTGGTCTAGTTTTAGAATTTTAAATAAAATACCAAGAACCGATGTTTTTGTATTGGTGTTGGTTTCGGGATTAACCGTGATTTTTGATTTAGCCATTGCTGTATTAGCTGGAGTTATTGTAAGTGCGTTGGTTTTTTCTTGGGAAAATGCAAAACGAATTAGAGCTAGAAAGCGTATTAAAGAAGACGGAACAAAAATTTACGAAATTTGGGGGCCTTTATTCTTTGGAAGTATTTCTGCTTTTAACGATAAATTTGATGTAAAAAATGATCCACAAAATGTAGAAATTGATTTTGTAGAATCTAGAATTAGTGATCACTCTGCAATTGAAGCTATTTTTGCTTTGGTTGAAAAATACCATACGGAAGGAAAGAAAATCACATTGAAACATCTTAGTGAGGACTGTAAAGTGTTATTGTATAAGTCGAGTCCAATTTTTACAGGAATTATCGAAGAAGCAATTGATGACCCTCGTTATCATTTAGCTGCGAACCCTGAGGATTTTACAAAATCTTTATCTGAGTATAAATTTTAATTTGCACGAATTTTAAAATTTTTGTTCGTTTTTTTGTTGTCTGCAGGAAATTAAAAAAAGGATTATTGGCGAATAATTCGTTTAAAAGATTCCAAAATAGTACCTTAGCAATATTGCGAAAAACAGTGATTTTTTCTCTGATTTAATGCAAAAACACTCAAAATCCACTTGGAATCCACAAAAAACGATCAAAAAACCTTAAATTCTTTTTCTGAACTTGTTCAAGTTTTAGATGAAGTAGAGAGGAAGAATTACACAACTATTTTAAAATCGATACAATTACCAAAAGCAGAATTTGAAAAATTCGCAACTTGGTCAGAAACGTGTTATACACGAAACTGTGTTGTAGAAAATGAAAACTTTGAATTGATTTTACTTTGCTGGGAAAAAGATCAAATTACTGCAATTCATGATCATGGAGGAGAAGAATGCTGGGTGTATTTTGCAAAAGGAACTTTTAAAGAAAATATTTATTCTCAAGAAGAAAATGGAGAATTAAAAATTATTAAAACAACGAATACTAAACCTGGAGATGTTGCGTATATGATAGATTTCATGGGCTTTCATAACTTAGAAAACACATCAAACAAAAGGGCAATGTCTTTGCATTTATACGCAAAACCAATTAAAAACTGTAATGTATACGATTCAGAAAAAAATGAATTTTTCAGTAAGGAAATGTCTTATGACAACGTCCAAGAAGTACAACAATCAACAACAAAAAAGAACAACAATATATGTCTGAATTAAGTAATGATTTAATCCTGTTTAATGAACTGGTAGAAGTTTTATTAAACGAAGAAGAAAATCATCCAGTTGCAAAACGAATTGATTCAAATATTTTATATGACACGATCGATTTGTCGCTAAATAAATCAGCGATGGTAGATGATTCTTTTAAAAAAGTACTGAAAGAGGTGCTTATTTCTACACCAAAAACAGCAACAAATTTATTTTTTAATCAATTATTTGGCGGAAGGCAAAGCAAAGCTGTTTTAGGAGATTTGTTAGCTGTATTGTTAAATAATAGTATGTATACGTATAAAGTCGCAGGTCCTCAAGTTGGAATTGAACAAGAGATAATTAGGCAATCTTGTGATTTGATTGGTTATGGATCACAGAGTAATGGAACGTTTCCAACTGGTGGGTCTATGAGTAATTATATGGCGTTAATTATGGCGCGGGATGCAAAAGATCCTAGTTGTAGAGAAAACGGAATGACAAAACCTTTGATAATGTATACATCTAAAGCGTCTCATTATTCAAATGCAAAAAATGCAAGTTTCGCTGGATTAGGTAGAAATAACGTTCGTTATATAAAAGCTGATTCAACAGGAAAAATGATTCCGGCTGACTTGGAAAAACAAATCAAAATAGATATTGAGAATAATTTAGTTCCAACTTTTGTAAACGTTACTGCAGGAACAACTGTTTTAGGTGCTTTTGATCCGATAGATGAGGTTGCAACAATTACAGAAAAATATAATATTTGGTTACATGTTGATGGGGCTTATTGTGGTTCTGTTATTTTTAGTGATGCAAAAAGACATTTATTAAAAGGAATGGAGAAGTCTGATTCTTTTAGTTACAATGCGCATAAAATGATTGGAACACCAATGACGTGTTCTTTGATTTTAGTAAAAGATAAAAAACATTTACACGATTCTTTTAGTAATGATGCAGATTATTTATATCAAACGGATGGAGACGATTTTAACTTAGGAAAAACTTCTTTTCAATGTGGTAGAAGAAATGATGCGTTAAAATTTTGGACACTTTGGAAATCAATCGGAACAAATGGTATAGAAAAGATTGTAGATAATCAATTTGATTTGGCAGATGTTGCAAGAAATTATATTGAAAACCATCCAGATTATACAACGTATAGTTATGAAGATTCTATTTCAGTTTGTTTCAATTATAAAAATATTGACCCAAAAGTGTTGTGTACTTTATTGTACGAGCATCAAGTAACTGTTGTTGGTTTTGGAGATTTTAACGAAGATACTTTTGTTAGGTTTGTTACTATAAACGCAACAAATACCAAAGAAGATATTTTAAACTTCTTTAAAGTTTTAGAAAATTTTGTTGAAGAAAATCAACATGTTTTAGAAACAGCTGCTTGTTAGCATTTACTTTTTATTAAAATATTCTGCTACTGTTTTCGGAACTAAGCTGGAAGCATCCCCATTATTTCTAACTATATCTCTGACAATAGAAGAACTAATGTAAGAAGTTTCAGCGCTTGTTAACAGAAAAATAGTTTCTATTCCAGATAATTTTCTATTTGTCTGGGCAATTGCTTTTTCAAAATCAAAATCTGCAGGATTACGTAAACCACGTAAAATAAAATCAGCTTCAATAGATTTACAATAATCAACCGTTAAACCTGTATAAGTTTCTACAGTGATTTTTTCTTCAGCAAAAAAAGCATTTTGAATAAATCTTTTGCGCTCATCAACAGTGAACATATAATTCTTTTTTGCGTTGATTCCGATGGCAATTATTATTTCATCAAACAGTGGTAAACTTCTAGAAATAATATCCAAATGTCCTAAGGTGATTGGATCGAATGACCCTGGAAAAACTGCTTTTTTCATATTTTAAAAATTTGAAACAGGATTTTAAGAATCAAGAGACAAGATTTTAGTCTAGTGAAATTATAAATGCTGATATTTTTCGTTGTATTATGTTGATTTTTGACTCTAAATCTAAGAATTTTTCTTTTGATATATATGATAAATTAAAACAAACTGTAATTTGTGTTTCTAATTCAAAAGCAGAACCTAAGCTGTGCTCAAGGAAATTTATAAAATGTTTTGTAGAGCTTTTGCTTGTTCCTTCTGCAATATTGGAAGCAATTGAAACTGCACATCTATTTAACTGAGATCTAAGGCCAAATTTTTCAAAGTCTGGAAGGTTTGAAGTTATTTTATAAACATAATTTATTAAAAGCATGCTTTCATTCCAGATTTGTAATTTTTTAAAATTATGTTTTTTCATAATGTCCTGCTTCTTGCTTCAAGATGTCTTGTTTCTATAGAGCATTTTCTATTGCGTTGTCAAATAAATCTGACAGATTAATATTGGCTTGGTTAGCTTGTTGTGGTAAAAGACTTTCTCCTGTTAAACCAGGAACTGAATTCATTTCTAAAAAATGAGGTTCGTTATTAACTAAAATATATTCTGATCGAGAAAAACCACTCATATTTAAAATTTGATATACTTTTTTGGCAACAACTCTTACTTTCTCAGCAATATCTTCAGGGATTCTTGCTGGAGTTATTTCTTGCGATTTTCCTTCGTACTTGGCTTCGTAATCAAAGAAGTCGTTTTCTGTTGTGATTTCAGTTAAAGGCAATACTTTAATTTCTCCTTTATACTGAATTACACCAACAGAAACTTCCGTTCCGTCTAAAAAACTTTCTATTAAAATTTCTGAATCTTCTTTGTAAGCTTTTTCAATTCCGACCAAAATTTCTTCAGCAGAATATACTTTCGAAATCCCGAAGCTAGAGCCTGCATTATTTGGTTTTATAAAACATGGTAAACCTACTTCTTTTATAATTTTATCTGTGTTTATTGCATCCCCTTTATTTAAATAGACTGATTTTGCAGTAGGAATTCCATAGTGTTTTACTACGCTTAAACAATCTCGTTTATTAAAAGTTAATGCCATTTGATAAAATGGGGCAGACGTATGTTTCATTCCGATTAAATCAAGATAAGCAAGAATTTTACCGTCTTCTCCAGGAGTTCCATGAATGGCATTAAAAACACAATCGAATGTGATTTTTATTCCGTTTATAGTGGTGGAAAAATCATTTTTATCGATTGGATATTCATCATTTTCACCAACAACAACCCATTTATCTTTTAAAATATGAACTTGAAACGGATTGTATTTTTGTGTATCCAAATTACTATAAACAACACCACCACTTTTTAATGAGATGTTTACTTCAGAGGAAAAACCTCCCATAATTATTGCAATGTTTTTTTTCATTGTGAAAATTAAAATCGTATTAACAAATTTATCAAAATATAAATAGAAAGACTAACGTTTGGTTTTATATCTTTGTGGATATTAAAAAAATGATCATGAGCGTTTTTAAATTTATTAAAAGTATATCTTTTTTTAAGCAAGTAGCAATTGCTGTTGCAGCTTTTTTTATCATCATATTTGGTGTGCAATGGTGGTTTGGTTTTACAACCAATCACGATCAAAAAATTGAAGTTCCAGATTTGCATAAAATGGAGTTATCTGATGTTGATGTGAAATTAAAAGAATTAAATTTAGCTTTTGTTGTGATAGATTCTGCAAGATATAATCCAGCATATCCAAATAAATCTGTGATTGAACAAGAACCTGAAGCGGGTGATTTTGTAAAGGAAAACAGAAAAATTTATTTGACTGTAAATCCATCAAAATATAACGATGTTGTTATTCCAGATTTAAACGGAAAAACAAAAAGGCAAGCAGTGACACATTTGAGTTCAATCGGTTTTAGAATTGGAGATTTTTCTTACGTAAAAGATATCGGGAAAGACGTGGTCAGAGGAATGAGACATAATAAGAAAAGTTTAAAACCAGGAACAAAACTTCCGAAAAACTCAGTAATTCATTTAGTTTTAGGAGATGGTAAAAGATAATTTGAAGATGCAAGAAGAAACTACTGATTTAGAAAACGACGAATTATACGAGCATTTTAGGTTTACTGCAAGCGAAGGACAAGAGCCTTTGCGTGTTGATAAATACTTAATGAATTTTGTAGAAAACGCAACCAGAAATAAAGTGCAGCAAGCAGCTAAAGCTGGAAATGTTCTAGTGAATAATGTTGCAGTGAAATCTAACTACAAAGTAAAACCCAATGATGTTGTAAGAGTTGTCTTGGCGCATCCACCAGCAGAAAACTTATTAGTAGCAGAAGATATTCCGTTGGATATTATTTATGAAGACGACACAGTTATTGTTGTAAATAAATCACCAGGGATGGTTGTGCATCCAGGACACGGAAATTATTCTGGAACCTTGGTGAACGGATTAATTCATCACATCGAAAATTTACCAACCAACTCTAATGAACGACCGGGTTTGGTGCATAGAATTGACAAAGACACAAGTGGATTGTTAGTGGTTGCTAAAACCGAATTTGCAATGGCGCATTTATCTAAACAATTTTTTGATCGAACTACTGAACGTTTGTATTATGCATTGGTTTGGGGAAATGTTGAAGAAGATGAAGGTAAAATAGAAGGAAACATTGGGCGTAGTTTTAAGAATCGTTTGCAAATGGACGTTTTCCCTGAAGGAGATTTCGGGAAACATGCTGTAACCCATTACAAGGTATTAGAACGTTTAACTTATGTAACGTTGGTTCAATGTAAGTTAGAAACGGGGAGAACACACCAAATTAGAGCGCACTTTAAACATATTGGGCATACATTATTTAATGATGAACGTTATGGCGGAAACGATATTCTAAAAGGAACCACTTTTACCAAGTACAAGCAATTTGTGCAGAATTGTTTTAAAACATTACCAAGACAAGCCTTACATGCAAAAACACTTGGATTTACACATCCAACAACGGGAGAGTTTATGCGTTTTAACTCTGAAGTTCCTCAAGATATAGCTGATTGTTTAGATAAGTGGAGAAATTATTCTGAGAATTCTAATCACGAAGTTTAGAGGTTTCGTTAATGCTTCATCTAAGGTGCGTTATAAACCAAAAGGTATGCATTATACATCTTGTTGTGGTGTCGTTTTTAACTGTACCTTATTTATTCTAGTTATGATTCATTCGTTTAGAATAATTTAACCGACCTAAATTAGAGGAATGTTCTTGCTAATAGACTCCTCTAAAGATATAAAAGTTTCCGATCTCGATATTCCCTTAATTTCTTGAATTTTACCGTTTAATACTTTCATTAAGTGGTCGTTATCTTTAGCGTAAAGCTTTATAAATAATCCATATTGACCAGTAGTGTAATGAGTTTCTACTACTTCAGGGATTAGTTTAAGTTTTGCAACTATATCTCTGTATTGACTGTTTTTATCTAAAAACAATCCAACAAAAGCACATGTTTTATAACCTAACTTCTTTTCGTCCAGTCTTAAAGTGAAAGATTTAATTACTCCTCCACGTTTTATTTTTGCAATTCTTTGATGGATAGCGGCACTTGTAACACCAATAAAACTAGCAATATCAACAACTTTAATTCTAGAATTTTTTATTAGGTGTTTAAGTATTTTCTTGTCTGTACTATCTAAATTAAAGCTCATAGAGTCTATTTGTGTATGTTTAGTAATTAAAATTATTTAATTACTCTAAATTAGTAATGTTTATGAAGCAAATATACATATACTGTAATGTTTTTATATGAAAATAGAGATTTTTATTTTTTTTGTTAATAAGTTTGTTGCGAATTAAAAATATATAAAATGGAAACATTAATTGAAACAACAACTAAATTTAAACTAGTTGGACAAATTGAAGAAGTAAAGGCTTTTTTCGAAAAAGAGCTTAAAACAAGATTATCATTAACTAAGGTTGCATCACCACTTTTTGTAGGAAAAAAGTCCGGATTTAATGATGATTTAAATGGAGTAGAAAAAGCGGTATCGTTTCAATTAGATAATGAAGAACACCAAGTTGTACATTCTTTAGCTAAGTGGAAACGTTGGTGTTTAAGAGACATAAAAGTTCCAATTGGTCAGGGTATTGTTACTGATATGAGAGCCATTCGGACAGATGAAGTTTTGTCCCCAATTCACTCTCATTTAGTAGATCAATGGGATTGGGAGAAGCCCATTTTAAAAGAAGAAAGAACATTAGAAAATTTAATCGATCATGGAATTTCAGTATTTCAATCGTTAAGAGCAGCTGAACAATTTTATTCAAACAAAGATGGGAGTTCAACGACACTACCTGTTCATTTAAAAATTATCCATACAGAAGACTTGTTACAAAAATTTCCAGAATTAACTCCTAAAGGAAGAGAGCACGCGATTGCTAAAGAATTTGGAGCTGTTTTATTAATTGGTGTTGGGGGCAAGTTAAGTAACGGAGAACGTCATGATTTAAGAGCTCCAGATTATGATGATTGGACAACAAAAGATGAAAGTGGACGTCCGGGACTAAATGCTGATATACTGGTTTGGGATACTGTTAGAGAATTAAGTTTAGAGATTAGCTCAATGGGTGTTAGAGTTTGTGAAGAAGTATTGGTTAAGCAACTAAAAGAACAAGGAAAAGAAGATCGTCTTTCTTTACCATTTCATAAAGATTTATTAGAAGGTAGATTGCCTTATTCTATTGGTGGTGGTATTGGGCAAAGTAGAGTTGCAATGTTTGTTACTAAGCAAAAAGACATTCAAGAAGTACAAGCAAATATTTCAGTATAACTTTATCGAAAAATTACATTAATAGCCTTTTCCATATCAATTGGGAAAAGGCTTCTTTTTTGATTCCATGTTGCATGCTTCTAGATTATCAAACGGTACAACTGAGTTTTAAACAAGATAAATAATACGCATCAATTCTCTTTATATCTATATTAATTTTATATTTCTAAAAACTTGAAATTTCTATTTCTGTATTGTATTTTTACTTGATAAAGAAAACAGTTTTTATGAAAATTATCATTTCACCAGCAAAATCTTTAGATTTTGAAAGCAAGGTACCAACGAGTTTACATTCGCAGCCACAATTTTTAGACGATTCGGTAAAACTAAATACCAAGTTAAAAACCTTGTCTCGAAAAAAATTATCTGAGTTTATGGGCATATCTGCAGATTTAGCAGAACTAAATTATCAACGTAATCAAGAGTGGAGTTTGCCATTTACAACCAACAATGCCAAACAAGCTATTTTCGCTTTTACTGGTGAGGTTTTTAGAGGTATTGATGTTAATTCTTTAGCTTCAGATAAAATTCCTGTTTTGCAAGAACGTTTGCGTATTCTCTCAGGATTGTATGGTTTACTGAAGCCGTTGGATTTAATGCAGCCGTATCGTTTAGAAATGGGAAAAAAGCTAAAAGTTGGTAGAACTGAAAATTTATATAAGTTCTGGGGAGATTCAATTGCCAATACATTGAATGATGAATTGGGAGATGATGAATTGTTTGTCAATTTAGCAAGTTCAGAATATTTTAAAGCAGTAAATCAAAAAGTATTAAAAGTGCCAATGATCACTCCGGTTTTTAAAGATTTTAAAAACGGAAAGTATAAAACCATTATGACTTTTGCTAAAAAAGCACGTGGATTAATGGTTCGTTATCTCATAGATAATAACGTCAATTCAATTGAAGGAATTAAAGGATTCAATATTGATGGTTATGGGTTTTCGCAAGAATTTTCAACAGAAACTGAACTGGTGTTTACACGTTAATGCAAATAAGAATAGCCAATATATCAGATGCTGAAATCATTTCTTCTCTAATGATTACTACGTTTGATGAAAATTTTGGTCATTTATTTGAAGACAGACAAATCTTACTCGATTATTTTGACATGTTTTTTTCGGTTGAGAAAATCAAAGATGGATTGCAAAAAGATAACAATGTTTTTTGGTTGGCTTTTGTAAATGAAAAACCTGTAGGCTATGCCAAGCTGAAATTGCATTCGCCTTCAGATTTTGTAGACGCGAAGAAAGTTTCTCAATTGCAAAAAATATATGTACTTAAAGAGTTTTTGTCAATGAAAATTGGACATCAATTACAAGATGTGTTATTGCAAAGAGCAGCAAAACATGGAAGTGAGCAAATTTGGTTGTCAGTTTTTGTGGAAAATGAGAGGGCTGTCAATTTCTATTTACCAAATGATTTTGTAGAAGTAGGGAAGCATGAATTTCAAATAGGTATTTATAATTTTGATTTTATAGCAATGCGTAAAAAGTTACAGAATTAATATGGCAATCAATAAGAAATATATGTATATAACAGTTTTGTTGTTTGTCATTGAATTGGTAATTGCAACTTATGTTCATGATCAATTTATACGCCCATTTGTTGGAGACGTTTTGGTCGTAATGCTATTATTTTCATTTGTTAGAATTTTTTACAAAGGGAATGCCAGAAACCTCGGATTCGGAGTTTTGCTATTTGCATTTGCGATAGAAATATCTCAGTATGTTGAATTGATAAAAATACTGGGGATTGAACAACATAAAATTGCTACAATAATTTTAGGAACTACTTTTAATTGGATAGATATAGCCGCATATATATTGGGTGCTATTGTTTCCGTGTATTTAGATAAAAAATACGGAACTAAATAACTCCAAGGAATTATTAAATATTGATTATGTATTGGCCCAAAAAAATTCCCAAGAAATGATTTAGATTTATTCTTGGGAATTTTATAATTTTAAATGTAGCTATTGTAAGAATAACTGTATTTGTATAAAGTAATTACTTAGCTTTAAATGGTAAGTATGGGCTTTTTACCCAATTTACCAAACTAGAAATAATACTATAGAAAAATTTATAGATTGCTAAAGATACATAAAGCTTAGCTAAAATTACAACTACACCAACATACTCCCAAGCAACAGGCATTAAGCCATTCCAGGTCCATGCACTTCCTGCAGACATTGTAGGGTCCCAATTTGTCCAATCATTCGCTAAAATATTTCCTATAAAATCAAGGGTTAAAAGATTTGTCAATTTAGCCGTAGCCGCCATTGGTAAACTATAAAAATAATCAATATTTGAAATCCATGCTGTAGCAAAGTCTCCAGAAATACTCATTGATGTGATCCATGATAATGTCATAGCAAAAGCACCGAACAATGCAACCAAAGCGGCAACATGACCAAAAACTTTAATATTGGCAATTGCTAAGTCTTTAAAAATAAAATCTATTGTGCTACTTTTAGATGATGCTAAACTATCTCCAGCTGCTCTTATTACCTGAGAAATAGGAAATGCAGCATACACCCAAATAAGCATAGAAAGGATATTTGCTAAAATATCTAATTTTTCTCCCATTCCACCTGACCATATAGGCGAAAGAGTAACTACTAAAGATGATAACAAAACGACAAGTGCAGAAACGCTGTAAAATTTACCTACCCACTTTGGGATGTTTCCTTCTGAATCTTGAACAAATGTATTAAAAGTGTTTCCTGGTAACTTAGAATTGATCAATTGAGGTAGATCAAGTAACTTGTTTAAAAATTTTTCCATTATAAATATGTTTTAATTAGTAAATCAATAATACACATAAAAATCAATTAACAATAAATTAACTTTTTAACAATTTAATTATCATGTAAATAATTTAGGGCTTAAAATAATAACACAATCTCAATTTATTAACATATTTAGTATCTGAACGTTAGATTGTAAATACTATAAATTAAGAATTATATGTTAATAACTTATTGAAATTAAAATTTACAAAAAACAAGTTTTGAGTGTTTTAGACGCTTTAATCTACAAATCAAAACGTTCAAGGAATTCACTTTTAGAGGTTTCCTTAGATTTTTTTCTACCTAGCAATCCGCCAACCCAACCGTCACAGCTAAACCACCTTCTGAAGTTTCTTTGTAGTTTTTGTTCATATCTTTTGCAGTTTCCCACATGGTATCAATTACTTTATCAAGAGGGACTTTTACATCTTTTGGATCACAATCCAAGGCCAATTCAGCAGCATTAATTGCTTTAATTGCTCCCATAGCATTGCGTTCAATACAAGGAATTTGTACCAAACCACCAATTGGATCACAAGTTAACCCTAAATGGTGTTCCATAGCAATTTCTGCAGCTATTAAACATTGAGCTGGAGTTCCGCCTAATAATTCTGTTAAAGCAGCAGCAGCCATCGCAGAAGAAACTCCGATTTCTGCTTGACATCCACCCATTGCAGCAGATATAGTTGCATTTTTCTTGAAAATACTGCCAATTTCTCCAGCAGTTAATAAGAATTTTTTGATGTCGTTAAAATCAGCTTCGTGATTTTCAATCACTAAATAATACATTAAAACAGCAGGGATTACGCCTGCGCTTCCGTTAGTTGGCGCAGTTACAACGCGTCCTAAAGATGCATTTACTTCGTTTACAGATAAAGCAAAACAACTTACCCATTTTAAAATTTCTCTAAACTTAACCTCGCTACTTCTTATTGCAGAAACCCATTCCTTCGGATTTGAATATTCGCCATCTTTTATTAATTTATTGTGCATTGTTAGTGCGCGTCTTTTTACGTTTAATCCTCCAGGTAAAACTCCGTCTGTATGACAACCAATATACATGCATTCTAACATGGTGTCCCAAATTCTACGCAATTCAAAATCAATTTCATCTGCAGATTTTAATTCCAATTCGTTTTCAAAAACAATGTCAGAAATTAATTTATTGTCTCGTTCGCAATACTCCTCTAGTTGTTTTGCTCTGTTAATTGGATATGGGAAATTATGTTTCGTAATTTCAATATCATCTTCTAAATTGTCTTCTTCTTGCACGATAAATCCACCGCCAATAGAATAATAGGTTTCTTTTGAAAGTATTTTAGAATCGTGATACGCAATAAATGTAATTCCGTTTGAATGAAAAGGTAAAAAATCTCTATTAAAAGTGATGGTTTTTTCTGAATATGGAACTTCATCTAGACCGTTTAATTTTAAAACTCCAGTCTCTTTTATATTTGAAATAATAGAATTTATAGAATCAATCGGAACAAATTCTGGATCTGTTCCACTTAATCCTAATAAAACAGCTAAATCTGTTGCATGTCCTTTTCCTGTTAAAGAAAGAGATCCATATAAATCAACATGAATATGTGTAATTGCATCAGTAATAATTTCTAAGTTCAGTTTTTTGATCCAAAGCTGAGCAGCACGCCAAGGACCTAGTGTATGAGAACTTGAAGGTCCAACACCGATCTTTAACATATCAAAAACGCTAATAAATTGCGACATACATAAATTTTTGGCTAATGTATAAAATTTGCCGACTTGAAAAAGGTTATTTCAATGAATTTTACGTCATATAAAAAACACAAATTTCTGTCAACCTGTCACATTTTCTGAATTGAATTTCGTAGAAGCTGACATTTTTTTATTTAAAAAGCAATGGCATACAAATTGACTATTAGTGAATTGTAAAATTGAAATAACAATATTAATTATATAAATAACAATTATGAGTAAGATTATAGGAATTGACTTAGGAACAACAAATTCATGTGTTTCCGTAATGGAAGGAAATGAGCCAGTTGTAATTCCTAATGCAGAAGGAAAAAGAACAACTCCATCTATTATTGGATTTGTTGAAGGAGGAGAACGTAAAGTTGGTGATCCAGCAAAAAGACAAGCTGTAACAAATCCAACAAAAACGGTTTATTCTATCAAACGTTTTATGGGAAACAAATTTTCTGAATCAAAAAACGAAGCAGAAAGAGTTCCTTATAAAGTTGTAAAAGGAGATAATGATACACCAAGAGTAGATATTGATGGACGTTTATATACGCCACAAGAAATTTCTGCAATGGTATTGCAAAAAATGAAAAAAACTGCTGAAGATTATTTAGGACAAGATGTTACAGAAGCAGTAATTACAGTTCCAGCATATTTTAATGATGCGCAAAGACAAGCTACAAAAGAAGCTGGTGAAATTGCAGGATTACAAGTTCGTAGAATTATCAACGAACCAACCGCAGCTGCATTAGCTTACGGAATGGACAAAAAAGGAGTTGATCAAAAAATCGTTGTTTTTGATTTCGGTGGTGGAACACATGATGTTTCTATCTTAGAATTAGGAGATGGAGTTTTTGAAGTATTAGCAACTGATGGAGATACACACTTAGGTGGAGATGATGTTGATCAAAAAATTATCAACTGGTTAGCTGAAGAGTTTATCGCTGAAGAGAACATGGATTTACGTAAAGATCCAATGGCATTACAACGTTTAAAAGAAGCTGCAGAAAAAGCGAAGATTGAATTATCTTCTTCTGCTGCAACAGAAATTAACTTACCATATGTTACGGCTACTGCAAGTGGACCAAAGCACTTAGTTAGATCATTAACAAAAGCAAAGTTTGAGCAATTAATTGACGATTTAGTTAAGAGAACGATTGCACCTTGTTCTACAGCGTTAAAAAATGCTGGGTTATCAACTTCTGATATTGATGAGGTAATCTTAGTTGGAGGTTCTACAAGAATTCCTGCTGTACAAGAAGCTGTTGAGAAATTCTTCGGAAAATCACCGAGTAAAGGAGTAAATCCTGATGAAGTTGTTGCTTTAGGAGCTGCAATTCAAGGTGGGGTTTTATCTGGAGATGTAAAAGATGTACTGTTATTAGACGTTACACCTTTGTCATTAGGTATTGAAACAATGGGGAATGTATTTACAAAGTTAATCGATGCAAATACAACCATTCCAACAAAGAAATCGCAAGTGTTTTCTACAGCAGTAGACAATCAGCCATCAGTGGAAATTCACGTTTTACAAGGTGAAAGAGCAATGGCAGCAGATAATAATACAATTGGACGTTTTCATTTAGATGGATTACCACCAGCACAAAGAGGAGTTCCTCAGGTTGAAGTAACTTTTGATATTGATGCAAACGGAATCATTAAAGTTTCTGCTTTAGATAAAGGAACAAATAAATCTCATGAGATTAGAATCGAAGCTTCATCTGGTTTATCAGAAGAAGAAATCGAAAAAATGAAACAAGAAGCAGAAGCAAATGCGGATGCTGATAAAGAAGCAAAAGAAACTGCAGAAAAAATCAATGGAGCTGACGGAATGATTTTTCAAACTGAAAAGCAATTGAAAGAGTTTGGTGAGAAGTTATCTGATGATAAAAAAGCACCAATCGAAGCTGCATTAGTTGAATTAAAAGCTGCACACGAATCTAAAGATATTGCACAAATTGATGCTGCAATGGAAAAGATTAATGAAGCTTGGAAAGCTGCTTCTGAAGAAATGTATAAAGCAGAGCAAGAAGCTGGAGCAGGAGCTGAAGCTCAGCCAGAAGCTGAAGATGCACAAGGAGATAATGTTGAAGACGTAGATTTCGAAGAGGTCAAGTAGCCTGTCTTGAGCGGAGTCGAAAGGTAGACTTCGAAGAGGTAAAATAAGCAGAATGTAGCGTTTGTAAAGCAAATTCTTACATATCGCTTATCCCAAATTTGATTTGGGATCTTCTAAAAAGGAACGAAAATTTCTTAGATAAATTAAAACGCAATCATTCATTTGATTGCGTTTTTTTGTTTTTAGAATGCTGTATATTTGTGTTTGTAAATTGGATTATAAAATGAAAAAAATAATATTCTTTTTAATAATTTTTTTTGGTGTTATTTCTTGTGCAGAAACAACAAAAACTTCTTTTAAAATTGGTGTTGTTTCAGATTGCCAATATTGTGATTGCGAAATTAAATGGGATCGCTATTATAAAAAAGCGCCACAAAGATTAAAAGAAGCAGTTGCTATTTTAAATAGAGACACCTTAAGTTATACCATTCATTTAGGTGATTTTATTGATAAAAACTTTGAAAGTCTAGACAGCGTTTTGCCGACTTGGAAAAAATTAAAATCTCCATCGTATCATGTGTTAGGAAATCACGATTTTGAAGTAAAAGAATCGTTAAAAGCAGCAGTAATTAAGCAGCTAGACCTGAAGACTCGATATTATAGTTTTGTAGAAAAAGATTGGCGTTTTATTGTTTTAGATGGGAATGATCTTAGTTTTTATGGCGCATTAACCGACGCTAAAAAGCACCAAACAGACTCTCTTTTTAATTTATTAAAAGATAAAGAGTTGCCTTATTTAGAAAAATGGAATGGCGCTTTAAGTACCACTCAATTAGCTTGGGTTAAAGAAGAGTTAGATACAGCAGAAAAGAACAATCAAAAAGTTGGTTTTTACTGTCACTTTCCTATTTTTCCAATCGATCAACATAATATCTGGAATAGAGAGCAATTTTTAGCGTTGATACAACCGTATAAAAATGTAAAAGTGTTTTTTAATGGTCATAACCATGCAGGAGCGTATCAATTAGTTGATAATGTACATTATTTAACTTTTAAAGGGATGGTAGATACAGACAGTACTTCGGCATTTGCAAAAGTCCATTTTGATAAAGACACCATTACTGTAGAAGGTTTTTATAGAGAACCTTCTCGGAAATTAGTGATTAAATAACTACTCTGTTGAATAGATATACTTCAAATAATTGTTTCAAACATACTTTTTGCGATTTTAAAAAAGTTGATCACCGGTTTTTTAACGAAAATCAAATCCAATTTAAAAGCAAATCAGGCAGTAGCTATTTTTACACTGATGAAGGTGTCTATAGATATTCAAATCATTGGGGAAGAGTGGCTAATTGTAGATGGAGATTGCTTTCTGATAAAAAATTGAAGAGTCAAGAGTACCATGTAGGTTTTGCAAAATGGAGCGATTTTTATTCCTTAAAAGAAACGGAAAAACAATTTTACATTTCAGTGAATTTCGAAACTAAAGAAGTCGGTTTTCATCATCAAAAAGAAAGCGAAAAAGAGTTTTTGTTTTTTGCTGAAACCGCTCAAAAAAGAGTTGCTCAAATCAGAAAATTATTAACGGAAGATACCTGGGCTCGTTATTTTGAAATGGATATTGAGGCGTTGAGGTTTGCTATCATATCTGAGTATCTCAATTCAAATAAATTACTGCAAGAAATTAAGGCTAAGTATAACTAAAATCTTCATGGATTTCTCACCTCGACTATGCTAAATTTGACAAATCACCCAAACTAACAATTCATCATTCCTTTTTTACAATTCGGTAATTCTTTTTAGCTAGCGTCTGTGTTCTGAATCATCTTTGTACCATCAAAAATCAAGATAATTCAAACAAAAATGAAACCAATACTATTTATTATCATCGCAATTTGTCAGATTTCTTTAACGGCACAAACCACAATATCAGGAAAAGTAACCGATAAAAAAGGAGTACCAATTATTGGGGTAAACGTCTATTTAAATGCTACCTATGATGGAGGCACTACTAATGAAAAAGGTGAATTCAATTTTTCAACGATAGAAAAAGGAATTCAAACCTTAATCGTGTCATTTATTTCGTACGAAACCTTTTCAAAAACAGGAGATATTACAACCTTTAAGAATTTACAAATAAAACTGAGAGAAGATGTAAATACGCTAGATGCCGTAGTCATAAATGCTGGTACATTAGAAGCGGGTGATAATGCCAAAGTAACTGCTTTAAAACCATTAGATGTAGTAACGACTGCTGGAGCTTTGGGTGATTTTGTTGGCGCATTACAAACCTACCTGGAACATCTACAGTTTCTGAAGACGGTCGCTTATTTGTTCGTGGAGGTGATGCCGGAGAAACACAGATTTTTGTCGATGGTTTACGTGTATTTACACCATATATGCCATCTGCAAAGAACATTCCTACTAGAGGAAGGTTGTCTCCGTTTTTATTCAAGGGAATTTCATTTTCTACAGGAGGATATTCAGCAGAATACGGACAAGCATTGTCAAGTGTTTTGTCTTTAAAAAGTATAGATGAACCACAAGAGGAAAGAACAGACCTGTCTTTTATGACCGTTGGTTTAGGATTTGGAAATACTCAAAAATGGAAAGAAAGTTCGTTGAGTATGAATGCTTCTTACATCAATTTAGCGCCATATCAAGCAGCATTTCCAGATAAAGATGTTTGGCATAAACCCTTTGAAGCTTTTGGAGGAGAATCAGTGTACAGACATAAATTAAAAAACGATGGATTGCTAAAATTGTATGGAGCAATGAGCTATCTAAATTTTGACTTAACGCAAGAAGATATCAATGTCGCAGAAGGTGTTCGTTTTGGAATGAAAAACAGAAATTTATATATCAATGCTTCTTATCAAGCTTTTTTGAAAAATGATTGGAGTGTTTTAAGCGGAATCTCTTTTAGCAATGACAAATCAGATATTAAAATTATTGATGATGAGATTGAAGACACCAACAACTCAGTACACTATAAAGTGAAATTTAAAAAGCACTTTAGCAATCGTTTTAAACTGAATATGGGTTCAGAATATTTTACGACCCATTTTAAAGAAGAGTATCAAGGAGTCATAAATGGAAGTTCTAACTACGGATTCAATAACAATATTTTTGCATCATTTCTAGAAGCTGATATTTTCTTTTCAAAAAGAGTCGCTTCAAAAATTGGAGTACGTGCAGAATATTCAGAATTGCTACAAGAATTCACATTATCTCCAAGATTATCGTTGGCATACAAAACAGGTGCTAATTCGCAAATGTCTTTGGCATATGGACATTTTTATCAAAATCCAAATGATGCGTATTTAAAATTCAATACCAATTTTAAAGCAGAGAATACAACACATCTAATTGCTAATTTTCAATATGTAAAAGACAAGCAAATCTTTAGAGTAGAAGGATATTATAAAAAATACAATGATTTGGTAAAATACGATACAGCGTTTTCTTTGCCAACGTCTAATTTTTCAAATGATGGGAATGGATACGCCAAAGGAGTGGATGTGTTTTGGAGAGATAACAGATCCTTTAAAAATACAGATTATTGGGTGTCGTATTCGTACTTAGATACAGGACGTGATTATCAGAATTACTCAACAACCGCAACGCCACATTTTGCAGCAAAACACAATTTATCTGTAGTTGTGAAACATTTTGTAACCGATTGGAAAAGTCAATTCGGTCTGAGCTATAATTTTGCTTCAGGAAGAAATTATACCAATACAAATTTAAGTGGATTTTTAAATCAGAAAACAAAAAACTATAACGGGTTGAATGCCAATTGGGCGTATTTAATCAGTCAACAGAAAATATTATTTTTCTCTATAAGTAATGTGTTGGGAACAAAAAACATCAACGGATATCAATATAAAAATCAACCAGATTTAAATGGACACTTTGATAGCAGAGCCATAACGCCATCTGCAGATAGCTTCTTTTTTGTCGGTTTCTTTTGGACATTAAGCGCTAATAAAAACAACAATCAGTTGGATACTTTATAATTGTGAGTTCGAGTGTTTTTCGATCCCGAGTGCTCGGGAGAGAAAAATATATCTAGAACAAATACAAATAACTTCTCGATACAATTTTGAAAACTCAAAATTACTCGAAGTAACAGTTGAGTATAGAAATTCAACAATTCAGTAACGTTTAAATGTATATCTTTAAATATCAATTGATATTTGATGTATAATTAAAAACAACAACAATGCAAAAAGTAATTGGAACGGTAGTACTAGTTATCGCGAGTTTTTTTTCGAGTCATGGACAAGAAAATACAAATTTTACCATCACTGTAAATATGACAGGAATGAAATCTGACAAAGGCGATGTGTACGTTGCGCTTTACAATGCTAAAAAAGATTTTTTAAAGACCACCTTTAAAACATCTATTGTAAAAATTGTCGATCAAAAAGCAACTGCAATCTTTACGGGTTTAGAAAAAGGAGTGTATGCTATTTCTGTTTTTCATGACAAGAATGACAATAAAAAAATGGACACCAATTTTTTAGGAATTCCGAAAGAACCGATAGGGATGTCTAACGATGCAAAAGCATTTATGGGGCCGCCAAAATTTAAAGATGCGAAGTTTATGGTTGCTGCAGATGTTGTTTTATCCATACGTATAAAGTAAAAAAAAACAATAATTTAACAAATATCAAATGATGAAAAAAGTAACACTAGTAGTAGCACTGATTTTTGCAGTACACTTGACTGCTCAAACACCTTATGAAAAAGGAATGTCTAAAGCATTACAGCTTAGGGGGCAACAAAAAAATACAGAAGCAGTTCAGCTTTTTGAAAGAATCTCAAAAGCAGAAAAAGACAATTGGCTACCAACTTATTATGCAGCTACTGTTTTAATTATTGAAGGTTTTTCAATAAAAGATGAAACGAAATTAACAGCTCATTTAAATAGAGCACAAGATTTATTAGATACTGCAAATGCAATTTCTAAAAGCAATCCAGAAATTATAATTACACAAGCAATGTTAAATACGGTTTATGTTGCTTATGACGGACAAAAATATGGAATGAAATACGCAGGAGAAAATGCGCAATTGTATGCTGCAGCTTTAAAAATTGCACCCAATAACCCAAGAGTTGTTTTAGGGAAAGCTCAATGGGATATTGGAGGAGCAGCATTTTTTGGACAACCTACAGCACCTTTTTGTAAAGAAATAAAACGATCTATAGAATTGTTTAAAAAAGAAAAGCCAAATAATAAGTTTCTTCCTTATGGCGGATTGGATAGAGCACAACAAGCATTAAAAGAGCAATGTGGAAAATAAAATATGTAATAGTTAATTGAATTAAAAACCTTCACCAGAAATGATGAAGGTTTTTTATTTTTCGCTAACTTAAGAATATGATTCCGTTTTAATGAATCATATTCTTAAGTTAGCGAAAAATAGCTAAAAATGAGTTTAGAAACAAGCTAAACTAAACTCTAGATTTTCATTTATATTTGAATTAAAATTTACCAACTCATGAAACCTATTTTTGAACAAAAAGATACATTGCGAAGAGAAATGTATAAAAAACGCGCAAAAAATAAGGCTGTAACTAAAACAGCATATGATTTATGGGTTTGCTCCCGGCTAGAGCAATTGGTAAAAGAGAAAAATGTAAAAATAGTTCATGCGTATTTACCAATGGGAACAGAAATAGATATTCGTCCTTTTTTAGAAAAAATGCTAGCTCAGAATATTAAAATCATCACACCAAAAACATTACCAAAACGTCAATTAGAAAACTTAGAATTACATTCTTTAAACGAATTAGAAAAAGGAGTTTTTGGAACATTGCATCCAGCAAACTCTAAAATTTATTCTGGAAATTACGATTTAATTATTGTACCAGGTTTGGCGTTTGATAAAGAAAATTACAGATTGGGTTATGGCGGCGGATATTACGATACGTTTTTAGAACAGCATCCAAATGCTTTTAAAGTCGGGGTTTTTTACCCGTTTCAAAAAGTAAACGCTGTTCCAAAAGAAAAACACGATGTATCTTTAGATCAAATTCTCTACAAAGAATTGTTATAATTTTTTAGAAGTAATGTAATAGTTTACATCAATTTTTAAACTAGAATTTTCTTTACTTAGTGTTTCCGATTTCCAGAAAAAAGAAGGTTTTAATATTTTTTCTTTTCCGTTAATAGTCACTTTTATTGGCATGTTAAACCCTTCAACAGCATTGTTCCATTTGTATTCTAATTTGTTTCCTCTAATTGCATATGCAAATTCAGGAATTCTATAATCTCTTAAATATTGATCAAAAATTTTAGATAAATCTACACCAGATTTTTCTGACATATATTCTTCAATCTCTTTTGTGGTAACTGTTTTGTGATAGAATTCTTTGTTCAATCCACGTAAAACTTGTCGCCATTTTTCATCATCATTTACCAATTGGCGAATGGTGTGTAACATATTTCCACCTTTGTTGTACATATCGCCAGAACCAGAATTGTTAACGTTGTATTTTCCAATAATTGGACTTTTATTTCCGATGCTTTTTCTCAATCCAATAACATATTCAGAAGCAGCTTTTTTACCGTAATAATAATCTAAAAATAAACTTTCAGAATAATTGGTAAAACTTTCATGAATCCACATATCGGCCATGTCTTTATATGTAATATTATTGGCAAACCATTCGTGTCCAGATTCGTGAATAATAATAAAATCGAATTTTAAACCCCAACCAGTTCCAGATAAATCTCTACCTAAATATCCGTTTGCATATTTGTTTCCGTAAGTTACAGAGCTTTGGTGTTCCATTCCTAAATACGGAACTTCTACTAGTTTAAATCCGTCTTCATAAAAAGGATATTTTCCAAACCAATGCTCAAAAGCTTTCATCATTTTTGGAGCATCTTTAAATTGCTTTTTTGCTTTTTCTAAATTGTCTTTTAGCACATAATAATCCATGTCTAAAACACCTGCTTCTCCATTATACTTTTCTGAAAAATGTGTGTAATCTCCAATATTTACATTTACACCATAATTATTGATTGGATTTTTTACTGCCCAATGATATGTTGTTGTGCTATCGTTATGTTTTACGATCTCTTTTAATTTTCCATTAGAAATGTTCATTAAATTTGATGGAACACGTACAGAAATATCCATGCTTTCAACTTCATCATACATGTGATCTTTGTTTGGCCACCAAACACTTGCGCCTAAACCTTGGCAAGATGTTGCTATAAAATGATTGTCGTTATCGTCTTTTTTCCAAGAAAAACCTCCATCCCAAGGTGCTCTTTTAGCTTCTTGTGGTATTCCTTCATAATAAACTGTCAAAGAATTTACAGAATCTAAAACCTGTTCAGCTTTTAGTTGAATAAAATGTGCATTTCCTTCAGAAATTACTTCAAGGGTATCGTTATTTTGAATTACTGAAGTTATTTTTAAAGGCGCTTGTAAATCGATTTGTAAAACGCTATCAGATTTTAAAACAGTGTATTTTACTAAGTTTTTTCCTTTGATAAATTTTTCTTCTGGGAAAACTTGAATATCTAAATGATAGTATTTTAAATCCCACCAAATACGTTCTGGTGTGATAGAACCTCTTAAAGTATCTTGTTTTGTAAAGTTGTTTT
The DNA here is from genome assembly GCA_029250685.1 of Polaribacter sp. GTDB lineage: Bacteria > Bacteroidota > Bacteroidia > Flavobacteriales > Flavobacteriaceae > Polaribacter. The sequence goes on from JAQXEU010000060.1 coordinate 37,623, forward strand.
CCTGTGCGAAAATTGAAATAGTAAATAAAAGAAATGCAATACTTAAAAGTGCTTTATTTTTCATTTTATAGTTTGATATAAAGTTGTTGCTAAACTAGACTATCTAGCGATTTTTTTAATTCTTTGTGTGAAAACTGAAAACCAGCTTCTCTGATTTTTTTAGAAGAAATTCTACTTCCAGTTGTTAAAATTATTGACATTTCACCAAAAATAAGTTTCAGCATAAATGTTGGAACTCCAATTGGTAAGAATGGTCTTTTTAATTTTTTAGCTAATAATTTAGAGAAACTATAACTGGTTTGCTCTTGTGGAGCTACAGCATTATGTATTCCTGTTAAATTATTTTCGAGAGCAAATATAAACATATCTGTAACATCTTCTATATGAATCCAGGGTAGAAATTGCTTACCATTTGCAATTGGAGAAATCACTGGAGTTTTCATTTTCTCTAATGCGCCACCATTTTTACTTAATATTATTCCGAGTCTTAAGATTGTTGTTGGAATATCTGCTTTGGAAAACTCTAAAACTGATGCTTCCCAAAGTTTACAAACATTTCCTAAAAAATCATTTGCAGCAGTATCTGTTTCTTTAAAAATTTCCTTTGAAGTGATTGCGCCATAATAACCAATTGCTGAGGCAGAAATAAAACCATGTAGTGGCGTCTTTAATTCTTTTACTTTGTTTAATAATAATTCTGTTGATTTTGTTCTGCTGTCTATTATTTCCTGCTTTCTTTTAATAGACCATCTTTTATCAGCAATTCCAGCACCAGCAAGATGAATAATGCAATCTAGGTTCTCAAAAGCTTTTTCATCAATATATTCTGAAGCAATATCCCAAGCAAATTCGTTTTTGTTTTTTGGAGTTCTTGTTAAAACTCTAACGGTATAGTTTTTTGCCAACAATTTCGTGACAAGTAACTGTCCAACTAAACCTGTTCCTCCTGTAATTAATATTGTTACCAATTGTCTCTGGATTTTATGTTTTGTTCGCAAAATTGAATAATTTCAGAAACTCTTTTTTCTATTGTAGCTTCCCTTTTTGCTTGATTTAACCAATACAAATAACTCTTTTTGTAGCTTGGTGCAAAGTTTTTAAAATTTGAATAAGCGGTTGGGTTTTTATCAAATTCAAATTGCAATCTTTCCGGAATTATTCCTTTCTCAACATTATCTAAAGCTGTCCAAGAACCATTCTGTTTGCCAGTTTTAATTTTATCTAATCCGGCTTGATGCATTAGATTGTCTTTTACTAATTCTTTAATGTATCTTTTGTTTAAGGCGCTCCAAATACTTCTCTCTTTTCTAGGAGTAAAAGTTTGTTTTCGTTTTCCGTTTCCTAAACTTTTTACGGTTGAGTCTATCCAGCCAAAACACAAAGCAACTTTAACGGCTTCTTCCCATCGCATAGAAGCTTCTTCATTTTCTACTTTATAAAAAATTAGAAACACGCCTTTTGATGAATTGTAGTTTTTTGCTAACCAAACACGCCATTCTGTATCTGTTTTAAAATACAGTTCTGGTTTGTCTTCCATATTATCTGATAATTTTATTTGGGAAAACAACCACACTTTCATGTCTGTTTTCACCAACTGCAGCAACTCCAAAAAAGAAGTTGTCTATGACAATTCCTTCTAAAGTAAACTCTGTGCTTTCAACATATCTACTATTATCCCAAGTTGGAGAAGTAGTATCTCTCCAGTAAATTTTATATCCTTTTGCTCCTTCAACTTTATCCCATTTTAATTTTGCTGAAGGTTGCACAATTCCGCCAATTCCAACATTTTTTGGTGATGGCGGAGCAGAAGCTAAACCTGCCATTGTAATTACGTTTACGGCTGTTAATTTTTTTGCATAATCAAAATTTACATGCTCAAAAGTATCGCCATATTTAATACCATTTTCAACTCTGATATCTTGATGTTGCTGCGTGTAGTTTTCATGTGCTTCCATAATTCTAATTCCAGCAAAACCTAAATCATTAAAAGGTCTATGATGTCCACCTCTTCCAAATCTGTCTAATCTGTAAATCATCATCGGGTTCATTTCTGGCATATACGTTTTTGTCATTTTGTGTGTATAACGCGCTAGTTGACGAGAAATTCCGTCAACTTCACCGCCATAAAAACGTCTAGAATTACGTTGTCTAGCAGTTTCGTTTGCGGGAACTGGTTCAGAGAAAATTCTAAATGTTCTGTTGTCAATAACACCATCAACTCCAGTAATGTTTCCAATCATGTCATTATTCAAAACACCAACAATATCCCAACCTTTATCTTTTGCGTATTTTGCCAATCCGGCGCCACCAAATAATCCTTGTTCTTCTCCAGATAGTCCAACATAAATAATACTATTTTCGAATTTGTGTTTGCTTAAAACTCTTGCTGCTTCAATAGTTCCTGCCATTCCTGATGCATTATCATTTGCTCCTGGAGCATCGGTTGTAAAATCAGAACCATTACTGGCACGAGAATCAATATCTCCACTCATAATAATGTATCTATTTGGGTATTTTGTGCCTTTTTGAACCGCAACAACATTTACAATCCAAGCATCATGAGGAACACGACGATTTCCTTTTTTTGTAACTAAATCTTTCTGATAAAATGTACTGATACAATTATTACAGTCTTTAGAAATGCTTTCAAATTCAGATTTTATCCAACGACGAGCAGCGCCAATTCCGCGTGTATTAGAAATGGTATCAGAAAAGGTGTTTCTTGTTCCGAATTCAGTTAATGTTTTAATGTCTGCTTTTATTCTATCCGCAGAAACAGCATTGATAATGTCGTAAATTTTTTGATCTGTTTGTGCTGTTAAAAAAACGCTTGCAAATAATGCGATAGTAGTTAGTAGTTTTTTCATGGTCAAAGATTTGAGCTACTAATTTATAAAAATAAAAGCCACAAACTAGAAATAGTTGTGGCTTTTAGCAATTGAGTATAATTTCAATTAAGATTCTTTATCCATTTTTTTTGTCATGTTAAAGCCAACTAATAAGGAAGCTCCTGCAGAAATTAATACTGATGCGGCAAATACTTCTTCTTGTAAGCCAAAAGAGTTGTATAAAATTGAGCCTACTGCAATTCCTATTCCTATTCCTATTAGTAATAATGCTACATTTAAAATGAATACTTTAGCAAAAGAATTTGGTCCTTTTTTACCTAATGCAAATATTTTAGCATCAGCTCCTTTTTCTATTAATGCTAAACGTTCTTTGTTTCTTGTTGAAAAGAATAAATAAAAGATTCCGAAAAATGTTCCAAAAATTACTGCTAATACTGCTACTTCTTCCATAATGATATGATTTAAATTTTAATGATTATTTTTAATGCGTTCATTCCATATGACAGAAACTTTTAAATAAAGGTTACAAAAAAAGTAAAAAATATTTTTTTAAGATATTCTGTAACCTAATTACATTAATAGGAGTCAAAGATAATAATGACCAAACTAACTGATGAAAAATACATAGAAAAAACCTTAAAAGGTGATTCTAATGCTTTTGCTTTCTTAATTGATAAGTATAAAGACATGGTTTTTACGTTGGCAATAAAAATGGTTAAGAGTATAGAGGAAGCAGAAGAAGTTTCGCAAGATGCTTTTTTAAAAGCATATAAATATTTGCCTAAATTTAAAGGCGAATCTAAATTTTCTACCTGGTTGTATAAAATTGCATATCATACAAGTTTAGATGCTATTAGTAAAAATGCAAAACATAGAAATAATGTTGCAATTGATGAAATTACAGTAAATTATATATCATCCGTAGAAACTATTTTAGACGGAATAGAACGTGACGAAAGAGCAGAAGTAATAAACGATTGTTTAGAACAATTGCCAGAAGATGAAAAAGCAATTTTATTGTTTTTCTATTTTAAAGAGTTAAGTTTGAAAGAAATTATCGCCATCACAGATATGAGCGAGGCAAACGTAAAAGTAAAATTACATAGAGCGCGTAAGAAATTATTGAGCATTGTAAAAAACACAGTAGAACCAGAATTAATTAGTCATTATGGGAGAAAATAAACAAATAAAAGAAATAGATGCTTTCACAAAAAAGTATGTAAAAGAAATTAAAACTGAAACTCCATCTTTAGATTTTACTTCAAATTTAATGAAGTCTATTCAGCAATTAGATGCCGTTAAAAGCGTAACTGTATACAAACCATTGATTTCTAAAAAAGCGTGGCTTGTTGTTTTTGCAGCTATTGTTGCAATACTATTTATTCCATTTAACTCTTCAGAAAAAGCATTGTTTACTTTACCAGAGATGAATTTTTCGTTTTTTGAAAAATTAAATTTCTCAGGAATGTTTCAAAGCGTAAGTGTTTCTAACACTACCTTTGTGGTTGCATTGGTATTTGGATTACTATTAACAATTCAAATAGTATATTTAAAAGGATTCTTTGAAAAACGATTGAATTAATCAGAAACTAAAGCTAAATAGTTTCCTTTTTTATTTACTAATATTCTTGAAATATTATTGAATTTGTTTTTTGGGAATGTGTGAAAAATCTTCCAATCTTTATCTATTGTAGGATTGAATTTCATTAGCGTATTTCCAACAGCCATTAGTAAAGTTCCATCTGGTAACCAGCAAATATCTTCTTTTTTACCAGCAGTTTTTATAATTGTTCTTCTTTCTTGATTTCTAGGATTAAATGTTTTTACTTCCCATTGTTCCTTTTCTTTACTAATGTAACTTACAAGTGAAGTGTTTGGAATGTGATGAACAGATCTACCTACTTTTTTCTCAATTGTTGTATTTTTTTTTGATTTTATATCGCTTACAATTAAATCTAAACCACCATCAACAATTACAACATTTACCGCTGTATTTTTATCATACCAAAAAGGATATGCAACTTTTAAGTCTGCAATGATTTCTGAGCTTTTCCCAGATTTGTAATTGTATTTGTAAAAGCGTTGTAAACCATCAATATCTAGACGAACAGCAGAAATGTCTTTAGATTTTGGAATACGTTGAGGTGAATATTCCCCACCATTTGGTGTGCTATTTATAAATTTTATTTTTCCATTTTTAATTGTGTATTCTGCAATGTCTGTTTGCTTATTTCTTGTTGATGAAAAAATGATTGATTTACTTGAATAGAAATGTGGTTGACTATCGTAACCAGGATTGTTAGAAATATTTTTTCCTTTTCCAATTGACCAATTTCCTTTGTCTTTAGTAATTTCAAATAAATATACTTCTGTGTTAGATTGTGCGAATGCAACAGTAGTTGCAAATAAAAAGAAGATTAGTTTTTTCATTTTTTGTCTTTTAATTCTAAAATTGTGTATCTTAAGTTTTCTGTAAATTCATACATTACCGTTTGCTCAAATCCAACTAAATGCCACCTTCCAATCACAGTGTTTTCTTCTGGCAAACTATCTTCATTTGTAGAACAACTAAAAAAACTTGATGTAAGAACTAGGAATAAAAGTATTTTTCTCATAAGCTGTAAATCTATTGAAAATAGTTAGAAGTAGAAAACTTAATTTCTTATGAAATTACCTCCGGATAAAAACCCTCAGCAATTGCACCAACTGCTAATGTAATCCACAAAAGAAAAATTGCTAAGACTATTTTTGCTACATAATGAATTGAAAAACCAAGATTTTTTTTAATGATTTTATTTGCATTCGGAACGTAAATAAATGAAATCAACATAAAAGCAACGCCTAAAAGCTGGTCATTTCCTCTCAAAATATTTAAAACTCCGATGATAAAAATGATAAATCCGAAAATTCTGCTTACTAAATTGAAAAACACTTTTGATTCCATTTACTTCATTAATTGAAATCTAATTTACAAAAAAAAACCTCCCTGTTTTCACAAAGAGGTTTTGGATTTTTATAAATACCTTCGACTGCGCTCAAGGTGACATTAAATTCATGACTTTTCTAAAAATCTAATCATCCAAAAATCTAACAATCTATTTTACTAGTTCGTAAGAACGTTTTATAAAGTTTGTCAACTCTTCACCATGTAACAAGTTTTGAGATAACTTAGCTAAATCAAAAGATTGTTTAATTAAACGCTCTTGTTTTTTAGCCGTTTTGGTGTTTAAAATCTCACCAACTAAAGGATGGTTAGTATTTACAACCAAATTGTACATATCTGGCATGTTTCCCATTCCCATCATTCCGCCACCAGTTGCGCTCATTTCTTTCATTCTACGCATAAATTCTGGAACTGTAATGATAAACGGAGAAGCATCAGAGTCCATAGATTCTAATTGCACCGTATACGTTTCTTTAGGAACAGCAGCTTCAATAATTGGCTTTAATGTTTCTTTTTCTTCGTCAGATAATTTAGAAATAACGGTGTCGTCTTTCTTAATTAAATTATCAATATGATCAGAATCTACACGTGTAAATTTTAATTTTTCATTGCTACCTTCTAATTTCTGAATTAAGTGTCCGACAATTGGAGAGTCTAATAATAACACTTCGTATCCTTTTGCTTTAGCATCTTGAATATAACTGTGTTGTGCGTCTTTATGTGAAGCATACAAAATGATTTGAGTTCCATCTTTATCAGTTTGTGCATCTTTTGTTTTTTCTTTTAATTCTTCTAAATTGAAAAAAGTATTATCTACAGTAGGATACAATGCAAAGTTTTTCGCCTTGTCAAAGAATTTATCGTCAGATAACATTCCGTATTCAATAATTACTTTGATATCGTTCCATTTTTGTTCAAAATCTTTACGATTGTTTTTGTACAGAGAATTTAACTTGTCTGCAACTTTCTTAGTAATATAACCCGAGATTTTCTTTACAGCTCCATCTGCTTGTAAGCCAGATCTAGAAACATTTAATGGAATGTCTGGAGAATCAATTACACCTTTTAGCATTTGTAAGAAATCAGGAACAATTCCTTCTACATTATCCGTTACAAAAACTTGATTTTGGTACAATTGAATCTTATCTTTTTGCATATCCATATTCGGACTTAACTTCGGGAAATATAAAATTCCAGTTAAGTTAAACGGATAATCAACATTTAAATGAATGTGAAATAAAGACTCTTCAAATTGCATTGGATACAATTCTCTGTAGAAATTTTTATAATCTTCATCTTCTAGATCAGCAGGTTTTTTTGTCCAAGCCGGAACTGTATTGTTGATGATATTATCTACATCGATTTGTTTGTGTGGCTCTGTAGTTTCTTTACCATCTTTGTCGGTTGTAGTTTTTGGCGTAAAGGTTGGATCGTTTTCTTGTTTCATTCCAAATTTAATTGGAACTTGATTAAAACGATTGTATTTATTTAATAAACCAGAGATTTTAGAATCTTCTAAAAAGTCTAAAGAATCTTCTGCAATGTGTAAAACAATTTCAGTTCCTCTTTCAGTTTTAGCATCTTCAACCAATGTATATTCTGGCGAACCATCACAACTCCATTTTACAGCAGTTTCATCTTTAAAAGATTTAGTAATGATGTCTACTTTTTCTGCAACCATAAAAGCAGAATAAAAACCTAAACCAAAGTGACCAATTACACCAGTGTCGTTTTTGTCGTCTTTATATTTTTCTAAAAACTCTTCCGCTCCTGAAAAAGCAATTTGGTTGATGTATTTTTCAACTTCATCACCAGTCATTCCTAAACCGTTGTCTTTAATAGAAAGCGTTTTGTTGTCTTTGTCAATGCTGATTTCAATTTTAGCATCTCCTAATTCTACTTTTGCTTCACCAATAGAAATTAAGTGTTTTAGTTTTGTAGTTGCGTCTGTTCCGTTAGAAATTAATTCACGTAAAAATATTTCGTGATCAGAATACAAGAATTTTTTAATTAACGGAAAAATGTTTTCTACCGATACATTAATGTTTCCTTTACTCATAATATATATGTTTTTAGATTTTGTATTAGTATTAATAATTTGGAAATGTAATAGTCAAAAAAAATACCAAAAGAAGATTTGTGACAAACTGACATAAAAAAACGTCAATAAAAATATATTGACGTTCATTTTAGTTTGGTTATAGTTGTTTGTAATTTTTGTAAACCACTTACTTTGTAAAGATATAAATAAATTTAGTAGATTTGAAACACTAAATTTACAATTCAATAAAATAAGACATATAAAATTATGTATAATTCAAAAATAACAGGTTTAGGTTATTACGTTCCAGAGAATGTGGTTACAAATGATGACTTAAAAGAATTCATGGAAACTTCTGATGAATGGATTCAAGAAAGAACAGGAATTAAAGAAAGAAGATGGATTGATCCAAAAACGGGAGATACAACCGCAGTAATGGGAGCAAAAGCTTCTGAAATTGCAATTGAACGTGCAGGGTTAACAAAAGATGATATCGATTTTATTGTGTTTGCAACCTTAAGTCCAGATATGTATTTTCCTGGAGGTGGAGTTCAAATTCAAGATTTATTAGAAATGCCAACAATTGGCGCATTAGATGTTCGTAATCAATGTTCTGGTTTTATTTATGCGATGTCTGTTGCAGATCAATTTATAAAAACAGGAATGTATAAAAACATTTTAGTTATTGGCGCAGAAAATCATTCTGGTGGTTTAGAAAAATCAACTAGAGGAAGAAATGTCTCTGTGATTTTTGGTGATGGAGCTGGAGCAGCAATTTTATCTAGAACTGATGAAGAAGGAAAAGGGATTTTATCTTCTCACTTACATTCTGAAGGAAAACATGCAAAAGAGTTGGCATTAATTGGCCCTTCAACTTCTCGTTGGGTTCCAGAAATTTTGGAAGCAAATGATCCTGAAGATGTTTCTTATTATCCTTATATGAATGGACAATTTGTGTTTAAACATGCAATTGGGCGTTTTTCTGAAGCAATTGTTGAAGGTTTAGAAAAAAACGGTTTACAGAAAGATGATATTGATATGTTAATTCCGCATCAAGCAAATTTACGTATCGCACAATTTATCCAAAAGAAATTTCAGTTAAGTGATGATCAAGTTTTTAATAATATAATGAAGTACGGAAATACAACAGCTGCTTCTGTAATTATTGCATTAACTGAAGCATGGGAATTGGGTAAAATAAAAGACAATGATTTAGTTGTGTTAGCTGCTTTTGGTAGTGGGTTTACATGGGGTTCTGTAGTGATTCGTTGGTAGGTTATAGCATTAAAACAATAAAAAAACCGAAGCAAAATGCTTCGGTTTTTTGTTTTCAAATAATAGATACTTGGTTTTAGGTGTTTGTTATATAAAACCTCCACCTTGTTTTTCGTTTTTATCTCTGTTTCTTCTACTTTTAGCTTTGTTTTTTCCGCCACCAAATCTGTAGTTAAATCCTAAGAAAACTGATTGATTGTCTCCTTGAAATTGTCCATTTTGTGTAAATGGAATAGTTGAGTTGAATTTAAATTTTGCAGAATTAAAAATATCATTTACTCTAAACGTGATGCTTCCTTTTCCTTCTAATACTCTATAACTAGCGCCAGAAGCAATCATCCACATTGGAGATACATCAAATTGTAAATTCTTATTTGCGTCTCTGTACATTCCAAATAATTGGACTCTTAAGTTTTTTGTTGCAGTAAAACTATTACTAATTCTAACATTAAAAGCGTTATTCGTAACTTCTGTTTGTGTGTTTGAAACAATCCCTTTTAACGTCTGAGAATAAAAATCTAAACTAGCATTTACTCTCCACCAGTTTGCAACCTTATAATTTGAAGATGCTTCAAAACCATATCTGTTGTTACCATCAAAATTCGAATCAGATTTTATTTGTTTTGTATTTGTTGGATCTGTAGTGTCTTTATATAAAACTGTTGAGATTTCATCATTTACTCTTCTAAAGAATGTCCCAAATGTTACTGATCCACCTTTAATCTGTCTTGTGTAATTTACTTCAAAAGAGTTTGTAAATTGAGGTAATAAATCCGGGTTTCCTAAAGAAGTGATTAATGGTGTACTCCATTCTCTTATCGGATTTACTTGTTGTATTGATGGTCTATCAACTCTTCTACTGTAGCTCAATTGAAATTGATTTTTTTCAGAAGGCGTATATGTAAAAAACGCTGATGGATAAATACTAAATATACTATTTGTATATGGTGAAGATGGCTTTGTTTCTTCATTAAACACTCCGTCTACATTATATTGCTCAAAACGCGCACCAACTTGCATAGTTACTTTATTAAATTTATGACCATAATTGACATAGGCAGAGAGCATTTGTCTGTCATAACTAAATGAAGAATTTAATGCGTTTGTGTTTTTATTTGTGTTTTCAGTTTTATTGATTCTAATTTCTGTTCCTAATTCTAGTTTTCCGTTTTTTGAAATTGGATTTGTATAATCAATGTTAAAAAGTGTGTTACTTCTTTCGTTTCCAATGTTTTCAGTTCCTGTATTTCTAACTGCGTATTCTGGAGAATCTGAATTAGAATATGTAGCTTCTAATTCTAAATTATGTCCTTTCTTATCAAAATCTACTTTGTAATTTAGATTGTAAACTCCAGATGTGTTTCCTCCAGAGTCTGAAGTAAATGGTGCATCAATTAATAAATTATTATTGGTGTCATAAACTTTCGTTCGACCAGATCCAAAACCATCAGCAAAATTTTGAGTAGTATAAAAAGACAATGTGTTTTTATCATTGATATAAATATCTGCTCCAAATTTTAATAAATGAGTCTTGTTAAGATTATCAAAATTAAAACGTTGTGTAGAAGCATTTGCACCAGTTCTAGTTACATTTCCAAAGTTGTTTTGCTCTCTGTTATTATAACCGTAATTAGTGTAAAAGTTTACTTTACCCGTTTTGTAATTCATATCTAAAGAACCATTGTAACTCGTGTAAGTTGCTTGTGTAACACCTGTGTTTACTGAACCATTAAAGCCAATGTTTGCTTTTTTATTTAAAATAATATTTACAATTCCACTCATTCCTTCTGGATTGTATTTCGCAGACGGATTTGTAATTAATTCAATGCTTTTTATTGATGAAGACGGAATTTGTTGCAACAATTGTGCAGTGCTAATATTTGTAGGTTTTCCATCAACCAACACTCTAACATTACTGTTTCCACGTAAACTTAAAGCTCCAGTTTGACTGTCTACACTTAAGGATTGAACGTTGTTTAATAGTTCTGAAGCAGTTGCTCCAGCAGCGGTTAAATCTTTACCAACATTGATAACTTTTCTGTCGATTTTTTGAATAACAGTAGAAAGTTCTGCTCTAATTTCAACTTCGTCTAACATTGCACTGTCTTCTGCTAACGAAATCGTTCCAAGGTTTTGTCTAAAACTTCCTCTTTTGATGTTAATTTTTTTAGAGTATGTTTTGTATCCAATAAATTGAATTTCAATTACACTAACTCCTTCTGGAATATCTTTAACTTTAAAATTTCCGTCTAAATCGGTAATTCCTCCAGTAATAATTTTCTTATCGATATCTCTAATTACAATATTTACATAAGGCAATGTTTCTGTTGTTTCTTGGTCGATTACTTTTCCAGAAATTGTTCCTGGTTTTGCAATTTTACTTTTGTCTAACTGTGCGTAAGAGCCAACACTAATTGTTAAAACAAAAAGTAGTATTAATTTTTTCATAATTGTATTTTAAATTGTTTTGATTTGATGTTAGGTAGACGAGAGGTTTCTTATATTTGTTACCAGTATTAACATTCTTTAACGTAATATTATCAAAATGAATACATCTACTTTAGTACTTGGAGCGTCCGAAAACACTGAGCGTTACTCGAATAAAGCAATACATAAATTAAGAGCAAATAAAATTGAGGTTTTTGCAATAGGAGCAAAAAAAGGAATTGTTTTAGGCGTAGATATCGAAGTTGAAAAGAAGTTTTTTAAAAATGTAGATACCGTAACTTTATATCTAAATTCGACGAGGCAAAAAGAATATTATAAGTATGTTTTAGAGTTGAATCCAAGACGTGTGATTTTTAATCCTGGAACAGAAAATTTAGAGTTTGAAAACTTATTAAAAGAAAACGGAATTGAAACTGAAATTGCTTGTACTTTGGTACTATTAAGTATCAATCAATATTAGATTAAAGATATCTTTTTTCCGGCTTCTGCTAAAATAACTTTAGGGAAAATTGTCTCAGCCTCTTCTTTAAATAATTCAATATTTTTATATCGACTAGAGTAATGGCCGATAACTAATTGATTTACATTTGCTTGAGATGCGATTTGTGCAGCTTGCTTTGCTGTAGAATGTTTTGTTTTTTTTGCTAAATCTTCTCTGTCTGATAAAAAAGTAGTCTCATGATACAATAAATCTACATTTTTTATAATCGGAATTATGTCTTCTTTGTAAGAAGTATCGCTACAAAAAGCAAAGCTTTTTGATTTTACTGGTGGTAACGTTAATTCTTCATTTTTAATAATTTCTCCACTTTCCAGCAAAACATCTTTTCCTGCTTTTATATTGTGATAATCGCAAGTTTGAATTTCTGGATATTGTTGCACATTTTCTATATGTAATTTCCTTGTAGATTCTTTTTCTCGAAATAAAAATCCGTTTGTATAAACTCTGTGTGTTAAAGGAATTGTTGTTACAGAAACTTTATCATCTTCAAAAATAAGTTCACTGTTTTTAGAAGTTAATTCGTGAAAAATAATATCAAATTTTGAATATGATTTCGATACTTTTAACTGTAAATTGGTTACTTCTTTTATTCCTTTAGGGCCATAAATATGTAATTCTTTTTCTCGATTCAAAATTCCGAAAGTAGAAATTAAACCAATCAATCCATAGAAATGATCACCGTGTAAATGAGAAATAAAAATATGATTAATCTTAGCGAAACTTACTTTGTGTTTTCGCATTTGACGTTGAGTTCCTTCACCACAGTCAATTAAAAAATGACGATTATTTATTTCTAAATATTGCGAAGTTGGATATGCATTTTCACGTGGAGTTGCAGAATGACAACCTAAAATTGTTAGCTGTAAACTCATTTGATAACAAATCGTTTAGAAATAATTTCATTGCTACTCCTAATTGCATAAATGTACATTCCAGATTGTAAATTATTTCTGTTGAAAACAATTAAATTTTTACCAACCTTTGCTGTGTAGGTTTTTTGAAAAACTGTTTTGCCAAGTACATTTCTAACTACTAAAATCACAGGCTGACTTTTAGTAATAGTGAATTTTATAGTAGTTTTTGTTAAAAAAGGATTTGGAGCAGTAGATAACTTCTGCAATTTTTTTTGAGAAAAAACTGCAGTTGAAAAGCTTAAAAATAAAATAAAAAGTAATTTTTTAACCATTCGTTAGTTGTTTATATATTAAGAGAAACTAGTTTCAAAAACCTAAGTCTCTTTCTATTGCTTCCATTTCTAATACATCTTCTGCTTCGTGTAATGTTGGTGCAACATTAATTTCATCAGGAATTTCGTCAACATCAATTCCATTACAAATAATAACAAAAGATATGCCATTTTCTCTATGATTCTCAGCGATATTCAAAAATAAAGACAAATCATTTAGAGTTGTGTTAAGGTTATCAGAAAGTTCAATAACTTTATGATTCTCAACACTATCTAATTTTTCAACTTTAAATGCAGTCATGAATTCAGAAAACGAATGTTCGTTGGATGCAATAAAGGTGTAATTGTCTTTTTGAGAAATTTTCATAGAAATATGAATTAAGAAAGTAAATTATCTTTTAATCTGTTGCGCTAATAAATAAATAACTGCCATTCTTACAGCAACACCATTTTCAACCTGATTTAAGATGATAGAATCGTTAGAGTCTGCAACATCACTTGTGATTTCTACACCCCGATTTATTGGACCTGGATGCATAATTACAATCTTTTTACCTAAGCTATCTAGTACTTGTTGATTGATTCCGAAAAGCTGCGTGTACTCTCTAGTTGAAGGAAAATAATTCACATCCATTCGTTCGTTTTGCACACGTAAAACGTTGGCAACATCACACCAAGCTAATGCTTTCTTTAAATTGGTTTCTACTGTTACCCCTAAACTTGTAATGTATTTCGGAATTAACGTTGTTGGTCCGCAAACTTTAACTTCTGCGCCTTGTAATTGCAACGCAAAAATGTTTGACAATGCAACTCTTGAGTGTAAAATATCTCCAACAATTAAAATTTTTTTCCCTTTTACGCTTCCCAGTTTTTCTCTGATTGAATATGAGTCTAATAATGCTTGCGTTGGATGTTCGTGCGTTCCGTCACCAGCATTTATGATTTTTGCATCTACATGTTTTGATAAGAAAACGCCAGCTCCAACATTTGGATGACGCATCACCACAATATCAACTTTCATTGATAAAATATTGTTTACCGTATCAATTAATGTTTCTCCTTTTTTTACTGAAGATTGACTTGCAGAAAAATTAATAATATCTGCAGATAACCGTTTTTCTGCCAGCTCAAAAGATAATTTTGTTCTGGTTGAGTTTTCAAAAAATAAATTGGCAATGGTAATATCTCTTAGAGAAGGTACTTTTTTAATGGGTCTATTTATAACCTCTTTAAAATGATCTGCGGTTTCAAAAATAAGATCAATATCGTTTTTGTTCAGATATTTTATGCCTAATAAATGGTCTACGCTTAGTTGTTTCATTTTATGAATTGTGTTCTAAATAAACTACGTCTTTTTTATGTGTTTCTTTCCAACAAACTTTTACTTTTTCTTGATTGATGGCGTCAACTTGTCTTCCTCTGTAATTCGGCTGAATTGGTAAATGTCTACTAAAACGTCTATCAATCAACACTAATAATTCTACTAAATTTGGTCTTCCAAAATCATTGATTGCAGATAATCCAGCTCTAATACTTCTTCCAGAAAATAATACATCGTCAATTAACACAACGTTTTTATCTTCAATTAGAAAGTCAATTTCTGTACTACTTGCATCAATCGGAGAATCTCTTCTTCTAAAATCATCTCTATAAAAAGTGATGTCTAATAAGCCTACTTTTAAATCTTTGATATTGTAATCGTTAATTAAAATATCTTTAAGTCGGTTTGCTAAAAAACTCCCTCTTGGTTGTAAGCCAATTAGCACTGTGTTAGAAAAATCGTTGTGGTTTTCGATAAGCTGACAAGCTAGTCGATGTAGGATGATGTCAATTTCTTTCGAGTTTAATAATACCTTCGAGCTCATAAGAAAAATGTCCAATTTTTAGTTGGAATAAATCAGTAAAACTGATAATTAATGTTGGGCAAAATTAGTGTAAATAAAAGGATTCGCAAAATTTTAGTGTATTGCATTTTAAATCGACTCTTATTTTTGTTAATTAATTTGTTGAAAAGTATACCAGATTTTTTTAAAGTGGTATAAGACTTGTAGTACTTTTAATTAAGTAATAAAAGCAATCTCTATTGTTGAATTATTACAGCTTGTTTAATCGAATGAGAATTTAGAAATGAATATTCATTTTTACTTTTCATGATAAAATTAGAAGCCTATGTCACTTTCAAAGTTCGAATCCATGTTAAAAACAAATAGTGTGTATTTCTTTGACTCTGTTGAGTTTGAAGAAATAATTCAGCATTATTTAGATAGCGGTAAACATTCTTTAGCAAAAAAAGCGGTGCAATTAGGTTTGGAACAGCACCCAACTTCTGTATTGTTGAAATTACTGAAAGTTGAGTTGTTAATTTTTGAAGATAAACTACAAAAAGCGACTTCTTTAATCAACGAAATAGAAGCAATTGCGCCCAATAATGAAGAATTGTTAATTCAGAAAGCAATTATTTTATCTAAAAACGATAAACACATAGAAGCTATTGATACCTTAAAACAGATTTTAGCTGTTACAGACGATCCTGTTGATATTTGGTCTATGATTGGAATGGAATATTTATATGTGGATGATTTTACAAATGCGCGCTTAAATTTTGCCAATTGTATTGATGTAGATTTCGAAGATTATTCGTCTTTATACAATGTTGTGTATTGTTTTGATATGGAAAATAATCATGAAGAAGCTATTGTTTATTTGACAAATTATATTGAAACAAATCCGTATTGCGAAGTTGCTTGGCATCAATTAGGTAGGCAATTTTTTGTATTGAATCGTTTTAAAGAAGCATTACGTGCTTTTGATTATGCAGTGCTTATTGATGAATCTTTTATAGGTGGGTATTTAGAAAAAGCAAAAACCTTAGAAGAATTAGACCGATATGAAGAAGCTATTCAGAATTACTTAATTACCTTAGAATTAGATGATGCAACTGCATTTGTTTACATAAGAACTGGTGAGTGTTATCAGAAATTAGGCGATTTAGATACAGCGGTTAAATATTTCAAAAAAGCAGTTCATGAAGATCCATTATTAGACAAAGCTTGGTTGTTGTTAACCAATTTATATTTGGATGAAAAAGAATATCAAAAAGCACAATATTATATTTCTAAAGCCTTAAATATTGATGATTCTAATGCCATGTATTGGAGAAAATATGCAGAAATAAATATAAAATTAAATTTTTACGAAGAAGCAGTAAAAGCGTTTCATAAATGTTTAGATTTAGACGACCTTTCTTTAGAAATTTATGTTGGTTTAGCTGATGTTTTACTATTTATTGGCGATTTTGAAGATGCGTTGAAAATAGTTGTAAAAGCAAAAAATACCTACAGACAATTTGCTGAAATTGAATATCGTTTATGCGGGTTATTCTTATTAACTTCTGATGAAAAAAATGGATTGATTCATTTAAAAAATGCGTTGGCAATTGATGCAGATTACAGATCTATTATTCAAGAATTATATCCATCAGTTTTTGATAACGAAAAAGTGCAAACGATTATACAGAACTACTTGAAAGCTACAGAGTAGTAGTAATAATTTAAAAATAAAAACCGAGCTAAAAACTCGGTTTTTATTTTTTCTATTTCAAATACCAATCTAGCTGCACAACCTTAATTTCAGCATTCCCTTTGTTCACTAAGCTTTTAAATTTTGCAACATCGCTTAAACCAACGGTTCCTCTATAATGATATGGGTAAACTTCTTTTGGTTTAAACTCTAGCACTGCATCAGCAGCGCTTTCAACGGTCATTGTATACGGTAAATTCATACAAACAAAAGCTTTGTCAATATTTTTTAAGGCACGCATTTCTGGAATGTCTTCTGTATCTCCAGAAAAATAAATCCGTTGGTTGTCTATTGAAAATACATAACCGTTTCCTCTTCCTTTTGTGTGAAACTTTAGCGCTTCCTCTCTAAGATTATACATCGGAATTGCTTCAGCTTTAAAACTACCAAATGTTTTGGTTTCTCCGTTGTTGATAATCACAATTGCTTTTGCAGTTTCTTCCGGAATTCTGTCAGCTACAGCTTTCGGAGCAACAATTGTAGTGTTAGATAAATCTAAAGACTTTAATGTTTTTAAACTCAAATGATCTCCGTGAATATCTGTAATAAATACATAGTTTGGTGCAGAAAAATCAGCAAATGCTTCGGCTTTTCCTGTTGGATCTATAAAGACAGTGTTGTCACCTGAAGTAAAAACCGCTGTTCCGTGTGTAATTGGTGTAATTATTAAATCGCTTTCTGAAGTTGATTTACAACTGATTGAGATAATCGTAATTAGAGTTAATAGTATTGATTTTTTCATGTGAGTTATTTCTTTATTGTTTTTAATTTAGGCTCTTTTCTATGTAAGGTTCCTTGTTCGTAAGAATATGCTAATTTAATTAAAGTTGGTTCGGAATACATTCTTCCAAGAAATTGAATTCCTGCGGGTAAATTTCCTTTTGTAGATCCCATCGGAACGGTAAATGCTGGTTGCCCTGTATGTGGCGCAATGATTTGATTGTTATCACCCAAATATTCTTTTTCAAAAAAATCAATTCTTGCAGGTTTGTTATTCCAAGTAGGATAAATAATTGCATCTATTTTTAATGAATCCATTACTCTTTCAATTGCTTCTCTAAATGCAACTCTTCTTGGGTCTTTATAAGCATCAAAACATTTCTCTTTTACATCACCCCAACGTGTAAATTTTTTGCTTGCTGATAATAAGTTATCACTAGCATATTTAGAAGTACTTCCAATTCTAATAATATCTTCAATTGTTTTTATGGTGTCGTTTTTTACATAGGTTGCTAAGTATTCTTCTACATCCTTTTTAAATTCAGAGCACCATTGATTTTGACGTAATTCAGCAAAATTCGGAATCACAATTGAGTCAATAATTTCAGCTCCTAAAGAGCCTAAGTCTATAATTGATTTATCAAATAAAACTTTAATTTCTGGATCAACATTGTCTTCACTTAATTCTCTTAAAACACCAATTCTAGCTCCTTTTAATCCATTTTTATTTAAAAATTGTGAGTAATTTTTAACTGTTTTTCCTTCAGAATACCTGGTGATTTTATCTTTAGGGTCTATTCCTGTCATAATTTCTAGAATCCGTGTTGCATCTTCAACCGTTCTTCCCATTGGGCCAACAACATCATTTCTTAAAAACAAAGGAATTATTCCTTCTCTACTAATCAATCCGAGTGTAGTTCTAAATCCAACAAGTGCATTGTGCGAAGATGGTCCTCGAATAGAATTTCCTGTGTCTGTTCCTAAGCCAATTGTTGCAAAATTTGAAGCAATCGCTGCAGCAGTTCCACCACTTGATCCTGCAGGAACATGATCTAAATTATAGGGATTTCTGGTTGTTCCTTTTGTCGAACTCTCAGTGTGTTTAGCAGAAAAAGCCCATTCAGCCATATTTGATTTTGCAATAATAATTGCTCCAGCAGCTATCAATTTTTTAATAACAAAAGCATTTTCTTTAGGGATGAAATCTTTCAACGCTAAAGCTCCTCCGGTTGTTGGTAGGTTTTTTGTGTTTATGTTGTCTTTTATAATAATTGGGATTCCGTGTAACGGTCTTAATTTATTAGTTTTTTGAAACTCTAAATCTAATTCCTTTGCAATGGTAACTGCATTAGAATTAATAATTGAAATAGCGTTTATTTCAGAATCGTTTCCTTTTATCCTTTTGATATATTCTTTAACAAGTTGCTCACTAGAATAACTTCCGTTTTTGTAAGAATCATGTATTTTGGAAATTGTTAATTCTGATAAATTTATAGAGGTTTTCTTAGGATTACTGCAACCAATAATTAACAAAATAATAAAAGAGAGAAAAGCTGTTTTTCGATACATAATTACAAGTTTGGTTAGAATAATACGGCTAAGTTAAATTTTTAAAAATTAAGTATCAAACTAAACAATATTGAGATATCGCTATTTTCACAATTTCCTGTATCTTCGTTTTACTAAAAAACAAACAAACAGTATGAGTAGAACAATTAAAGATTTTGTAGTAATCGGTTTAAAAGGAATGGCAATGGGAGCAGCAGATGTAGTGCCAGGAGTTTCTGGAGGAACCATTGCGTTTATTTCAGGAATTTATGAAGAATTACTAACGTCTATTAGTAACGTAAATTTTAGTTTACTGAAAACATTAAAATCAGACGGAATTAAAGCTGCTTGGAAACAAGTAAATGGATCTTTTTTGTTGTCTCTGTTTGTTGGGATTTTTGTGAGTATCGTTTCATTAGCAAAAGCCATTAAATGGATGTTAGAAAATGAACCAATTTTATTATGGTCATTCTTTTTTGGTTTGGTTTTGGCAAGTGTCATTTACATCGCCAAACAAATTACAAAATGGAATCTTCTAACTTTTGTTTTACTAATTGCTGGCGCAGGGCTTGCGTTTTATATAACGACATTAAATCCTCTGGTTACTGAGAATTCTTCTCCGTTGTTTTTGTTTTTAGCCGCAGCTTTAGCAATTTGTGCTATGATTTTACCTGGAATTTCAGGGGCTTTTATTTTAGTTTTATTAGGTGCATATAAACCAGTTTTAGCAGCTGTAAATAATAGAGATTTTACTTCAATAGCAATTGTTGGAGCAGGTGCAGTAGTTGGTTTGTTAACATTTTCTAGAGTTTTAAAATGGTTATTTACCAATTTTAAAAATTACACATTGGCAATTTTAACAGGATTTATAATTGGGTCATTAAATAAAATTTGGCCATGGAAAGAAACCTTGACTTGGCGCACAAATTCTCACGGAATTGACGTGCCTTTAAATCAAAAGAGTGTTTCTCCTTTTCATTTTGAAGACAACCAATTATTATACGCAATAGTTTTAGCAATTGTTGGTTTTGGTTTGATTTTGCTTTTAGAAAAATTAGCGGTTAAGAAAGACTAAAAATGAAATTAGAACGCACCTTTTTACAGAGATTATATCTTTTCTTAAAAGGATTGGCAATGGGTGCTGCAAATAAAGTTCCCGGTGTTTCTGGTGGCACTGTTTCTTTTGTGTTGAGTTTTTATGAAGAGATGATTTATTCTTTTCAGAAGATCAATTTAAAAGCATTTAAGCTTTTAGTAAACGGTCGTTTTAAAAGTTTTTATCAATATGTAAACGGACAATTTTTGCTCTTAGTTATGGGTGGAAGTATGTTTAGTTATTTTAGCATTTCTTTAGTATTGGACTACTTTTTAAAACATTACGAACTGTATGTTTGGAGTTGGTTTTTCGGAATGATCATTGGCTCTGTATTTTATATTTACAAAGATTTTGGTGATTGGAATTTTAAAAACACATTGTCATTTATTATCGGAATTTCGGTTGGCGTTGGAATAAGTTTTATGACTCCAGCACAAGAAAATGATAACTTATGGTTTGTTTTTTTCTGTGGAATTATAGGTGTTTCAGGAATGACTTTGCCAGGATTATCAGGTTCTTTTATTCTAATTTTATTAGGGAATTATGTACTGTTGTTAGTTGATTCTGTAAATGGACTCTTGACAATTGTTGCAGGGTTGTTATCTGGAAATTTTGACATTTTAGATATTCCTAACAACATGCGGCATTTAAAAATTATTTCTGTTTTTACAGCAGGTTCAGCTTTTGGATTGGTTTCAATTTCTCATGTATTAGGTTATGTTTTAAAGCGCTGGCATCAAATTGTAAATGCTGTAATTATTGGTTTTATTGCTGGTTCTTTAGGGATTGTTTGGCCTTGGAAACGAACTATTTTTTCGCAAGAAAAGGGTGAGTTTTTATTAGATGCAAAAGGAAATAAAATCATTCAGAATTACGAACGGTTTTTGCCTGATTTTTCGAATTCAGAAACTTGGTTTGCTATTTTTTATATTGTTATTGGTGTTGCATTAATTTTAGGAATTGATTATTATGATAGACAGAAAAAAGCTAAATAAAGAACAACTGTTTGGATTGTTAGGGAGAGATATTTCGTATTCTTTTTCTAGCGGATATTTCAAAGAAAAATTTGCTGAATTAGAATTAGCAAATCATGAATATCAAAATTTTGACATTCAATCAATTGAAGAGTTTCCAAAACTTATAGTGCAACAGAAAGCTTTAACTGGAATGAATGTTACGATTCCCTATAAAGAAGGAATAATTCCGTTTTTAGATGAAATAGATTCTGAAGCGAATGAAATTGGAGCTGTAAATACCATCAAGTTTTTAAATAGCGGAAAATTAAAAGGATTTAATACGGATGTTTTTGGGTTTTTAAATTCGATTAAGCCATTATTAGAAAGGCATCATACCAAAGCATTAATTTTAGGAACTGGCGGTGCGTCAAAAGCAATTGCTTATACATTGAGAAAGTTAGAAATCGATTTTCAATTTATTTCTAGAAATCCATCCAACGAAAAAGAGATTTCATATGAAGGTTTATCCGAAGAAATAATTGCTACACATACAGTTATTATAAATAGTACTCCTTTAGGAACTTTTCCTGAAACAGATTTGTGTCCAGATATTCCATATCAATTGATTGATTCAAAGCATTTATTATTCGATTTAATTTACAATCCGTCTAAAACTACTTTTTTACAAAAAGGAAAAGAAAAGGGCGCAAAAGTTAAAAACGGACTTGAAATGTTACAGCTTCAGGCGGAAGAATCTTGGCGAATCTGGAATCGCTAATTTTTTGTTATAAAAGACTAAGTTTTTTTG
This sequence comes from Polaribacter sp., assembly GCA_029250685.1. Lineage (GTDB taxonomy): Bacteria > Bacteroidota > Bacteroidia > Flavobacteriales > Flavobacteriaceae > Polaribacter. The sequence continues at coordinate 59,575 of JAQXEU010000060.1, forward strand.
TCAATTTGTAATACATTCCTATATTTAAGCATTAATATAGGAACCTTAAACATTATAAGATGTTAGACGAAAATCAAGAGAATACAGAAGATCAAATCAATCAAACTCCAGAAGAAAATGAAGTAGCGCCAATTGAAACTCCGAAAGCTGAAAAAGTGGAAGAGGAAGCAGCAGTTGCCGAAGAAGTTAAGGAGGATGTAGAAGAAGAGAAAGCAACTACAGATAAAGTTGTTGAAGAGATTGAGGAGAAAGTAGCAGAAGAAGCTGAGAAAGATGAAGAAAGAAACACGATTCCGATGTTGGATTATGAAAACATGGAATTAGAAGCTTTGGCAGATGAGTTAGAAAAGTTGATTAAAGATTTTCCAATACAACAACTAAAGAAAAATACTGACGCAATTAAAAACGCATTTAATGCTAAATTTGGTGCTTTATTAGCGGAGAAGAAAGCAGTATTTTTAGAAGAAGGCGGTAATTCAATCGATTTTCAATATACAAGTCCTGTGAAGGCAACATACAATTCTTTATTGTCTGATTATAAAAAGAAAAGAGACGCGTATTATTCTGATTTAGACACACAGTTAAAAAATAATTTAGAAAAGCGTCATATTGTAATTACTCAATTGAAAGAGCTAATTGAGAATGCAGATCCAAAAACGATGTATAAAAACTTTAAAGTTATACAAACAAGTTGGAGAGAAATTGGTGCCGTTCCAAGAAATAAATACAATGATACTTGGAGAAATTATCATCATCATGTAGAGCGTTTTTACGATTTATTACACATGAGTAATGATTTTAGAGATTTAGATTTCAAAAATAATTTGGAAGAAAAATTACAGTTGATAGCAAAAGTAGAAGCCTTGGCAGAATTAGATAATGTTAATGACGCTTTTAAAGAATTGCAACAATATCATAAAGCCTGGAAAGAAGATATTGGGCCAGTTTCACAAGAGCATAGAGAAGATGTTTGGCTGAAATTTAGTGCTGCAAGCAAAAAAATTCACGATAAGAGACATAATTATTTTAGATCGATGAAATCTCAATATCAAGAAATTATTGAGAAAAAATTAGAAGTAATTGAATCTATAAATCAATATGATACTTCTAAAAATAAAAAACATAGTGATTGGCAAAAAAGTATCAACGAAATTGAAACGTTGAGAAAGCAGTATTTTGATGCTGGAAAATTACCTTACAATAGAAGTGAAGAGGTTTGGCAAAAATTTAAAGCAGCAACAAAGAAGTTTAATGCAGCAAAAAATGTTTTTTACAAACAAGAGAAAAGTGTTCAGCAAGATAATTTAGATAAAAAAAATGCACTTATTGAATTGGCAGAATCTGTGAAGGATAGCGAAGATTGGGAAAACGCTACAAACACGATAAAGAAAATTCAAGCAGATTGGAAAAAAGTTGGGCATGTTCCAAGAAAATTTTCTGATGATATTTGGAAACGTTTCAAAGGAGCTTGTAATCATTATTTTGATAGATTTCATAATAGACAAGACGATTTAAATAAAGAACAACAAGCTTTTATTGAAGAGAAGAAAGTCTACTTAGAAGAAGTTAGAAAAGTTGAAAAAGCAACTTTAGAAGAAATAAATGATTTTATTAAAAAATGGAGAGACTTTGGGGAAACTCCAAGAAGTGTGCGTCATTTAGAATCTAAATTTTATAAGCAAGTTGATAAGTTGTTAGAAGGTTTGTCTTTAAGTAAAGATGAAATTGCAATGTTGAAGTATAAAAACTTGGTTGAAGGTTTGATGGCTCAAGGCAACGAACATAAATTAAATGCAGAGCAATTATTTGTTAGAAAGAAAATTGACGGAATTAATAAAGAAATTCAGCAATTAGAAAACAATCTAAGTTTCTTTTCTAATGCAAAAGATGATAATCCTTTAGTAATAAATGTTAGAACCAATATAGATTCTTTCAAAGAAGAAATTAGTATTTGGAAGCAAAAACTAGACTATATTAAGAGATTGGATTACTAAAGATAAAGTCTCTATAAAATAAAAAACTCGGAGAAATTTTCTCCGAGTTTTTTTATGTTTTAAAGATTGGTGTTTCTTAAGCCATTAAGCCGTCAATCTTTTCTTTTTCTTCTCTTGCTAAATCAGCATCCACTAAAATTCTACCGCTATACTCATCAATAGTAATTTTTTTACGAGTAGCAATTTCTACTTGTACTTGTGGTGGAATAGTAAAGAAAGAACCACCAGAAGCTCCTCTTTCGATTGATACAACAGCTAGCCCGTTTTTTACTTTATTTCTAATTCTTTTATAAGCTCCTAATAAATGCTCGTCAATTGCTTCAGAAAATTCTGCAGATTTTTTAACTAACATTTTTTGCTCTTTTTCAGTTTCTTTTAAGATTCCTGCTAGTTCAGCTTTTTTATGTTTTAAATGCTCATCTTGCTTTGCTAATTTCTCTTTAGTAGCATTAATGATTTCATTTTTTTGTTCAATTTTTACAGCATATTCTCCAATTCTTTTTTCAGCTAATTGAATTTCTAACTCTTGATATTCAACTTCTTTTGTGATAGAATCAAACTCTCTGTTGTTTCTAACTTTCTTTTGTTGCTCGTCGTATTTTTTCATCAAAGCTTTAGATTCTTCAATCAATATTTTTTTGTTATTGATATCTGTATCTAAGTTTGCAACGTCTTCTGCAAAATTTGAAAGTCTAGTATTTAAACCTGCAATTTCATCTTCTAAATCTTCAACTTCTAAAGGTAATTCTCCACTAACATTGTTAATTTCATCAATTCTAGAGTCGATTAATTGTAAGTCGTATAAAGCTCTTAGTTTTTCTTCTACCGTAACCTCTTTCTTCTTTGCCATGTTTTAACTGTAATAAATTGGATTTGTACTTTTTTCTGATAAAATGACTGCAAAATTAGTGAATTTTTTTGTAAGATACTCAACTAAAAGATTTTTTGTGAACTGTTCACTTTCATAATGACCAATATCTGCCAATAAAATTTTCTTTTCAGCTTTAAAAAAATCGTGATACTTAAAATCAGAACTAATATATGCATCTGCATTTAAGGCGATTGCATTTTCAATTGCAAAACTTCCAGATCCACCTAAAACGGCTACTTTTTTTATGGATTTATGAAGTAATTCTGAATGACGAACACATTCGGTTTTCATGGTTGATTTTACAAATTGAATAAAGTCAGTTTCGTTCATTTCGGTTTCTAATTCACCGATCATTCCCATTCCAATAGTTTCTTGAGTTTTTAAGTTTGATTTTGGAATTAAAATCTCTGTATTTTTTAAATCTAAAACTTCACAAATTTTCCCGCTTACACCATCTTTTTTATTATCTAAAGCTGTATGCATTGCATAAATTGCGATGTCATTTTTTATTGCTTTTAAAACCACACGTTCTACATACGTATCTCCGTTAAGTTTTTTTAATCCGCCAAAAATTATAGGATGAAAACTTACAATTAAATTGCAGTTCTTTGCAATTGCTTCATCAACTGTTTCTTCTAAACTATCTAAAGTAACTAAAACACCTGTAACTTCTTTGTTGTAATTACCAACTAATAAACCAACATTATCAAAGTCTTCAGCATAAGAAAGCGGAGCTAATTCTTCTAAGTAATTGGTTACGGTTTGTATTTTCATTCCATATAAATTTGTGAAATTTTCTTTAAAAAGAAAATTATTACGAGAACCAAAGTTAAGATTTTTAATTACTTTAGTACTAATGAAATTTATTCGATTTTTATTATTCCCATTTACCATCATTTATATAATAGTTACGTCACTTCGTAATTATTTTTTTGATGTTGGTGTTTTTAAATCAACAAGATTTGAAAAACCAATTATTGTTGTTGGAAATTTATCTGTTGGCGGAACAGGAAAAACGCCACAAATAGAATATTTAATCAAATTGTTAAAGTCGAATTACAAACTTGGGGTTTTAAGTAGAGGTTACGGACGTGTAACCAAAGGGTTTTTATTGGTTGATGAAACCAAAAATGTTTTAGAAGTTGGTGACGAACCTTTACAGTTCTCTAGGAAGTTTGTTAATGTTTCTGTAGCAGTTGATGAAAATCGTGTAAATGGAATTCAACAATTAACAAATACAGAAGTTGTTTTATTGGATGATGCTTTTCAGCATAGAAAGGTAGCAGCTGGATTTTATGTTTTGCTAACAAAATACAGCGATTTATTTTCGAACGATTTTGTTTTACCAACAGGTAATTTAAGAGAGCGAAGAGTTGGTGTAAAAAGAGCTAATGTAGTTGTGGTTACAAAATGCCCGTCTACAATTGATGAACAAGAAAAGAATGATTTAAAACAATTAATTGGTAGGTACTATGAGGGGCCAATTTTCTTTTCTACAATAAAATATGCTGCTGTTTTGCAAAGTAATAATGCTATAGTAATTCAAACATTAGATTTATCTAATTATGAAGTTTTATTGATAACCGGAATTGCAAATCCAACACCATTAGAAAACTATTTATTAGGATTGAATTGTAGTTTTAAGCACATTAAATTTTCTGATCATCATCAGTTTACTGAAAAAGAGATTACCGATTTAAAAAGACAATTTGATATCCTAAACTCCGGAAATAAAATTGTACTAACTACCGAAAAAGATTTTGTGCGTTTGTCAGATCAAATCGAGAATTTGTATTATTTAGAAATCGAAACCAATTTTGGGAATCAGCAACAGGAGTTTGATGATTTAATTACCAATTATGTAAAAAAGGACTTATAATTTATTACGATGTAAGCTTTTTATAATTCCGTCTGCTAAACCAATTTTTGGAACATAAATTTTTCTAGCACCACTCCATTTCATTGCAGATAAGTAAATTTTTGTTGCAGGAATAATTACATCGGCTCTATCAGGATTTAAACTTAATTCAGAAACGCGATCATCAAAACTCATGTTTTTTAAGAACTGATACTGTGCATTTAAATAAATATAAGAAATTGGTTTTCCAATTGTTCTTCCAGACATTTTAAACAGTTTATTGATATTTCCACCAGAACCAATTAAAGATATTTTTTTAAGATTTTTTGTATTGTCCTCAACCCATTTTTGAACTTCTTTAAAAATGATTTTGTTATCTGATTTTTTATTATTTATCAAACGTACGGTTCCCATTTTAAAAGATTTCGAATTGATAATCCTACCTTTAGAGAAAATAGTAAATTCTGTACTTCCACCACCTACATCAACATATAAATAAGAAGCATCACTTTCAATTAATTCACTTAAATCTGTCGAAAAAATAATAGCAGCTTCTTTTTTTCCGCCAATAATATCTATTTGGACCCCTGTTTTTTCTAAAATTAATTGCGCAATTTCTTTCCCGTTTTCAGCTTCACGCATTGCTGAAGTTGCACAGGCTTTATATTTTTCTACATTATTGATTTTCATCAATAATTTAAAAGCTTCCATGGCTTCAACCATTCTTTGTGCATTTATATCTGAAATTTTTCCAGAAACAAAAGCGTCAGCTCCTAAGCGAATTGGAACACGAACCAAAGAAGATTTTCTAAACTGTGGTTCTTTATCTTTTTCTACAATAACATTGGCAATCAGCAAGCGAATGGCGTTTGAGCCAATATCTATCGCAGCATATTTTTTAATTTCTAACAAGCGTACTTCTATTTATGATTTTTCGGAAATTCAACTAATGTTGTAATCCCTTTTTTAATGCTTTTCCAGTGTTTGTTATCAAATTGAATTCCAATAACACCACAAGTTGGAACGTGTGCAATTGGTTTACTTCCGTATTTGTTTACAAATGTGTTTATTCCGTGATCGTGGCTGAAAATAATTGCAGAATCAAAACTATCATCCAGCGCTTTTATCGTTTTTACCAAATAACCATCGCTAAAACTGTATAGTTGTTTTTTGATTTTTAAATTGGCTAAAGGATAACCAAAGTTATCACAAAAAATAATTGCTGTATGTAGCGCTCTATTTGCGCTACTTGTTACAAAAACATCAGGTTTTGTAATTGTTTCTGATAAGTAATTTGATACTAAATGCGCGTCTTTGATACCGCGTTTTTTAAGTGGTCTATCAATATCTTCAATACCATCGTATTCCCAAGATGATTTTGCGTGACGAACAATATAAAGTGTTTTCATTTTAAAGTTTGATAGAGTAAATATAGAGAATTATGGAGCTAATCGTTCTATTTTCCAAGAAAAATCTTTTTGTAAAGTATAACGAATTCTGTCATGCATTCTGTTTGGTCTTCCTTGCCAAAATTCAATTGAAACAGGTTTTACTAAAAAACCACCCCAATGCTTTGGGCGTAAAATCTCTTGCTGATTAAATTTTTCCTCAAAGGATTTTAAATTGTTGTCTAAGGCTTCTCTTGAAGCAACAACTTCGCTTTGGTTCGAGGCCCAAGCTCCTAATTTGCTTCCATCTGGTCGTGATTCAAAGTAACCATCAGATAAATTCTCTGCTAACTTTTCTGCATTTCCTTTAATGATGATTTGTTGTTCTAAGCCAGCCCAAAAAAACGATAAACAAATATTGTTATTTGCTGAAATTGCTTTCCCTTTTTCTGAATTGTAATTGGTGTAAAAAATAAAACCTTCCCATGTGTATTTCTTTAATAAAACAACTCTGCTTTTCGGAAAACCGTCTAAACCAATTGATGAAATTGTTACGGCGTTTGCTTCATGAATTAACTCAGAAGCATCTGCATTTATAAACCATTGCTGAAATAATTCAATCGGATTTTCTGGACAAGTACTTTCTAATAGTTCTTGTTTTTCGTAAGATTTTCTATGATTACTTAAATCGTGCGCCATAAGTTTGTTTTGCAGAGTAAAAATACAAATGTTTTGAGAGTGACAGCAAATTACTTTTATTTTTTTAAACCAACTTTATATTCTGGATGCATTAAGTTTTCCACTGTTAAAATAGCGTCCAATTCTGTTTCTGATAGTAATCCTTTTTCTAAAACCAATTCTCGAATTGTTTTACCTGTTGTAATAGCTTCTTTTCCGATAATATCTCCCATGTGATGACCAATATATGGATTTAAATATGTGATTAATCCGACAGAATTATACACCATGCTTTTTGTGTGTTTGGCATTTGCTGTTATTCCGCTAATACATTTATCACTTAACGTTGTACATGCATTTGAAAGTAGTTCAATCGACTCAAAAAGCGATTGTGCGATTACTGGTTCCATGACGTTTAATTGTAGTTGTCCTGCTTCGGCAGCAAATGAAATAGTTACGTCGTTTCCAATTACTTTAAAACAAACTTGATTGACAACTTCTGGAATTACTGGGTTTACTTTAGCTGGCATTATTGAAGAACCAGCTTGCATTTCGGGTAAATTAATTTCGTTAAAACCACATCTTGGACCAGAAGATAATAAACGCAAATCATTACAGATTTTAGAAAGTTTTACAGCGGTTCTTTTTAATGCTCCAGATACCATTACATAAGCACCACAATCTGAAGTAGCTTCAATTAAATTGTGTGCTTTTATAAATTTTGCGCCCGTAAATTCTTGTAAATAGTTGATGGAAACTTGAGTGAAATTTTTTGGAGCATTTACCCCAGTTCCTATTGCTGTGCCTCCTAAGTTTAATTCTAAAATAAGATTTCTAACATTTCTTAGGCTTTTAATTTCTTCTCTTAAATTGGTAGCCCAAGCAGAAAATTCATCACCCATTGACATAGGAACAGCGTCTTGTAGTTGCGTTCTTCCCATTTTAAGAACTTTTGAAAATTTTACAGATTTTACACTAATCTCTTTTATCAATGAGCTTAAATCCTCAATTAAATAATCTATATAATAATACAATGCAATTCTAAATCCAGTTGGATATGCATCATTTGTGGATTGTGATTTATTTACATGATCGTTTGGGTGAACAACATCATAATTTCCAAGTTCATAACCATTTAACTCTAAAGCAACATTTGCAATTACTTCATTAGTATTCATATTTACTGAAGTTCCTGCGCCACCTTGAAAAACATCAACAGGAAAATATTTTGTGTATTTGGAAACATTATTTAGAATTTCATCACAAGCTTGAATAATCATGTTTGCTGTATCCGTTGGAATTGTTCCAATTTCTTTGTTGGCACAAGCACATGCTTTTTTGGTTAGAATCATTCCTTTTATAAAAATAGGATAATCAGCTATTTTGGCTTTAGATATTTTAAAGTTATCGATGGCTCTTTGTGTATGGATTCCGTAATAGAGATGCTTAGCAATCTCCATGCTTCCTAATAAATCTTCTTCTATTCTATTTTTCATTGCTTACGTATTTTTTGCAATTATAAAAATAGTAGTTTTTTATGATTTTAAGATGTCGAAACCTTATAAGTTTTCACAATAAAACCCTTCTTTTTGAACTATGTGTTTTACTTCTTCTTCATGTAAGCTTTCATTCGCTTCAATTCGTAAAACATTATCGATGTCTTCTAAATCAATAGACCAATTTGTGATAATTGGATGCTCGTTTAAAAAGGGTTTAATTTTTTTAACTTTTTTCTTTGTTTTAATATCTGTTCTAAGGATAATGAGTTTCATAGGTTATTTATAACTGTCTTTTACGCCTTTTATCAAAAGCCATAGAATGGTAGAGAACTCTCCTAAGGCAAGTGGTAGCATTATAATTGCAGTTACTGATTCTTTGTGTTCCGGTAAAATAATTGAAACAAAACTATCTATTAAATAAGCAAAACATCCAATGGTTAAGAAAATACCAATGATTTTTGGAATAAATTTAGATTTGATAATTAGCATTCCAAAAGGGAACAACCAAAGTCCCCAGAAAATTCCAACTACTGAAATCCCATACTCATATAAATTAATGAATACCAACGCTAAAGAATTTAGCTGTTCAGTATTGAAAACTTGTAAGAAATCAGCACCACTAACAAGCATTTGAGCTACAACAAGATTGAGGACATTAAGGAAAGATATCGGTATCGCAACCAATACCAGCGTTACCATGTATTTGGTTAGTTTGGTATTCACCTCTTTAAAGAGTCGACTTAAAGTTAAGACTAAAAATAGCTTTCTTTAATTCTTCTTTCAACGCTTCTGAATACGAATCTTCTGAATTTTCGTAAAACGCTTCTGCAAAGTCTGTCAATTGGTTTTCGAATTCATCTTCTACATGAGTATATTTGGTACCTTTTCTCATGACGTCGATAATTTTATTTTTTATCGAATGATAGACAAAACCAGGGACATTGTTGATAGGTGAAATATTCTTGCGAGAAAAAATTTTTAATGCGACATCTTGAATGATATCTTCTGCATCTCTATCAGCATCGTTCTCAATTTTAGAATTTACATAAGCTTTTAGGTTATGATATTCCTCATTGAAGAAGTTTTTTAGTTGCTGATCGTTGTTTTTATCTGATGCCATTCAAGTCCCTTTTTCTAGGTCTTCATTTATAAAGACGCAAGGTTTTAAAATTATTGCATTTTTTTTGAAGTTTTTTAATTTATTTCATTCAAGTGCTTGGCAACAGTAACACCAATACTTGCACAAGCTTGTAATAAGTACCCGCCAGTAGGCGCATCCCAATTGATCATTTCGCCAATACAGTAATGATTTGGGAGTTTTTTTAATTCAAAATTGTCAGTAACTGCTGCTAGATCAATTCCACCAACGGTAGATATTGCTTCATCAATAGTTGCTGTGTTTGTAATTTCTAATGGAAATTTTTTAATATGATTCGCCAATGACTCTGTCTGTAAATACGATTCTTTAGAAAGATAATTTTTTAATAAATCGATTTGAGAACCACTTAGCTTCAATTCTTTTTTTAAGGTTTGTGTGGTGTTTTTATATCCTGAATTTTTGATTTTAGAAATGACATTTTCTAAAGTCATTGAAGGTTTTAAGTCGATAAAAATAGTTGCTTTTGACTTGTCTTCTAATTCTTCTCTAATCTGAGGACTCAATCCATAAATGGCATTTCCTTCCATCCCAAACTTTGTAATGACTGCTTCTCCTTTTTGGACAGCATTTCCACAAGAAATAGCAATGTTTTTCAAAGGAATTCCTTCATTTTTGTGAATAAAATCGAATTTCCAATCAATTTTGTAACCGCAATTTGATGCTTGAAATGGTTTTGTTTGAACTCCTTTTTTAGAGAAAGTATCTAGCCAGTTTCCATCAGAACCTGTAATTTTCCAGCTTCCGCCGCCTAAAGAATAAACGGTAAAATCAGATATAATAGGGTTGTTATTGATAATCGGGTTGTTATCTGTATTCCAACCAGTAAACGTTTGTTCGTAGTTAATTGTGGTTCCTTTTTCTTTAAGGTGATTTAATATTGCACTCAGTACTTCAATCGGTTTAATGCCTTCTTTTGGGTATACTCTTTTACTGCTTCCAATAAAAGTTGGAACATCAATTTTTTCGAGCCAATCTCTAAAATCAGTATTTGTGAAATTCAATAAAACGTTGTCAAGAAAACCAGTAGGTGAATAACGTTTTATAAGCTGTTCAATCGGTTCTGAATGTGTCAAGTTAAAACCACCTTTACCAGCAACTAAAAATTTACGACCTGCGGTTTTGTTTTTTTCATAAATAGTAACGTCGAATTTTGAAGCATCTAAAAATGCAGCCAATAAAAATGCTGAAGGTCCGCCTCCAATAATTGCAACTGATTTTTTCATATTAAAGTTAAACTCTACTCTTTATTTTCTCTTAAACAACAACAGTCCTAAAAACGTTAACGCTCCATTTAAAACTAATACGAAAAACCCAAAATCAAAACCTAATTTTTCTTTGCTGTAGAAACTAATTAAATAGGTTAGAATTGGTGCACTTAAGCAAATAAAAGGAACCACTTTGTCTTTTACATTTAGTTTGGTAAATAGCCCAAATGCATATAAACCTAATAAAGGACCGTAAGTATAACCAGCAAACGTAAATATTTTGGCAATTACACTTGCATCCGCAATAAAATATTTGAAAATTAAAATGGTTGCAATTAAAATGAATGAAAATAAAATATGAATCTTCTTTCTAATTTTTATTTGTTCACTTTTTTCTTTCTTTTTGTCGATCTCTAAAATATCAATACTAAATGAAGTAGTTAAAGAAGTTAATGCAGAATCTGCACTAGAATATGCCGCGGCAATTAATCCTAGTAAAAAGAACATAGCTGTTGCAAGCCCTAAAGTTCCTTTGGTTGCTATGATTGGAAATAATTCGTCTTTATGTGCGTCAATTCCATTTCGCTGTGCGTAATCTGTTAGTAAAACACCTAAAGCTAAAAAGAAAAAGTTTACAATTACCAATACAATAGTGAACCAAAACATGTTTTTCTTAGCATCTTTTAAGTTTCTGCAGGTTAAGTTTTTCTGCATCATATCTTGATCTAAACCTGTCATTACAATTGCAATAAATGCTCCGGCGAGGAATTGTTTCCAAAAGTAGTTTCCTGCATTTACATCATCAAAAAAGAAGGTTTTAGAAAGCTCATTATCGGCAACATAGCTAAATAAGTTGGTAATATTCATTTCGTCAGAAACGGTGTAAATACATACTCCAACCGCAATCAACATAAACAACGTTTGTAGTGTATCAGTCCAAACAATCGTTTTTATTCCACCTCTAAAAGTATACAACCAAATCAGTAAGATAGTAATAGTTACGGTTACCCAAAACGGAATTCCGTACGCATCAAACAATAGTAATTGTAAAACATTTGCAACTAAAAACAATCGAAATGCTGCACCAATGGTTCTAGAAAGTAAAAAGAAACTGGCGCCGGTTTTATAAGAATATTTTCCAAAGCGGTCTTCTAGATACGTATAAATCGATGTTAAGTTTAATCGATAATAGAGTGGAAGTAATACCAGTCCAATAACTGCGTAACCAACAACATAACCCAAAACCATTTGCATGTAACCCATGCTTTGATCTTCAACCCAACCAGGAACAGAAATAAAAGTTACTCCAGAAAGTGAAGCGCCAATCATCCCAAAAGCGACTAAATACCAGGGTGAAGAGTTATTTGCTTTAAAAAAAGTTTCGTTTGTGGCAGATTTTCCTGTGATGTAAGAAATCAATATTAATACAGCAAAATAGGATATGATTAATAATATAATATGAATTGGTTGCATCTTTTTGAGTTGTGAGTTTTAAGTGTTGAATTATGAGTTACGAATATAGTTTTTTTAGAGGATAGATAAGTGGGAAAAGATTATAGATCAACCGAAAACTCTTTTTTTTAATTTCTCTATTCTTTTTTCTTTTGAAATTGTAGATTTGCATCTATGGATTTTTCATCAAAATTGTTAGAAAATGCCGTTAACGAAGTGTCTCGTTTACCAGGAATTGGAAAGCGAACTGCCTTGCGTTTAGTGTTGCATTTATTAAAGCAGCCAACAGAACATACAACCTATTTGTCTGAAGCGTTGTTGCATTTACGAAATGATGTAAACTCGTGTGAAAAGTGTCATAATATCTCTGATACCGTTTTGTGTGAAATTTGTAACAATCCGAAGAGAAACTCAGAGATTGTTTGTGTAGTAGAAGACATTCGTGATGTAATGGCGATAGAAAGTACTGCACAATTTAAAGGGTTGTATCATGTATTAGGTGGGAAAATTTCTCCAATAGAAGGCATTGGTCCACACAATTTACAAATAGAGTCTTTAGTTCATAAAGTTGAAAAAGGAGAAATTAAAGAATTGATTTTTGCACTGAGTTCTACGATGGAAGGAGATACAACCAATTTCTATATTTTTAAACAAATAGAAAAGTACGAGATTACAACAAGTACTATTGCACGTGGTATTTCTGTTGGTGATGAATTAGAATATGCTGATGAAATTACCTTGGGCAGGTCTATTGTAAATAGAATTCCGTTTGAGCAATCGATAAAAAATTAAACAATGTAATAATTTGAAAATGTAACAATTGATACATTGTTTGACTAACTCATTGATTCATTGTCTTTATCCCAATCTTTTTTTGCTCTAATGCTTTTGTATAATTTAATACCAAGCATTAATAAAACTCCGAATAAAATAATTCCTACAACACCCCAAATCCAATTGATGGCACTTTTTAGAGTAACTAAAAACACCACAGCAAACAAAATGATGGTAGCAACTTCGTTCCAAATTCTTAATTGAAAAGAAGAATATTTTACAATGTCGTTTTGTAATTGTGTAAATAATATTTGACAAGCTCCGTGATAGAAATATAAAGCAAAAACAAATGCTAATTTTATCAGCATCCAATCCATTGTCAAATACGCAGGATTTTTAAATAACAACCAAAAAGCAAAAAAACTAGCTAAAACTGCTGATGGCCATGTAATAATATACCACAATCTTTTTGCCATTAATTTGTACTGTGTTTGTAAAATCTCTTTGACTGGTTCTTCTTTGTCTTCGGCTTCTGCTTGATAAATAAATAAGCGAATAATGTAGAATAAACCGGCAAACCAAGTGATCACAAAAATAATATGTAATGCTTTTACGTATAAAAAATCCATAGTTTTTATTTTGTCAGGTCGTTCGGAATCGAGACCTAATTAAAGCCTCTCGATTGTGATCGAGGAGACATTTGTTAATTCACTAAAGTACTAATTTTTTGAAACCCATTCATCAATCCAAGTATTCATTACTTTTACCCAATCGTCATTGTCGTTCATACACGGAATGTGTTTGTAATGGGTTCCGCCACCTTCAAAAAATTGTTCTTTTCCTTCTATGGCAATCTCTTCTAAGGTTTCTAAACAATCGGAAACAAAAGCTGGAGTTATAACCGCCATTTTTCGTTTTCCTTCTTCTTTCGGAATTCTATCAAATTCAAAATCGGTATATGGTTTTAACCATGGATCTTTTAATAACCTAGATTGAAACGAATTGCTATAGGTTCCTTCTTTCAAATCTAACTCTTTTGCAATCGCTTTTGTAGTTTCGAAACATTGATGACGATAGCAAGTGTTATGTGCTTTTGATGCTTTTTCACAACAAGAACCATCAATTTTACAATGACTTTTTGTTGGATCCGTTTTTAGAATATGACGTTCTGGAATTCCGTGATACGAAAACAACATATGATCATACTCAAAACCTTCAATATGATTTTTGATGTTATCAGACATCGCTTTAATATATCTTGGTTCATTATAAAAATGTGGAATTTCTGAAGTTTTTATGTTCGGATAAAACTCTTTTCTTATTGCTTCTGCTTTTGCTAAAACGGTTTCAGTAGAAGACATTGCAAAGTGTGGATACAATGGAACAATTAAAATATCATCAACTCCTTTTGCAGCTAATTCTTGAAATCCTTTTTGAATACTCATGCTTCCGTAACGCATTGCTAATGCAACTGGAATTTTTGTATTATCTGCAACTTTTTTAGCAAAACGTTCAGAAATTACAACTAATGGCGATCCTTCTTTCCACCAAATTTTTTTATAAGCTGCAGCAGATTTTTTTGGCCTTACATTTAATATGATTCCTTTTATCAATAACCAACGTTTCCAATAAGGAATATCAATTACACGTTCGTCCATTAAAAATTCATCTAAATATTTACGAACATCTTTTGTTTCTGTGCTGTCTGGCGACCCTAAATTTATTAATAAAACTCCTTTCATGTGTATGCTGAATTTGATTCAGTATCTTTTAATTATTACTTTATTTGATTTGTTACTTCATACAATGCAATCGATAAACTATGAATTACGTTCATAGAAGAATTTCTTCCGTACATTGGTATTGCAACTGTTTTGTCTACTAAATTTATATTTTCAATTCCGTTGCGTTCGCTTCCTAAAAGCAACACAATTTTATGGTGATTTTTAAAATCGAAATCTTGAATAGCAATACTTTTATCTGTGATTTCTATTCCGATTATTGTATTTCCCTTATCTTTTAATTGTTGAATAAGTTGTGGAAAATCTGCATACGTTTCATGTTCAATTTGCGCTAACGTATTTCGTGCAGTTTTCTTTACAATTCGATTTTCTTCTGTTGGAGAAGTTTCGTGTAAATAAATTTTTTCCACACCAAAACTTTCAGAAATTCTAAAACACATTCCGATGTTTTCTGGAGTTCTAATTGCGTCGCAAACAATGGTTATTGGAAAATGTTTTTGACTATTTTCTATTTCTGTGTGATGTAATTGTTTCATCTAGCTGTTTTGTAAAGAACTCACGTATTTCTTTGGGGTTGTCCCAAATTTCTTTTTAAAGGCTGCAATAAAATGACTTGATGTACTATAGCCAATTTTAGAGCCAACTTCATTTACATTGTGCTTGTTGCTTTCTAATAATCTTCTAGCATGTTCCATTTTATAATCTAGTAAAAAACCATAAACAGTATCTCCATAAATTTGTTTAAAACCTTCTTTTAGTTTTTTTAGTGATAAACCAATTTCGGTAGATAATTCTTGTAAACTTGGTGGTTCAGACATTCTAGAAATAATAATATCTTTTGCTTTTCTAATTTTTAAAACATTTTCTTCATCAATTAAAAACGGGCAAAAATCTGCATTTTTTGTGTCTTCTTTTTGAAAATGTAAACTCAATAATTCGTAAATTTTCCCTTTGATAAATAACTCTTTTATAGAACTATTTACATTAGAGTTGATGATTTGTTGCAGTACAATTAATACTGATGGCTTTATTGCGTCATCGTTGTAATATTTTCTATTGATATTTTCATCACTTAAAAAATGAATGTGATTTGCTTCTTTTGAAAATAACGAATGAAATTTCTTTATCGAAATTAATAATGAAACTAAAGATGTTTTCGGTTCGATTTCTAAATTTATGGGTAATTTTTGTTGTGGGTTGTATAGTAAAATTGAGTGTTGATTTAAAACATCAAAAGTATAATTCCCGCTATTAAATAAAAACTTTGAGCTTCCTTTTATACAAAAATGAAGCTGTATAAAAGAGCTATCTATTTCTCTTTCAAAACGTTGAGTTTTATTACTATCGTTGTCAAAATGCAGCAAGAAAAATTGATTCTCAATACTTATTTCTTGTGTGGCACCTTTTGCGTTGTTTTTTGTCATTTCTTAAATTGAATAAGATTCTCTTTTATTTAGAACGGTTCTATGTAAGGAGTCTTAAAAGCTCTTATTTTCTTGCAAAAATACATATTTTTTAGTTTTATTAAATATTAAATAGTTAAAAAACTCATAACGACATTAATAGTTCTTTTAGCGATACTTTTATTGCAGGGAAGTTTATATTTTTGACCTACTTTTTGAAAAATAATACATGATAACAAATAAACATCAAGTGAATTTATACAACATCGGTGTTAGCTATAAAAAAGCAGAAGCCAATGTTAGAGGTAAATTTTCATTAACCAAAGAAGCTCAAGTTCAATTATTGACAGAAGCGAAGGAAATTGGTATAGATGGAATTTTTGTGTTATCAACTTGTAATAGGACAGAAATTTCTGGCTTTACAGAGTATCCTCTTCAACTTATAAATTTGCTATGTAAATACTCTAACGGAAGTTTAGAAGAGTTTACAAAAGTTTCTAATGTTTATAAAAATGAAGAAGCAATCTCTCATTTATTTAGAACAGGAACAGGTTTGGATAGTCAGATTTTGGGAGATTACGAAATTGTTGGTCAATTAAGACAAGCTTTTAAACAGGCAAAGAAATTGAATACAACAAACGCTTATTTTGAAAGATTACTAAACAATGTAATGCAAGCGAGTAAGCGAGTAAAGAACGAAACAAAATTAAGTTCTGGAACAACTTCAGTTTCCTATGCAGCTGTTCAATATATTATCAAACATTTGCCAAATTATGATGCTAAAAATATTCTGGTTTTTGGTTTGGGTAAAATGGGCAAACATACTTGCAAAAACTTAGCGGAATACACAGAGAATAAATCAGTTTGTTTAATTAATAGATCAGAAGAAAAAGCGATTGAATTTGTAAAAGAACATCCGTCAATTAAAAAAGGAGTGATTGGTAATTTGTCATCAGAAGTTCATAACTCAGATGTGTTAATTGTTTCTACAGGCTCAGATCAACCAACAATCACGAAAGCGCAAATTCCGATAGATAAAGAAATTTTAATTTTAGATTTATCGATGCCAGCAAATGTTGCAACAGATGTAAAAGAATTAAAAAACGTTACCTTAGTAAATGTAGATGAATTATCTAAAATTACTGATGAAACCTTAGCGATTCGTCAACAGGAAGTGCCGTTTGCAGAAGCAATTATCCAAACTCATAAAGCTGAATTTAATGAATGGTTAAGTCATCGAAGTTTTACGCCAGCTATTTATGCGTTAAAAAAGTCTTTAGAATCAATTCAAAAAGACGAAATTGCTTTTCATAAAAAGAAATTTAAAGATTTTGATGAAGAACAAGCAGAAATCATAACATCAAGATTTATTCAAAAAATAACAACACAGTTTGTAAAACATTTAAAAGACGAAGAAACGTCAATTCCGCAAAGTATTAATGTGGTTAGTAAAATGTTTGGAGCTGAATTAGAAAAACTACATGCAGAAGATCATTAGAATTGGTACAAGAGATAGTGAACTTGCACTTTGGCAAGCCAAAACTGTTCAGCAACAATTAGAGTATTTAGGACACAAAGTCGAAATTGTTCCTGTTAAATCTACTGGAGATTTAGTCCTAGATAAACCATTGTACGAAATGGGAATTACAGGGATTTTTACCAAAAACTTAGACATCGCTTTATTGAATGGTGAAATTGATATTGCTGTACATTCTTTAAAAGATGTACCAACTGTTTTGCCTGTTGGAATTGTGCAAGCTGCGGTTTTAAAAAGAGGAAACTCTAATGATATGCTGGTTTTAAAGGATAATGAAGAGTTTATGGCGCAAAAAGACGCGATTGTAGCAACTGGGTCTTTAAGAAGAAAAGCACAATGGTTACATCGTTTTCCAACACATACAATTACTGACATTCGTGGAAATGTAAATTCGCGGTTAGAGAAATTAGAAAATAACGACTGGAATGCAGCAATTTTCGCCGCAGCAGGTTTAGAACGTTTAAAGATAAAACCAGCAAGTGCATTTAGTTTAGATTGGATGGTTCCTGCACCAGCGCAAGGAGTTGTTGCTATTGCTGCTTTAGCAGATGATGAAGATTTGTTAACGATTTTAAAAGAATTGAATGACGAAGAAACTGAAATGTTGGCAAAAGTTGAGCGTGATTTTTTAAACTTGTTAGAAGGTGGGTGTACTGCACCAATTGGTGCTTTAGCATATGTCAAAGAAGAAGAAGTTCATTTTAAAGGAGTTTTGTTAAATCCTGAGGGAACCAAAAGAATTGATGTTACTTCTAAAGAAAAAATTGGAAGACACAATTATATTGCCAAAGAATGTGCAGATTTCGTCTTAAATAGAGGCGGAAAAGAAATAATGGCAGGTTTAAAAGGTGAGGATAAAAAAGAATATTCAGTTTTCTCTACAAAGAAATTATCTGAAATTCAAAAGAGATTACTTGCTGAAAAAGTAGGCGTTGAAGATAGTGATTTTATCAAAATTCGATTTAATAGAATTGCACCGAAAGTAGTAAAGAACGAAATTGAAAATGTAATTATTACAAGTAAAAACGGTGTTGAAGCGTTATTAAATAGTTTCATCAAACAAGAATTACAATTCAAAAATATTTATTGTGTAGGTAGAAGAACTAAAAAGTTAATCGAACAGAAAATAGGAAAAGTTTCGCATTCTGAAAAAAATGCAGAAAAATTGGCAGCATATCTTTCTAAAGAAATCAAAGGTCAAGAAGTAACTTATTTCTGTAGCGATTTACGTTTAGATACGTTGCCAATTGTTTTAACAGAAAATGGAGTTTCAGTAAACGAAATTGAAGCATACAAAACAATGTATAGCCCGGTAAATGTTAGAGACCAATTTTCTGGAGTTTTGTTTTATAGTCCTTCAACTGTAGAAAGTTATATGCAAGACAATTCCACAGATAAAATTGCATTTTGTATCGGTGAAAGTACTGCGAAAGAAGCAAGAAAACATTTCGAAAATGTACAAGTTGCTAAGTTGCCAACTGTAGAAAGTGTGTTGGAGTTAGTGAATTTACATTACGTAAAAGAATAAATATGTTTAGAGGAAGAAGGCTTAGGAAATCAGAAGGAATTCGCAGATTGGTTCAAGAAACTAAACTTTCTGTAGACGATTTTGTGTATCCACTTTTTATTGAAGAAGGCGAAAATATTGAAACAGAAATTGTTTCAATGCCAGGAATCAAACGTTTTTCTTTGGATAGAATCTCTAAAGAATTAGACGAAGTTGTTTCGTTAAATATTCCTGCAGTTTTATTATTTGGAATTCCATCTAACAAAGATGACGAAGGAACAGAAACTTGGAATGATAACGGAATTATGCAACAAGCAATTCGTTTTATCAAGAAGAATTACCCGAGTTTATATGTAATTACAGATGTTTGTTTTTGTGAATATACATCTCACGGACATTGCGGAATTATTCACGACAATGATGTTGAGAATGATGCAACTCTAGTAAATATCGCTAAACAAGTAATTTCTCATGCAAAAGCAGGAGTAGATATGGTTGCTCCTTCAGGAATGATGGATGGAACTATTTCTATGGTTCGAGAATCTTTAGATAATACAGGTTTTGTTGATTTGCCAATCATGGCATATTCTGTAAAATATGCTTCGGCATTTTATGGGCCTTTTAGAGATGCCGCAGATTCTGCGCCAGCTTTTGGTGATAGAAGAACCTATCAAATGGATCCTGCAAACCGAGATGAAGGGTTGCGTGAAGCAACTTTTGATGATCAAGAAGGAGCAGACATTTTAATGGTAAAACCAGCATTATCATATTTAGATATTATAAGAGATTTAAAAAATAATTTCGACCGACCAATTGCGTGTTATAATGTAAGTGGAGAGTATGCAATGGTTAAAGCTGCTGCTGAAAAAGGTTGGATAGATGGTCAAAAAGTAATGATGGAAAGTTTGCTTTCTATGAAAAGAGCAGGAGCAGACATCATCATCACTTATTTTGCAAAAGAAGCGGCAAGAGTTTTATTGAAACAGAATTAGAATGTCTCCTCGAGTGCAGTTGAGAGGTCTTAATGAGGTCTCGACTGCGCTCGACCAGACAAAAAACAAAATAAATGGAATTCAAGAATTCACAAAAATTATATAATAAAGGATTGGTAAATCTTGTTGGAGCAGTAAATTCACCTGTAAGAGCATTTTCATCTGTTGGTGGAAATCCGTTATTTATAAAAAAAGCAAAAGGAACTAAAATTACAGATGTTGATAATAATACGTTTGTAGATTTAGTATTGTCTTACGGTCCAATGATTTTAGGGCATCGTCATAAAAAAGTTCAAAAAGCAATTGACAAAGCATTAAAAAACGGGTATACTTTTGGTGCATCAACAAAAAACGAAATCAAATTAGCAAAAATAGTTTGTGACGCTTTTCCAGGAATGGATAAAGTACGTTTTGTAAACTCAGGAACTGAAGCAGTTTTAAGTGCTTTGCGTTTAGCAAGAGCATTTACAGGAAAAGATAAAATCATCAAGTTTTCTGGTTGTTATCACGGTCATTCAGATGCGTTATTAGTTGCAGCTGGATCTGGTTTGGCAACTTTAAGTTTACCAGGATCTAAAGGTGTTCCTGAAGGAGCAGTTAAAAATACATTAATTGCAAATTATAACGATTTAGAAAGTGTAAAAGCACATTTTGAAAATCATGATGATATTGCTGGTGTTATTTTAGAGCCTGTCGCAGGAAATATGGGTGTTGTAACTCCGAAAGATGATTTTTTAAAAGAATTAAAAAATTATTTAGAATCTAAGAACGCGTTGTTAATTGTTGATGAAGTAATGACAGGTTTCCGTTCTAAATTTGGTGGAGCGCAAGAATTATTTGATGTTGAAGCAGATATCACCTGTTTAGGAAAGGTAATTGGAGGAGGTTTTCCTGTTGGAGCTTATGGAGCTAGAAACGAAATTATGGAAATGGTTTCACCTTTAGGTGGAATGTACCAAGCAGGAACTTTATCTGGAAATCCGATTGCAATGGCAGCAGGAATTTCTACATTAACAGAATTGAAAAAGCAAAATCCGTACAAACAATTTAATGAAATAGCGTCTAAGTTAGAAACAGTTTTATTGGAATCTGCAAAAAAGCATAATATTGATTTAGTTGTAAACCGATTTGGTTCGATGGTCAATCCATTTTTCACAAAAATAAAAGTGACTAATTTTGAAGAAGCTCAAACTGCTGATACAGAGAAATTTGCAGTGTTCTTTTGGGAAATGATTAAGAATGGTGTGTTTTTACCACCATCACAATTTGAAGCTTGGTTTTTATCATCAGCTTTAACAGAAAAAGATTTAGAAAAAACAAGTAAAGCAATTGAAGCAGGAATGTTAGCTATTTCAAAAATGTAAGATATGATTAAAAACGATTTATTTTTAAGAGCATTAAAAGGAGAAACTGTTGAAAGACCACCAGTTTGGATGATGCGCCAAGCAGGAAGGTATTTGCCAGAATTTCAGGTAATCAAAAAGAAATATGATTTCTTTACGCGTTGTCAAACTCCAGAATTAGCCTCAGAAATTACAGTGCAACCTATTCGTAGATACGGAATGGATGCAGCAATTTTGTTTTCAGATATTTTGGTAATTCCACAGGCAATGAATATTGAAGTGCAAATGAAACCAGATTTTGGACCTTATTTACCAAATCCTATTCGTACTCAAAAAGATGTTGATAATGTAATTGTTCCTGATGTAAATGTAGCATTAGATTATGTGTATCAAGCGATAAAAGCAACCAAAGAAAAGTTGAATGATGAAATTCCGTTAATAGGTTTTGCAGGTTCGCCTTGGACAATTTTATGTTATTGTGTGCAAGGTCAAGGTTCTAAAAACTTTGACAAAGCAAAAGAGTTTTGTTTTACAAATCCGATTGCAGCTCATCAATTATTACAAAAAATCACAGACACTACAATTGCTTATTTAAAAGCAAAAGTTGCTGCGGGTGTGAACGCTGTTCAGGTTTTTGATTCTTGGGGAGGTATGTTGTCACCAGTAGATTATCAAGAATTTTCTTGGCAATACATTCAGCAAATAATTGATGCTTTAAAAGACGAAGCACCGGTTATTGCATTCGGAAAAGGATGTTGGTTTGCTTTAGATACCATGGCAAAATCTGGAGCTGCAGCTTTAGGAGTTGATTGGACATGTTCTGCAAGAAATGCTCGTTATTTATCTGGTGGAAATATTACATTACAAGGTAATTTTGATCCAACAAGATTATTTTCTCCTCCGGCAGAAATAAAGAAAATGGTGCACCAAATGATTAATGAATTTGGAAAAGATAAATATATTGTGAATTTAGGTCATGGTATTTTACCTAATATTCCGTTAGATAATGCGAAAGCATTTATTGATGCTGTTAAAGAATATAAAGCGTAAGAATGTCTTTTTGGAAACTGATAAAAGGAATTAAATTTAAACAGCTAATAAGTTTATTTAAATTCTTTTTGATGTATCCAGTGTTAATGTTTGCAACGATTAAAGCTACTTCTAGAACAATGAAAATTGTTCAGGAAAAGTTTCCAGACATTCATGGAGGAAACAATAAAGCAAATGCATTTAGACATGCTTTATGGAATTTATTGATTTCATTTGAATGTTTGAAGAGAAAAAAAGATTTAGAGGCTATTATTTCTTGGACAAAAGAAATTACAGATTGGCATGAAGATTTTTCTCCAAACAGAGCATTAGCAAGAGCAATGGATTTGCATAATAATTTTATCGGAAGAGAATTGTTTTTAGCTTGTATTAGTAAGTCTGATAATGAAACGATTAAAGAATTAGAATTGAAATTAGATTCGGCAGTTTGCGTAAAATCTTATGAAGAGATTGATGAGAACTTGTCAGCGTTAGTTTATATAAAATCAAATTAATCATGCCACATTTTATTTTAGATTGTACAGAGAGAATCCTCGAGATTCAAGAACCACAAAAGGTAATTGAAGCTGTTTTTGAAACGGCTTTTGAAACAGGTTTGTTTGCTAGAAATGATATAAAAGTTCGTTTAAATCCATATAAATATTCTTTAGTTCAAGATGGTGATAGCGATTTTATCCATGTTTTTGGAAACATAATGGAAGGAAGGACAACTGAACAAAAAGCGAATCTTTCTAAAATGATAGTTGTAAAGTTGAATGCGTTATTTCCTGAGGTTCCAATTATTTCAATAAATATTAGAGATTTCGAAAAGACATCTTATTGTAATAAATCAATGCTGTAAATTGATGAAAGAACAGTTTTTTAAATACATTCAAGAATTACAAGACACCATAACTTCAACGTTAGAAAAAGTTGATGGAAAAGCAACTTTTCAAGAAGATAATTGGAAACGTAAAGAAGGTGGAGGAGGAAGAACTCGCGTTATTGAAAATGGAAATATTTTTGAAAAAGGCGGTGTTAATATTTCTAAAGTTTTTGGAGAATTACCAGAAGCTTTACGAAAACAATTTGGCGTTGAAAATGGTGATTTTTTCGCTTGTGGTTTGAGTTTAGTGTTGCATCCAACAAACCCTTTTGTTCCAACTGTTCATGCAAATTGGCGTTATTTTGAAATGTATGATGAAAGTGGAAATATTGTTACGCAATGGTTTGGTGGCGGTCAAGATTTAACTCCGTATTATTTATTTGAAGAAGACGCAATTCATTTTCATCAAACGTGTAAAACGGCTTGTGATCAACATAATTCAGAGTTTTACCCAAAATTTAAAGAAACTTGCGATAACTATTTTTGGAATAAACACAGAAATGAAGCACGTGGAATTGGTGGATTATTCTTCGATTATTTAAAAGAAACTGAAGCGTTTTCTATTGAAGATAGATTCAATTTTGTGACAGAAGTTGGGAATAGCTTTTTACAAAGTTACGTTCCAATTTTAGAGAAACGAAAAGAGATTTCGTATACAAAACAGCATAAAGATTGGCAAGAAATTCGCAGAGGTCGTTATGTAGAATTTAATCTAGTGCATGACAGAGGTACATTGTTTGGTTTAAAAACAAACGGAAGAATCGAGAGTATTTTAATGAGCCTTCCACCTACAGTTCAATGGGTTTATAATCAGTATCCAGAAGAAAATTCTGAAGAAGAAAAACTGCTTAAGGTTCTCGCGAAAACCAAAAATTGGATTTAAACTTTAGTGTAAAATCTATATCTATCATTTTTCGAGTTTTTAGTAAACCTAAAAATGCCTTCGGTGGTTTAACACCAAAATCAGTCATGTTTAACTTTTGTATCCCTTTTAAAGTGATTGTTTGATCCTTTTGATAAAAGACTACCGGAGTTGTTATTTTCTTTGTTACACCAGCAATGGTTAAAAAACCAGAAATTTTTTGATTCTCATTTTTTTCAAGGGTATTTATTAAGTAAAAAAAAGTGATGTAAGGGTGTTCTTCACTCTTTAAAGCTTTATTTGTTAGTCGATCCATTTTTTTATTACCACTTAAAATATCTTTTACTTTTATTTTAATAAATAATGTATCTATGATAGTTAATGGAATTCTAAAGTCGTGATTATTACTTTCCTCGTGGGTAATAAGTTTAGCACTTATAAGCTTTACGTTACTTTCCCATTTATTTAAATTAGATTTTCCTTTAATTAAGGTTTGTTGAAAGATTAGATGTTGATTAATTTGCTCTTTTTGAGCACTCATAGTTTTTTGAGAAAATAGAATTAAATAGCCGTAAAAAACAGATAGTATAATTTTAGAAAGCTTTCTCATAGCACTAAAAATTTAATTATTAATATACCTTAAAGGTATTTAATAAAGTAATTTTTCCCAATAGGTAGTTTGCTTAATTTTTAGAAAGAAGGTTTAGAGAGAAATAAATGACTCCATGTTAAATGGTAATTAAAAAAAGGTTCTAAACTCAGTATATGCCATTCAAAAAGGGTTAACCACGTTGTAAATATTGTAAAACATGGTTATTTTTTAGGTCTTTGATATGGAAATCTACTAATTTTTTCAGGCACAGAGTATGCATCTAAACCACTTATTGCTGCAATCTTACCCTTGCTTAAATTGATAAAGTAATCTTCTGAAACCATTTCTTTGCGAACATGTATTTTTTCTACTGATGCGAGTATTAATATCGTGCCATTTGCTTTTATATGTACTTCTTCAAGAAATTTCATTGCTATTTGCAGCGGGGCATTTTTAACAAAAGGAGCATTCCAGTTTTCTTTGTATTCTTCAGTAAACGATGTTTTGTCAAACTCAGAGGTTTCATCAGCGTATTTTGCAGATGTATGATGTGCGTCAGAAATCTTCTCTTCAAAAACAGGATTTAAAGTGAAGATACCAGTTTCTTTAATATTGTCATAGGTATTTCTTCGAACGGTTGTTGGTCTTAAAACAAAGCCATAAATAGCTGGTTCTGAGCCAAAATGTGTTACAGAGCTAAATATTGCTAAATTAGAAATACCCGCTTTTGACTTTGTGCCAATTAAATTTGCAGATTTATAGCCACAAGCAGAGTTTACAAGATTTATTTTGTTTAAGTACTCAAGATTTTTAATTGTTTCTTTGTCAAATGCAATCATAATTTTGTGCTGTAATTATTGATTTTTACATTTGTAGCCTTTAAGTCAAACATTAAATTGTACAACCCGAAAAATGTTCTATTTATGTAAATAAAATGTTTTGAACCTCTGTTTCCATTCATCTCTTTTAACTCTGAACTTTTAGCATATTTTGACCCTAAATCAGCAATTTGTTCAAAAAATGCTGGATCAGAAAAATCAAACTCATCTTGATGAAAAGGCTGTGTGAATAAACTTAGCATTTCATGAAATAGTTTTTTAAAAAACACAATTTCTTCATTCGAATCATCTTCTCTTAAAATCTCTAATTCGTATAATTTATTTTCAAAATATTCTGGGTTCTCTATATTTTCTTCTTTTGCTAATTCAAAATAAGGAATATAAAATTCATCAGGAATTGATTTCATACAACCAAAATCAATGACAATCAATTCTCCATTATCATTGACTAAAAAATTCCCTGGATGTGGATCTGCATGAACTTTCTTTAAATGATGAATTTGAAACATGTAAAAATCCCATAATGCTTGACCTAATTTATTGGCTGTTTCTTGATGTATCGGTTTGTCTGTATATTCTGATAAATGTATTCCGTCTATCCAACTCATCGTTAAAATTCTTTCTGATGAATACTCTTTAAAGTATGTTGGGAATTTTAAATTCGGAATTGATTTACACGCTTCTGAAATTTCTACACTTTGTTCAAATTCTAATGAATAATTTGTTTCTTCTGTAAGTTTTTCTTCTACTTCTTTAAAATAGCGTTCAGAATTTTCACCTTTAATGTTAAACATTTTCATAGCGATTGGTTTTACCAATGCTAAGTCTGATGAGATGCTTTCTGCGATCCCAGGATATTGAATTTTAACAGCAAGTTTTTCTCCATTGTGTTCTGCTTTATGAACTTGTCCAATACTGGCAGCATTAACTGAAGTTAAATTAAATTGATCAAAAATTTGTGCTGGATGTTTTCCGAAATATTTTTTAAATGATTTTACCACTAAAGGAGCAGATAATGGAGGAACTGAAAACTGAGCAAGAGAAAATTTTTCTACATAAGCTCTAGGTAAAATGCTTTTTTCCATGCTAAGCATTTGCGCAACTTTTAAAGCACTGCCTTTCATTGTTTTTAATCCGTTATAAATGTCTTCAGCATTAGATTCATTTAAGTTTTCTTTTGCTTTTTCTTCTGAGGTTATTAATTTTTCGCCATAATATTTCATGTAATTAACTCCAACCTTTGCGCCAGTTTGAATTAATTTTGTTGCTCTTTGAATTTTTGATGTTGGAATTCTATCAATTGTTTTCATATTGGCTAAAGTTTAAAATTCATTTTCTCTTTTAGTAAAAACTTACCTAAATCTATAAAGCTCTTTACCGGTGTGGTATTGATGATATCAAAACTAGCATGAACACTCTTTTCAATGAAAATATCTGTTTTCTCGAAAGAAGAAGAAGTGTCATCCATCCAGAATTTAATAATCATTAAGAATTGAATCCAAAAGCCTTCCTGAATTCCTTTGTCTTGAATTTTTTCAAATTTTTCCTGTTTAAGATCTAATTTTTCTATTTGTATTTCAAGGATAAACCCACTAAAAGCTTTTTTAAGTTCTTCTAATTTTTTTAAATTTTTTAATGAGTTTTTACTCTCTTTTAAAGCGAGTAGAACATAAGACCTATTTTCTGTTAAGATTTCGAAAAAAGTAAAGTAAAAACTTAATAACTTGTTCTTTGCATCATAACTTTTAAAGTCCTCAGTTTTATTTAATAAAGCTGTAGCATTTTCGAAAAATAAAGTAAAAATATTTTTTTCTAAGTGCTCAAAAGAACTGAAAAATTTGTAGAACTCTTTTTCTTCAATATTAAGATCTTTTGAAAATTTATAAATCGATGCTGGTTTTTTTCCTGTTTCTAAAATTGTATCAATATATTTTGATACAATTTCTATTTTATTCATTTCTTTTTTTGTCTCCATTATTCTAAATTTTATTCAAAGATATAAAATGTTTAACTTATTTATGTTAAAGTTAAACAAAAGTTGTAGATTTGAATTCTAAAAATATGATATATGAAATCTGTACTTATTATTGGAGGAAGTAAAGGAATAGGAAAATCTTTGGTTAGTTTACTTCTAGACACAACAAAAATTATATCTATGAGTAGATTCTCATCAGAAATTAAGCATCCAAATTTTAAAGAATTTCTATGTGATGTTTTAAATGATGAGCTTCCAGAAATACAAAATATTGATGCAATAGTTTATTGTCCTGGTAGTATTAACTTAAAACCAATTTCTCGATTAAAGAAAGATGATTTTTTAAATGATTTTTCTATAAATGTATTAGGAGCGGTAAAGGTAATTCAAGAGTACCTTCCTATATTAAAACAGTCAAATACCCCAAACATCTTAATGTTTAGTTCTGTTGCTACAAAAATGGGAATGCCTTTTCATGCAAGTGTTGCATCTTCAAAAGGAGCAGTAGAAGGTTTGGTGAAGTCTTTGGCGGCTGAGTTCGCTCCTTTAATAAGAGTTAATGCAATTGCTCCAACTTTAACAAATACAAGTTTGGCAACTAAGTTATTGCGAAATGATAGATTAAAAGAAATGAGTGCCGAAAGACACCCTTTAAAAAAATATTTGCAACCAGAAGAAGTAGCAGAGCTAGCAAGCTTTATTATTTCTGATAAAGCTCAATCATTATCTGGTCAAATATTTGAAATGGATTATGGAATTGTAAATTTAAAAGTTTAGAAAATATGTTTGGATTATTTAAGAAAAAATCAGAATTAGAAATCTTAAGAAATAAATATCAAAGTTTGATGGAAGAGTCTTTTATTCTTTCAAAATCAAATAGATCTGCATCTGACAAGAAAATAGCTGAAGCAGAACTAGTAATGAATGAAATAGAGTTGCTTACTAAATAATTTTTATTGATAATTCAATAAAAATAGACATATAATATGTAATTCGTATTTTAATCATTTTTATTGCCTTTTGAAATGTGTTTAGTGTAATTTATAGTTGAAAAAAATAAACACTTCCTTAAGAAAAAATGTAAAAAATTACTCAAATTTTACTACTTTCGCAGTCAATAAAAAGAACAGACAATGGCTAGATTCGAATTGAAGTTACCTAAAATGGGTGAAAGTGTTGCAGAAGCAACAATTACATCTTGGTTAAAAGAAGTTGGAGATACAATAGAAATGGACGAAGCAATCGTAGAAATTGCGACAGATAAAGTAGATTCTGAAGTGCCAAGTGAAGTTGAAGGAACGCTAGTTGAAATCTTATTTGAAAAAGATGCTGTTGTTGAAGTAGGAGCAACCATTGCTGTTATTGAAACTGAAGGAGGAGATGTTGTTGCAGTTACAGAAGCAAAAGTAGAAACACCAAAAGAAGTTGTTGCAGTAGAAAAAACTATTGAGAAAGCAGTTGAAACTGTTTCTGAACCAATTACAAAAACTTCTGATTCAGGTAAATTTTATTCACCATTAGTAAGAAACATTGCGCAAGCAGAAAATGTTTCTATGATCGAATTAGAAGCAATTGCTGGAACCGGAAAAGATGGGAGAGTTACAAAATCAGATATTTTATCATATATAGAAAACAGAAGTTCTACACCGATTAAAACTGTTGAAAAATCAGTTGCAAAACCAGAGAAAAAAGAAGCTGTAAAAGCAGCGCCAGTTTCTGTAAATGGAGAAGATGAAGTAATTGAAATGAGTAGAATGGGTAAACTAATCGCCAAGCATATGGTAGATTCAGTTCAAACTTCGGCACATGTCCAATCATTTATTGAAATTGATGTTACAAATATTGTAAAATGGAGAACTAAAGTTAAAGATGCTTTCTTAAAAAGAGAAGGAGAAAAATTGACTTTTACGCCAATTTTAATGCAAGCCGTTGCAACAACAATCAAAAAATATCCTATGATAAATATTGCGCTTCATGGCGATACAATTATCAAGAAGAAAAATATTAATTTAGGAA
The DNA here is from genome assembly GCA_029250685.1 of Polaribacter sp. Classification (GTDB taxonomy): domain Bacteria; phylum Bacteroidota; class Bacteroidia; order Flavobacteriales; family Flavobacteriaceae; genus Polaribacter. The sequence continues at coordinate 89,176 of JAQXEU010000060.1, forward strand.
TGGCAGCAGCTTTGCCTGACGGAAATTTAATTGTTCCTGTAATTAAAAATGCAGATCAATTAAACTTAGTTGGAATGACAAAAGCTGTAAATGATTTAGCTGGTAGAGCTAGAGGAAATCAATTAAAGCCAGATGAAATTCAAGGTGGAACTTATACCGTAACTAATGTTGGTGGTTTTGGTTCTGTAATGGGTACACCAATTATCAATCAACCACAAGTTGCAATTTTAGCACTAGGAGCAATTAGAAAGGTTCCTGCTGTAATTGAAACTCCAGATGGTGATTTTATTGGAATCAGACAGAAAATGTTTGTTTCTCATTCTTATGACCATAGAGTTGTAAATGGTGCTTTAGGTGGAATGTTTATCAAAACCTTAAAAGAAATTATAGAGTCTTGGGATGTAAATCAAGACTTTTAAATATCAGAATTATTAATAGATTAACAAAACGCTTAGAAATTCTGAGCGTTTTTTTGTTACTTTGGTTTTTTGAATAACTGTAGAGAATGACTTTTGACAATCCAATTTTATTTTTTTTATGCTCGCTTGGAGTTTTTAATGGTTTTTTGGTAAGTGTTTATTTTTTGTTTTTTGAAAAAAGAAAACGTACACAAAATACTTTGTTTGGTTTTTTGGTGCTAATGCTTTCAATTAGAATTGGAAAATCTGTGTATTCACTTTTTAGTGAAACAAAAGATTTATTGGTCATGCAAATTGGTTTATCTGCTTGTTTCTTGATTGGCGTATCATTATTCTTTTATTTAAAGTCGTCTGTTGAGAATAGAAAAAAAATTCCTGTTTCTTGGAAAATACATGTGCTAGTTTTATTCCTAATTGTCCTAATTGTTGGTTTTTTTAAACCCTATAGAATACATATCGATTTTTGGAGAAGTTTTGTTGTGTTTATATACGTTGTTTGGGGGGGTATATTTTTTTTTCAGGGTTTTTATTACGAAATATTTACAAAAAAATATTTGAGAAGAATATTTACTGTACAACATCTGAGCTATGGTTAGTTGCTGTTTTTATAGGTAATCTGTTGATTTATTTAGCTTATATAGTTGGATATTTATGGTTGTATTTAGTAGGTACATTAACATTTTCTCTTGTTTTTTATGGGTTATTTTTCTTCTTTATGTTTAAAAAAAATAGAGAAACTATATTTAAGGATATTCCTGAGAAATATGCTTCAAAAAAGATTGAAGATGTAGAGGCCAACTTCTTGGTTGAATCTTTAAATACTGTGATGAAAGAAAAACAATTTCATAGAAACACAAATGTTAAGTTGAATGACATCGCTAAAGAATTACGTATTTCATCACATCAATTGTCACAATTATTAAATGACAATTTAGGAAAAAGCTTTGCTTTGTTCATCAATGAATATAGAATTAATGAAGCTAAAAAATTATTGCAAGAAAATAATCAGTTTACATTAGAAGCAATTGGTTTTGACGCTGGGTTTAGTTCAAAATCAACATTTTACGCTACTTTTAAAAAGATTGTTGGTCAAACTCCATCAGAATACAAAAAACACTTTTCTTAGGTTTTTCCTCCGAGTTTATAATTCTGGACACCTCAATTATAAATTATCACTACATTTTTTTATTGATTTTAGAGATTTGTCAAAATCTTTAAAACAAATAATATGAGAAATTACATTTTACTTTTTGCGGCAATTTTGAGCTTGCAAATGGCAAATGCACAGTCAGAAGCATCTTTAATAGAGAAAACTTTAAAAAATTATATGGACGGAAGTTCATACAACAAGCCAGAAATGTTATTGAGTGCATTTACAGAAGATGCCACTTTATATTTAACAGGAAGAGATGGATTTAAGTTGTATGCACCTAAAGAATATGTTGCCCTGTTTAAAAATGCAAAAATTGGAGAATTTAATGGTCGTCTTGCTAAAATCTTAGCGACAGAAGTTGTAAAAGATATTGCAACAGCTAAGGTAGAAATTGCTGGTCCTGATAGAAAATGGATCTACATCGATTTGTTTTTGTTAAAGAAATTTGAAAATGGTTGGAAAATAATTAGTAAAACTGCAACGCGTGTTGATGATAAAAAATAATAGAATGAAGTTTTATATAACATTTATTTTATCGCTTGTTTTTACTGTTGCTTACGCGCAGAAATCAACAATTAGTTATGTTGATACTAAAATAAAAATTGATGGTAAGTTTGACGAATCGGTTTGGAGTCAATTACCAGAATATACAGGATTTTATAATTATGCACCTACAGATATTGGTTTAGCAGAGAATCAAACTTCTGTGAAAATATTTCATAACAAAGAGTATTTGTATGTAAGAGCAATTTATAATGATTCAACTGAAAAAACTCAAGTTAGTACATTAAAAAGAGATACATCAATTTTTTTAAGTGATGCTTTTGTAATGATTTTAGATACTCAAAATCAAGAACAAAATGGATATTTCTTTGGAGTAAACTCTTTAGGGAATCAAACAGAAGGTCTGGTGGGTAGAAGTGGTGAGAATTATGATTTAAATTTTAGTTGGAATGCAATTTGGCAATCTAGAGTAATTTTAAACGGAACAAAAAAGCAATATGAAATCGCAATTCCACTAAAATCCTTAAACTTCAATAAAGATAATGGAGTTTTTGGAGTGCAATTTTATGTACGTGATATCAAAAATAATTCTTGGACAATATTTAAAAATGTTAAACGCAATTATGCGAATTTTGATTTACGTTTTAATGACAAATTTTTAATAGAACACCTTCCAGAAAAGTCTAATTCAAGATTTACAATGACTCCTTCGGTTACTGCAAATTATCAAAAAGATGTCACAAATAACTCAAATCAGACTTCTTTTAAACCAAGTGTAGATATTCAGTACAATGTAACTTCATCTTTAAAATTAGAAGCAACTATTAATCCAGATTTTTCTCAAATTGATGTAGATCAACAGGTAACTAACTTGACTCGATTTGCAGTGAATTTTCCAGAACAAAGAAATTTCTTCTTAGAGAATGCAGACTTGTTTTCTAACCTTGGTGTGTCTGGAGTAAATCCGTTTTATTCAAGAAGAATAGGTTCAAGTTCTGACATTCAATTTGGATTAAAATTATCTGGAAATATATCTCCAAAAACTAGAATTGGTGTTTTAAATGTGCAAACTGAAAAAGAAAATGGAGTTGCTTCACAAAATTTTGGAGTGTTTGTTGCCGAACATCAATTATCTAAAAACTTTACATCAACGGGTTTTGTAATTAATAGACAGGAGACTGATAAGTTTAGTTTTGAAGACGATTATATTCGAGTTGCTGGTATAAATTTAAATTATAAATCCAACAATAATAAATGGACTGGAGTTCTGAATTATGGGAAAAGTTTTAATGATGGGGTTTCTGGAGATAATTCGTTCTATAATGCAAGTATTTACTTTAATAAAAGAGGATTTAACTTTAATACTTCAGTAAAGAAATTAGATAAAAATTACATTACTGACGTTGGTTTTACGCCAAGATTGTATCATTATGATGCGATTAACAATGTTACTATTAGGGAAGGCTATTTACAGACTTCATCTGGAATTGCATATGAAAAATTCTATGAGAAATCTAAAGCATTAAACTCAGTTTGTTTTTTAAGGTATGGGTTGAACAATTATTTTGATGTAAATGGGAACTTGACCCAATCTCAACATTCGTTTAATTCAGCAGTGTTTTTTAAAGATTTATCAGCGGTTTATTATGTTTTTACTTTTGATGAAGTAGATTTAAAATATGGTTTTGATCCTTTAAGAAATGGAAATGCTTTAACTCCTGGTAAATATAGCTTTGGAGTTTTAAAAATTGGGTATAACTCTGCAAATAACCAAAAGTTAAGATATCGTTTTAATGTTCAGAAAGGAACTTATTACGGAGGTGATAGAGCAACAGCCGGAGCTTATTTAAATTATCAAATGTTGCCTTTTGCAAATTTTGAGTTAGCATATGATGTTAATAAAATTGATTTAAATCAGTTAGGTAAAGAAACGTTTCATTTAACACGTTTTACAGGAGAAGTATTCTTTAATAACCGTTTAAACTGGACAACTTATGTGCAGTATAATACACAAAGAGATAATTTTAATGTAAATACAAGATTGCAATGGGAATATATAAACCGCTTTCTTATATTTATTTGGTATTGACTGACAATTTTAATCAAAATATCACTCGTCAAGATTGGGGAGTTTCTTTTAAAATGAATTACCGTTTTGATTTCTAAATTAAAAAAGTCTCAAGAACTTCTTGAGACTTTTTTATTATTCAATACTTAAATGAAATAAAGCATCACCCTTATTTACAATTGGTGTTTTGTTGATGCAGAAAATATGACAATTAAAAGGGGCATAAATTTTCTTTTTAAATTCCCCAAAAGGATCTTGAATAACACCTAACACTTCTTTCTTTTTTACAAAACTGCCATTTTCAACGCTAATTTTAAACATTCCAGAATGAGATGCTCTTAACCATTTTGCTTTATTTACAAAAACAGGAGCTTCTCTAACGACAATTTCTCCATCGATTAAACCCAAATGAATTAAAACATTTTTAGTTCCGTTTACACCTTCATTAATAATTTCAGGGTTTAATTCTTTTGATTTTCCTCCTTCAAATAATAAAACAGTTTTACCCATTTTATGTAGTGTTTCTCTTAACGACTTAGTAATGTTATTAGAAAAAACAATCATTGGTGGATTGAATATTTTTGCTAATTCTAATGCTTTAATATCATCTTTATTACAACGAATTTGTGAAATATTATCTCTTTCTCCACCACCAGTATGAAAATCAATTACATAATCTACAAAAGGTGCAATTTCTTTGGTAAATTGATATGCAAATTGACTCGCCAAAGAACCATTTTGAGTCCCAGGAAACATTCTGTTTAAGTCTCTTCCATCTGGAAATTCTCTTGTCTGTATTAAGTATCCAAAAATATTAAAAACAGGAATGCAAATAATTGTTCCGTTTTTAGGTTTGTTAATTCCTAAATTAATGATTTCTCTAATGATTCCAACACCATTCGTTTCATCACCATGTATTCCAGCCAATAATAAAACTACTGGACCAGGATTTGTAGAACGCTCAATTATAACAGGAACTTTCACAGTAGTCCTTGTGTGTAATTTGGCAACTTCCAAATCTAAAATTGTTCGTTTTCCTTCAGGAATTTCTTTTCCTAAAAGTGTAAATGGTTTATTCGACATTTAATTCTAAATAACGAATAATTTCTTTCGCAATATTTTTTCCTGTAGCAGTTTCAATTCCTTCTAAACCAGGAGAAGAGTTTACTTCTAAAACCAATGGTCCTTTTGAAGATTGCAACATATCAACACCAGCAATACCTAATCCCATTGCTTTTGTAGCTTTTAATGCCGTTTTTTCTTCTTCGTCTGTAAGTTCTATTATGTTTGCATTTCCACCTCTGTGTAAGTTAGAACGAAATTCTCCTTCTTTACCTTGTCGTTTCATAGCGCCAATAACTTTTCCATCAACAACAAAAGCTCTAATATCTGCTCCTCCAGCTTCTTTGATAAATTCTTGTGCAATTACTCTTGCTCCAAGCCCGTTAAAAGCTTCTAAAACAGAAGTTGCAGCATTTTGTGTTTCTGCCAAAACGACTCCTAAACCTTGTGTTCCTTCCAGTAATTTTAAGATTAAAGGAGCTCCTCCAACAGATTCTACAACATGCTCAACGTCTTTCGTGTAGTTTGTGAAAACTGTTTTTGGTAAACCAACTCCAGCTCTAGCTAGAATTTGCAAACTACTTAATTTGTCTCTTGATCTAACTAAAGCAATTGAAGAAACAGCTGTAAAAACTTTCATCATTTCAAACTGACGAATTACCGCAGTTCCATAAAAAGTTACAGAAGCACCAATTCTAGGAATGATTGCATCAATATCAGTTAAGTATTCCCCTTTGTAAAAAATCTTTGGAGCTTTTTTTTCGATTTCGATATTACATTTTAAATGATCAACAACGATTACTTCATGGCCTCTTTTTTCAGCAGCTTCTACAAGTCTTCTTGTTGAGTATAACTTTGGGTTTCTTGATAAAATGACAATCTTCATAATTAGATTCTTTATTTTAATTTGTAAGAATTATTTTTTTGTGATGAGTCTACAATATACTTCTTGTTTAGAAATTTTCTACCTAATAAAATAGGATATTTCATGTCGCTTCTTTCACTTAAAGTGAGTTCAATAGTATGTGTTTTTTTAAAAAGTGTTACCGTAGTTTTTATTGCAAATCGTTCTTCGGATGTTCCATTTGAGCTTTTTATAACTCTCTTTTCATAATTTTTTGTTGTAAACTCTTTTTCGTTATATTGTAAATGTTCAGGGTCTAATAATGTGAATTTAATGAAATTTTCATCATTAATAATTACTTCTTCAATTTTATGTGTATGAATTGCAGAAGTATAAGCACCAGTATCTACTTTTGCTTCAATTTCTAAAAGTTCAAATTCGGGAAAATCAATTTTATCAATTCTTCCAATTGTTTTTTTAATCATTATCTTAAAATCGGTCAAGATGTTTTATATAATATAATGCAAATGTATGACAATAACAATAGTTGTTTCAAAAAAAAAAAGAGCTCGAAAATATTTTTGAACTCTTTTTTTTTGAATATATAAAAACTCTTTTAAGCTAGCATCGTAACTGGATTTTCTATAAAAGTTTTTAATGTTTGTAAAAACTGAGCTCCCACAGCACCATCAACAGTTCTGTAGTCACAAGTTAAAGTTAAATTCATTGTATTACCAATTACTATTTGTCCGTTTCTAACAACAGGTTTTTCAACAATTGCACCAACAGATAAAATTGCAGAATTTGGTTGATTTATAATTGACGTAAAATTATCAATTCCAAACATTCCTAAATTAGAAACTGTAAATGTACTTCCTTGCATTTCTGCAGGAGCAATTTTTTTATTTCTTGCTTTACCAGCTAAATCTCTTACACCAGCGCCAATTTGAGTTAAACTTAATTGGTCTGTGTGTTTGATGACTGGTACTAATAAACCATCGTCAACAGCTACAGCAACACCAACGTGAATATGAGAATGAAATACTGTATTGCTGTCTGTCCAAGAAGTATTTACTTGTGGCTGTTTTACCAACGCCATTGCACAAGCTTTAACAACCATGTCATTAAAAGATACTTTAGTATCTGGAATAGCATTTATAGTTTTTCTAGATCTCATTGCATTCTCCATATCAACTTCAATATTTAAACTGAAATCTGGAGCAGAGAATTTAGAGTTTCCTAAAGATTTTGCAATTGCTTTACGCATTTGAGAATTCTTAACTTCTTCAGATTTTTCTTCACCAGAAGCAAGGAAACTTATTGCTGGTGAAGGAGTAGAAGTTGCTTTTGCAGCTGGTGAATAACCTTCTACATCTTTTTTTGTGATTCTTCCATTATCTCCAGAGCCACTTAGGTCTGCTAAATTAATTCCTTTGTCACTTGCAATTTTCTTTGCTAAAGGTGATGCGAAAATTCTTCCCGTAGAAGTAGAGACTGTTTTTGTTTCTTCAACTTTTACAGCTAGTTCAACCGCTTCAACTTTTTTAGGAGCTTCTTCAGTTTTAGTTTCTTCTACTTTTGTTTCTTGTGGAGCAGTTGCGCCGCTGAGTAATCCAGAAATGTCTTCTCCTTTATCACCAATAATAGCTAATAAAGTGTCAACAGGAGCACTTTCTCCTTCTTGAACCCCAATATGTAATAAAGTCCCTTCGTTAAACGATTCAAACTCCATTGTTGCTTTATCAGTTTCAATTTCCGCTAAAATATCGCCCTCTTCAATAGAATCTCCAATATTTTTTAACCATTGTGCCACAACACCTTCTTCCATGGTGTCACTTAAGCGCGGCATGTTTACTACTATTGCCATAATCTATCTTTTAATAAAAGGATAATCTTCTTGTTCGTATACAACATCGTATAATTGACTAATTTCTGGAAAAGCAGAACTTTCTGCAAACTCTTCACATTCTTTAACCAATGCTTTTACTTCTTTGTCAATTGTGTCAATTTCTTCTTGAGAAGCGTATTTCTTATCTTTAATGACATCTAAAACTTGCGTAATAGGGTCAATTTTTTTGTATTCTGCAACTTCGTCTTTTGTTCTGTAATGTTGCGCATCAGACATTGAATGCCCTCTGTAACGATACGTTTTCATTTCTAAAAAAGTTGGTCCATCACCACGACGTGCTCTTTGAATAGCTTCATCAACTGCTTCAGCAACTTTAATAGGGTTCATTCCGTCAACAGGTCCACAAGGCATTTCATATCCTAAACCAAGTTTCCAAATATCTGTATGATTTGCTGTTCTTTCAACTGAAGTTCCCATTGCGTATCCATTATTTTCAACAATAAATACAACTGGTAATTTCCATAGCATTGCCATGTTGAAAGCTTCATGTAAAGAACCTTGTCTTGCAGCTCCATCACCAAAATAGGTTAATGTTACTCCATCGTTTCCTGCATATTTATCTCCAAATGCAATTCCTGCACCTAAAGGAATTTGACCACCAACAATTCCGTGACCACCATAAAAACCTTTTTCTTTAGAAAAAATGTGCATTGAACCTCCCATTCCTTTAGAAGTTCCAGTAACTTTTCCGTACAATTCTGCCATGACAGCTTTTGGATCTACCCCCATTCCGATTGGTTGAACGTGATTACGATATGCGGTAATCATTTTGTCTTTACCCAATTCCATTGCATGTAAAGAACCTGCTAAAACAGCTTCTTGACCATTATATAAGTGTAAAAAACCTCTTACTTTTTGTTGGATATAAACTGCGGCAAGTTTGTCTTCAAACTTTCTCCAGAATAGCATATCTCTATACCAATTGATGTAAGTTTCTTTGGTTATTTTTTTCATTATTAATTGTTATTAAAAATCTATTTTGAATTGCTTGTAGAAGCAAAAATAAGGGTAATTAGTTTTTAAAAAAAATGTTTTTTAATTAAAAATGAATCACTAAAAGAATGAAGCTTTTGCTGCGGTAAATTATTTGTCTTTTGCGATTAAAATAGTGGCAGTAGCACCAGTTGCAAGATTCCATTCGTTAGATGAAATTAAATTATTTGAATCGTCATACACTTTAAATCCGGCAGTATTAGGTCCAGAAGTTCCTTGGTTTAAAGCCCTAAAAGCAATTCTGTTGATTCCAACTCCTATTGGAAAAGTAAATTTTTGATAATTCTGTTTTAAAGTTATGCTTTTGATAATTGCAATTCCATTTATTAAAATAGTAACTCTATCTCCATCTGGATATTGAAAATCTCTACAAATAATTGTAATATATTTAGAACTGGTTCTAAAACTTCCTAGATCTTGATCAATTTTTGGGTATTGATATACACCGTTTATTTTTTTGTAGGATTTCAATACTTTTTCTTCATTAATCCTTGCTTGATTAATGATGCCTTTGTTTCTTAACTCAGCATCTTTTTGTGCTTGAGTTTTTGTTTTAAGAGAATTCTTATGAGCATTCTGAAATCCTTTTTTAGCGTCAAAATTTAAAGAGCCTGGTTTTTTAACTGGAGTAACTTTTGCTTTTATGGAAACAACTTTTTTCTTACCAATCTTATCTTCTTGAGAATTGATTGACTGCACAGAAATTAGCAAAAAGCTAACAATAAAAAGAAGTTGTTTGTTAAAATTCATAAAAGAAAACTATAATTTCTTGACTGCAAATATAATACCGTAAAATTTAAGATTCCTTTTTGTTCTGTTAAAATTGATTTTATTCAATAGGGAAGTTGAAGTATGTTTCCGGAAAAGGTTCGTTTCTCAATGTAAAATGCCACCATTCGGTTCTAATAGGATTAAACCCGTTCGTAAGCATTAAGTTTCTTAATAACAATCTGTTTGCACGTTGTTTTTTTGTAAGAATTGTGTTTAGGGCATGAGATTCATTTCCAAAGAAATCATACGGACTTCCCATGTCTAATTCAGTATTTGTGGCTAAATCCATTAGGGTTAAATCAACGGTGCTTCCTCTTGTGTGACCAGATTTTGAAGAAATATATCCTAATTTGAATAATTGATTTTTTGGGACTTCTGGATAATATTGACGTTTCATCAACGTGTCATTTAACACTTTTGCCCATCGCACAAAATGATTTACTGCTTGTTGTGGTCTGTATGAATCAAATATTTTTAAACTTAAATTAAATTTCAATAATTCTTTTTGAATTCTTTTTAATGCAGTTGCAGTTGGTTTAGAAACAATTATTCTTGCTTTTTGATAACCTTCAATTGGTTTTCCTATAAAATTGTTGTGAGAAATATATCTCATTTCTGATTTAATAGTTGCATCAACATCAGAAAGATAGACAAATCCTTTAGGTAAGTTTTGTCCGTAAGAAGAAATTGAAATCCAAATGAATAGAAATAGAGTTGCTTTTTTCATGTTTATAAAAGTACTAAAAAAACAAAAGCCATATTATAAATAATATGACTCTTGCAAGTAAACTAATAAAACCAAGTATTAGTGCTATTATTAAGGCTGAAGATCCTTAACATAGATTTTAAATATTTTAATTATGTAAACTGATTACTTTTGTCATTTTCCAGTTGTCATTTTTCTTATTCCAAATCACAATAAATTTACTAGGGATAGATTTTGCATTTGGTTCTTCTTTATTATAGAATTTATGATAGCCAATTTGTATTGCCCCATAATCTTTTATTGGATATACTTCAACACTACCTTTAATTAATGTTCTTGTTACTTTATTACAAATATTCTCTTTTAATGCTTTTAAAAGATCACTTTTTGATGTTGATAGTCCGCCTTTGTCATGAAAAAACTCTAAATCTTCATCGTAAATATCTGCTTGGGTTTCCATATCACAGGTATTGTAAGCGTTAAAGTACTTTGTGTCCATTTGTAAAATTTCGTTGTGTAATTTTACATCAGAGGATTTATACTTTGGTATTTCATTTATTTGGCCAAAAGCAAATAATGACATTAAAAAAGCGATAATTGATAATATAATCTTAAACATTAGCGTGTTCGGTAATTTGTTTTTAAATTTTATTTAGTTTGATGAAATACTTCCACCAGAATTTTTCTTCTTATCAACTTTTTTAGGATTTCCTCTATAATCGATATCGCCACCACTTGTAGCTTTTGCAGTTAAAGATTCAGTTACATAAACATCGATGTCTGCACCGCTATTTACTTTTACATCTGCATTTTTACTTTCTAATCCGTACGCTCTTATTGAACTTCCGCTAGTTGCTTTTGCTGTGTAATAATTTGCACGACCTTTAATTCTTAAATCTGCACCACTAGAAGAACTTGAGTTTACAGTATCTGCATTTACATCAATTCTTGCATCAGCGCCACTACTAACATGTGCCTCAAAAACAGTTGCTCTGATTGTGTTTTCAGTGATTACATCACTTCCGCTTGAAGCTTTAATTCCGTTAATATTTGGTGCAGAAAGATATATTTTCTTAGATTTTGCTCTTCTAATATTTCTTTTTGATGATATTTTTAAAACACCATTTCTAACTTCTGTTCTAATTAAATCGTGTAGATTTTCATCTGCTTTTACGACCAATGATAAATCGTTGCTTTGTGTAACGTATAACTGAATTCCTTGTCCAACTTCAATTTTAGTAAAATCGTTATTGATTTTGCGTGATTCTGTTACCACATTTCTGTTTCCCGTTACTGAGCTAATTCCATCTATCATGCAAGATGTTGTTAGTGTTGCAATGAATAAAAATGCGAATGCTTTTGCTATAAATGTTTTCATAATATGTGTATTAAAGTTCAAATGTCTATATATAGACGCTTTGAAACGAATTTGGGTTACCGAACTGTTGCTTTTTATTGATGAACTGTTATTCTTCATCCAATTTGTTAGATTCTTCTAGTGCTTTCAACTCTTTACTGTGTAATCCTTCATCCGTCATTAAAAAATAATGATTTGCCATATTTCTATCATATGTGTTTGTTGTGTTTTCTACTCTGTGCAAATAGCTCTTTGTTGAGTTATCGAAATACACTGTAATATCATTTGGAATAAAAATTTTGACATATACATCTTCATCTTTAAAAGCATTTTTAAACTCGCTGATGAAATAAGCATCTAACAAGATTGTATTATTTTCAATGGTATATTTGTAAGAAATATCACTAGCATTTTCAGTTGCTTTTAACTTGCTTCTTCCTTCAGAATATTTTCTAATTTGAATAGATGCTTCATTAGAATCACTTTTCTCTACATCAAGATAAACATCTGTTGAAACTAATTTCTTTTTATCATCTACATAAATAACTCCTACATTGTTACTTCTATAATTATTCCTTTGATAATAGTAATTGTCATTTTTTATCATTTTAATAGAAATAGTGTCGTTTACAACAGTTGTTAAGTCGATTTTTTCAACTTTATTTCCACCAAAAGCTTTTGTTGTCCCAAATTCAATACCGGTAAAAACCAATCCTAACACTGCAGCTAGCCATATTCCAAATAAAGTTAAAGAAGTTGCTTTGCTAAATCTTTTAACGTTGCTAGATAAGATTCGTAATCCTAAAACAAAAAGGATTAAAAATGGAATTCCAACTACTAAAAATGTACATACAGTTAATAACCAATGTGGCATTATTGAATCATAGAAAAAGGGTGGGTAGGTTACAAAATCATTGTCAAATCCAATAATTTCTAAACTACCTATAGAGAATGCTCCAATAATTAAAGATATTAAAGTGATTGCGGCAACAAACATTAGAATCACTCCAATAAACTTACCAATAATTTTAAATATTGTAAGAATTATTGTGCCTAAAGTGTCTAAAAAATCTTGAAAACCAGAGCTTGCTTTTTTGCTCCCTTTTTTAAAACCTTCATTTACTTTTTGACTAACATCGTTTGCGCCATCTTTAATTTTGCCTGAAACTTCACTAGCTCCTGTCTTTATCGTTTCTGAAAAATTACTAAACTCTTCACGAATTTTTTTTTCGATGTTGTCAATATTTACCGGTTCTCCTTCCATTTGCAATTTCTCAGCAGTTGTTCCTGCTTCCGGAATTACAATCCAAAGAATAATATATGTTAAGATACTAAATCCACTAAATGCAAGTAAAATAAAAGCTAAACGTATCCAAACCGTATCTACATTAAAATAATGTGCAATACCAGATGCAACTCCACCTAAAAACTTATCATCACCATCTCTAAACAATTTTTTTCCGTTAGAATTTGTTCTTCTCTGGTAGTTGTAATTTTCATTAGCATAGCCTTCTTCAGCTTCTGCATAATCTTCTGGTTGTCCCATGATTTTGATAACTTCATCAATATCACTTTCGTTTACAACCTGACGTGCATCAGTAATTTTTTCTGATAATAATTCGCTAATTCGCGCTTCTATGTCAGAAATAATTTCATTTTTTCCTTGAGGATCATCACTTAAAGATCTAGAAATTGAATCTAAATATCTTCTTAATTTTTGAAAAGCAATTTCATCTATATGGAAAAAGAATCCTCCTAAATTTATGTTTATTGTCTTATTCATTATTTTGTTTTTTTACTTGTTATTTGGTTTACTGCTGTAACTAGGTTTCCCCAAGTTCTGTCTAATTCTTTAGAAAACATTGCGCCGTTTTCTGTTAATACGTAATACTTTCTAGGTGGTCCAGAGGTAGATTCCTCCCAGCGATATGTTAATAATCCTGCATTCTTTAATCTTGTAAGTAGTGGGTAAATTGTACCTTCTACTACAATCATTTCTGCACTTTTTAATGTTTCTAAGATTTCAGAAGTATACGCATCACCGTGTTTTAAAATCGATAAGATGCAGAATTCTAAAACTCCTTTTCGCATTTGTGCTTTTGTATTTTCTATCTTCATATAAAGAGTTTTATACGTGTTATTTAATAAATTTTATGGTAAAAGGATACTTGTAATTTTCTCCTTCTTTAGATTTTAATGATGCAATTATTATTAATGCAATTTTTAAAATACCTACTAAAGTTAATATTGCGCCCATTCCTAAAAATCCAAAAAGACCGCTTCCGTCACTAAAATTAAAATCGAAATGAAAATCATTATACTGACGCATGTTTCTTATAAATGAACCAAATGCAAATGGAATAATTGACAATCCTAAAATGAACATATATAAAGCGTAACTAATATTAAAGTTAACCGCTTCTTTTCCTTGTTCATCTAAAAAACGACTTCTGTCTTTCATCGTTTGCCATAATACTAATGGAACAATAATGCTTCCAAAAGGAATTATATATCCAGAAAAAGCCGAAATATGGATTAAAAAAGCATTGGTGTTTTCGTTATTTCTATTCATGTTTATATTTTTTATATAAAAACAGGTACTATGCAAAACAAAGTACTATATTTTTTAATTTTAACATTTGAGTTTTCTTTTTTTATTGAAAAAGTATCCTTAAATTGCTTGTCGATAAAGGGAATTGTTCACTTTTTGATGTATTCAATAAATGTTAAAATAATTTCACTTTAAAAAATCAAAAAACTTAAAAATGTCCAAAACATGAAAATTACGCCACGTAAAATCAACTTATTTATGTTGTTTAAATTACCATCTGCATATTTTTGTGGTGTAAGAGTGGTGTCAATTTCTGATTCAGAAGCGGTTGTAAAAGTAAAACACAGGTGGATCAATCAAAATCCGTTTAAATCTTTGTATTGGGCTGTTCAAGGAATGGCATCCGAATTTGCAAACGGAATTTTAGTAATGCAAGAAATAAAAAAAACGAATAGAAAAATATCGATGTTAGTTACACATCAAGAAGGTCGTTTTACAAAAAAAGCAACAGGAAAAATACTCTTTAAATGTAGTGAGGGAAATCTCGTTAAAGAAGCGATTCATAAATCTATTGAAACTGGAGAAGGGCAAATTATTCATTTAAAAACAGATGGAATTGATGCTAATGGAGAACTCGTTTCTCAGTTTGTTTACGAATGGAGTATTAAAGTGAAAGAGTAAGTAATAAAGTTTGAAAGTAGCAAAGTTAAAAAGTTGTAAAGTTTGTTTGTTAATGGATTTGAAATTTTCTTATATTTCGAATAATCAAACAATTCAATAATCTAAAAATCAAAAAAAATGAATGCACACGAAATAGATTACAACATCTTTGGAGAAGAGATGCAATATGTAGAAATTGAATTAGATCCGCAAGAGAGCGTGGTAGCAGAATCTGGTAGTTTTATGATGATGAACGACGGAATTACCATGAATACTATTTTTGGTGATGGAACTAATCAAGACAAAGGAATTTTAGGAAAATTATTTTCTGCCGGAAAAAGATTATTGACTGGCGAAAGTTTATTTATGACCGTTTTCACAAATTCTGGTCATGGAAAAAAACATGCTTCATTTGCTTCGCCATATCCAGGAAAAATTGTTCCTATAGACTTATCGGAGTTTGGCGGAAAGTTTATTTGTCAGAAAGATGCCTTTTTATGTGCAGCAAAAGGAGTTTCTATCGGAATTGAGTTTTCTAAAAAACTAGGTAGAGGTTTGTTTGGCGGAGAAGGGTTTATCATGCAGAATTTAGTTGGAGACGGAATGGCATTTGTGCATGCAGGTGGAACGATGTCTAAAAAAGTATTACAGCCAGGAGAAATATTGAGAGTAGATACAGGATGTATTGTAGGTTTTACAAAAGATGTAAATTACGATATAGAATTTGTAGGCGGAATTAAAAACACCATTTTTGGTGGTGAAGGTTTGTTCTTTGCAAAATTACAAGGGCCAGGAACTGTGTATATTCAATCATTGCCATTTAGTAGATTGGCAGGTAGAGTATTGGCAATGGCGCCACAAACAGGAAAAGGAGATAGAGGAGAAGGAAGTATATTGGGCGGAATAGGAAATCTACTC
>JAQXEU010000050.1 GCA_029250685.1 Polaribacter sp.
AATCTTTTTCAAAGGAGTATATTTGCACTCGCTTTTAAACAAAGCATGACCTGGTAGCTCAGTTGGTAGAGCATCTCCCTTTTAAGGAGAGGGTCCTGGGTTCGAGCCCCAGCCCGGTCACAAAAAAAGTTAAGCTCTGCTTAACTTTTTTTATTTTAACTTAATGCACATATGGCGGAATTGGTAGACGCGCAGGCTTGAGGGGCTTGTAATCGTAAGATTGTGCAGGTTCAACTCCTGTTATGTGCACAAAATTAACTCGTTATTTCACAGAAAATTAACTCCTTTGAAAAAGATTAATTAGTAACTTTGTGAGATGCAAAAAAATATACTATTTCTATTATTTGTTGGGATTTCTTTTTTAGGGTTTTCTCAATCAGACACAAAACTAAAAGGCCAAATTGTTAAAGCTGGAAGCAATAAAGGTTTAAGTGCTGCACATATCTTAAACTTAAACACTGTTGTTGGAACAATTACAGATGAAAAAGGGATGTTTGAGATTGGAACCAAAGCAAATGACACCATATTAGTTTCTTATTTAGGTTTTCAATCAATCAAACTAAAAGTAACAAACGATTTACTAAAAGGTAATGAGCTTGTAATTGCCTTATTAGAAAAGGCAAATGAAATTAAGGAAGTAGTTATTAAGTCTACGAAGTTAATTGGTGTTTTAGAAGTAGATGTTAAGCAGGTACCTAAAGATCGTTTTACAAGAATACATATTAACGGTTTGCCACAAACGTATGAAGTTGGTAAATCCGTTTCAAGTAATTTAAGCTCACCATTAGCCGCTCTATTTAAACCTGTTGACTTTCTCTATAATTTATTTGGAAAAAAGCCCAAACAGCTTAAAAAACTACAGAAATTAAAAAAGGAAGATAACTTACGTGCTATGCTTAGTGGTAAATTTGATAGAGAAGTAATGATGGAATATCTTCAAATGGATAAACAAGAGCTCAGTAAATTATTAATAGATTGTAATTATTCTGATTACTTTATTCAGAAAGCTAGTGATTTACAAATGATTGAAGCTGTATTAGATTGTTACGAAAACTACAAAGCAATTAAAAAAGGTAAAATAGAACGAGACGTTTTACCAACCAGAAGAAAAAATTAAAAGATAGAACTACAACAATCAAAAAGGGTTGCAAATTTAAATTTGCAACCCTTTTATCAACTATTAAAAACTAACTACTTTCGCTAACTAAAATACAGATGTAATGTATTTATAGTTATGTTTTCTTTTACTGTTCCAAGAAACTCTTTTTGAATGAAAACTAATTACTTGGTTATTTTTCTTTTCTTCTTTTAAATTATTTACTGTTGTCATCTTTATATTTTTTTAAATGTTTTTTTCAAAATTATTTACACTTATAAGACGACAACAAATTCAATTAGTTACATTATAACTCCCTATTTAACACATATTTAAGAAATAAAAAAAATCAGCCTAAAAAGACTGATTTTCATTTTTATATTAAAAGCTAACCGTTGTTGATGACTTCATAATGAAGCTTTATTTAAATTATCAACTTAGTAGAAAATTATTGATTTCCAAGAATAATTGGTAATCCATCTTTTCCAGATCCAATCACAATAACTTTACTGTTTGGAGACTGAGCTAACTTAATTGTAGCCTCAATTCCTTTATCTTGTAAGATTTTATCTGTTAAAGAAGCACTCAAAATCTTATTTGCATCTGCTTTCCCTTTTGCTTCAATAATTTGCTTCTGAGCTTCTTTTTGTGCAGTAACCAATCTAAATTCATATTCTAATGATTCTTGTTCTTGCTTTAGTTTACGTTCAATTGCTTCTTTAATTGTTGGAGGCAACGTTACATCTCTAACTAAGACAGCATTTAATTGAATAAATTGCGGAGTTAGAATCTTTCTGGTTTCTTCAAAAATTTCTGTTTGAATAGCATCTCTTTTTGTAGAATATAATTGTTCTGGCGTATATCTACCTACAACACTTCTAGTTGCTGAACGTATTGCAGGAATAATTACACTTTGCAAATAATTTTCTCCTCTTGTTTGGTGTAACATAGCTACAGTTTCTGTTGTCGCTTGATACAATACAGAAGCATCTAGTTGAATTTCTAATCCATTAGAAGACAATACAGCCATTTTTTTCTCAAATAACTCTTGTTGTCTCACATTATATTTAAATACTTTATTCCAAGGCATAACTAAGTTAAAACCTTCGTCTAAGGGAGCTTGATCGGTTACTACTCCACCAATCCATTTATACAAAACACCTCTTTCTCCAGAACCAATAGTTACTGCAGATTTAGAAACTAATATAATTGCTACAACTGCAATTACTATAAAGAAAATTCCGCCTTTTGGGAATTTAATATCTAATTGTTGATTACTCATAATTTTTATTTTTAAGTTGTTTCAAATTTACAATAAAGCTTTCTAATTACAATTATTATAATCACAATCTTCTAAAATAGATTCTAGTTCTAATGTTACATGTTCTAAATGAAAATTATCATGTAATAATTTCTTTATTTTTTCTTTTACTTCTTTCGATTTTTGCCAACTAAACGCTTTCTCTTTTATCGTTATATGAATCGTTGCAATATGATACTCGCCATCTAACGTCCAAATATGACAATCGTGGATATCTCCTACTTCATCAATATGCAAAATGATTTGTTTTTTTATTTCATCGGAAGAAATTTCATTTGGCACACCTTGCAAAATAATCTTGAAAGCTTCTTTAATATTTTTGTAGACATTAAACAAAACATAACCAGCAATTACTAAAGATAATATTGGGTCTAAAATAGGAACATCCCAAAACTGCATAATAATACTTGCAATTAATACAGCAAACCATCCTAAGACATCTTCAAATAAATGCAAAGAAACTACACGTTCATTAATTGATGATCCTCTTTTTAGTTTTAAAACGGCAACGCCGTTTACAATAATTCCTAGAATTGCTAACCACATCATACCTGTTGCATCTGCATACTCTGGATTTATTATTCTCGGAATTGCTTCTGAAATGATAAAAACTGAACCGACAATCAACACAATAGAATTGATAATTGCACCTAATAATGAAAACCGCCCGTAACCATAAGAATATTTTTTATTGGCGCTTTTATTTGATAGTTTTTGAAAATACCAAGACATTCCTAAACTTAAACTATCTCCTAAATCATGAACAGCATCAGACATTATTGCTAAACTATTTGTGTAAAATCCACCAATAATTTCTACAATTGTAAATGCAAGATTTAAGAAAAATGCAGATTTAATGTTTTCTGTAGAATGATGATGTCCGTGATGATGATTGTGTCCCATAAATTCAATCAGTATTTATTAAGTTGACAATTAAAACTTTAAAAAGATGCAATAAAAAACCAAAAAGAAACAGCTTAATTGTTTAACCGATTCTTTACATATTCAACTTTTGTCTTTCCATGTTTTAAAGGAAAACCTTCTTTATCTAAAGACACCATAACTATTTTATCTATTTCTATAATGGTTTTGTGCGTTAGTTTATTTCTAACTGCACATTTTAAGGTGATAGACGAATTGCCAAAAGCAATAGCTTCCATACCTATTTCAATAATATCTCCTTGCTTTGCTGAGCTTACAAAATCTATTTCTGACATAAATTTGGTAACAGTTCTCGGAATTTCTAATTGAATGATTGCATAAATACCCAACTCCTCATCAATCCATTGCAATAATCGTCCACCGAATAAAGTTCCGTTTGGATTTAAATCTTCTGGTTTTACCCATTTTCTTGTATGAAATTTCATGTATTCTCTTTTTAAATTCTATACTAAGTTCCGATTAATACTTTAATAAATCTAGCATTTACAATTGCTTTTCTAGATTTTACAATAAGAATTTACAATCCTATTGTTCAATATTTAAGGCATCAAACCCAATTAAAATATCAGCTTCAAAATTTGGGGTTATTTGAATCGGATTACAACAAACCTCACAATCTTCTACATAGGTTTGTTGGGTTACGCTAGAGTCTAACAACATTGAAATATTTTCCCAACAATACGGACATTGAAAAAAATGTTCTATCATAACAACTATATTTTACCAATATATTTTCGAACAAACCATTCGATTGTAAAAAACAAAATACTGAGTATTAAAATAAATTTCCAATCGATTAACTCTTGCGAAATCGTATTGCTTTTCTGAGTTGTTATATAACGTTCATCTCCAATTAAATCTGCTATAACTTGCTGACTTTCTGATGGATAATATACTTTTCCAGAAGTATGAGTTGCTAATTGATTCAATTCCTTTTGATTGGCATTTGTAAACTGTTCTTCTATTTGATAGGTTGTGATTTTAAAGCGTCCAGTTTTTCGAACAGATTGATTTTCTACCGAAACTATAAAACGATAATCCCCAGATGGCAATGTTTCTAAAATGGCTTCAAACGAATTGTTTAACAACGAAAATGGAATATTCTGAGAAACGTTCGTTAATGTATTTGTAACTTTTAAATTCAGTTTTGCTCTTGCATCAAACTTGTAATTCTTGTCTACGTAAAAAGCGTTTACTGTAATCGGAACATTTGCAGGATGCAACGCATCGTATTTTAACGTTAAACGTTCTCGCTTTTTAGTAGTTGCTAAATACTGAACTAGATTTGATAAAAACTCATCAAAATCTTGGAAAGAACCCGAATTTATAAAACTTGTTGCTCTCCATTTCCAAATTCCTTCGCCAAATAAAACAGCACTTTTTTGCGAATCATTTTCAAAAGTTGCTAATAATGGTGTTTGTGTTTTATAACCTGCAATATTTTGAAATAATAATGCATCAAATTTTGAAGTGATATTAATGCTTCCAAAAATATCATTTATTGGAGGAAAAGACTCAAAACTAACATCTTTTTGCCCGAATGTCAAAAAGCCATTATTAAAAATAGCACCAAACTCTTCTATTTGATTTGTTGGGTTTTTACGATAATTAGGTTGCATCTCATTTAAAAAATTCCAATTGGTATTGTTTCCTGTAATTACAAAATAATTGGCTTTTGATTTTTGAATCGAATTAAAAGCAGTTTCAAAATCAATTGTTGGTTGATACAACATAACCAATTGATAATCGGCTAAATCACCTTTAAACTCTTTAATGTTAGCAATTGTTACTGAACGCTGTTTGTTCGTTTCAAATGCTTTTTTAAACGCGCCGATATCTGGATGTAAGACAGAAGTCAATAACAAAATCTTAGTCTGTTCATTTAAAACTTCTACTGAAAAAGATTTCGAATTGTTTTCTAAATTTTCTTCGTTTTCTATTTTATTAACCGATGCTTTGTAATATTGAACACCCTCCTCTGTTGATGCAATTGTTGTAGAAATAGTTGCAATTGCTTTAGTTGGAGAAAATGTCAGGTTTTTTCTGAAGATTGTTTTTCCTTTATACTGAATAGTAAACTGTGTTTTTACAGCTTTATTTCCGTCATATAAAACACGAATTTCAATAGGAAAACGATTCTTTAAATAACTGTATTTATTTACGTTTACTTGAGTGATTTTAACATCACTTTTTGAAATTGTATCACCAATAATCAATGGATAAACATTCTTATTTGTATTGATAAAAGGATATAAATTTCCCGTTGTTTGATTTCCGTCAGCAACTAATAGTATTGGCGATACAGCATTTTTCTGCAATGCTTCTACTCTACTTATCGCTTGGTGAATATTAGTTTGATTTTCTAAAAAGGATAGAGAATCTAAAACAGTAATGTTTTCTCCGAATTTAAAAAACTGTACATCAAACTTATTATTGATTGCAGAATTGTTTTCAATCAAATTAACAAAATCAGTAACTTTTTTTTCGCTTTTAAAATGCTTTACAGATAAAGAATTATCAACCAAAACAGAAAGTATTGGTTTTTCTTTAATCAACTCTTGTCTTTCTATTACTGGGTTTACCAAAAGCAAGAACAATAAAAAAACACTTATTGTTCTTAATCCAAATAGGAAATAATCTACCTTTCTTAGCTCTTTAGATTTGTAGAAATACAACAACCAAGAGATTGCTAAACTAAAAAGTAAAGCGCCTATTAAATATATAATTGTTGTTGTTTGCAAGAATTAAATTTATAATCGTAAATCTAATAATTATCTTATTAAGATTCTTATTAAAAAAAGAAAACCTATAACTAAATGTTACAGGTTTATATATCTTTTGTATGAATTCTACCAATATTCAAAAATTTTAGAAATCTTTCCTTTCTTAAACTCAAACAGAGTCATTTGAGATTCTCCTTCTCCTTCATCTTTCGTAATAAATCTTTTTTCTACAACAGCACTATCTAATCCAACAATTTTATTGATGATTTTGATATCTGTTACATTACCATTATAACGACCTGCTTTTTGATTTCTTAAATAACCTTTGTGTAAATCTTCTCTTGTATATACTCCACCATACTTTGGATGCACATAAGTAAAATCATCAGTAAATATTTTAAAAATATTCTCTACATCTGTAGGACTAGAATCAGCCTGAGACACTTTTACATTTAAATCATAATACATTTTAATAATTGTATTTATAGAGTCTTTGTGTGCGATACTTTGCGCATTTGAATTTGAAGTAAAAAATGCAATAGCTATTGCTAATAATAAATTAATTTTCATTGTATTCTTTTTCAGCAAATCTACTATAATCAACACTTCACAAGAGTTATAGCTTTGTTAATTATTATAAATAAAAAACCTGCAACGAAATCGTTACAGGTTTTTATTAATTTTATAATGCTATTTTCTTAATTCATTCCACCATCAACAGATAATGTTTGTCCAGTAATATATCCACTCATATCAGAAGCTAAAAACACACAAGCATTTGCAATGTCTTCTGGAGAACCTCCTCTTTTTAAAGGAATAGCATCTCTCCAACCTTGAACCGTTGCTTCATCTAGTTTTCCAGTCATTTCAGTTTCAATAAATCCTGGTGCAATTACGTTTGATCTAATGTTTCTAGAACCTAACTCTAACGCTACAGATTTAGAAAAACCAACAATTCCAGCTTTAGATGCTGCATAGTTTGCTTGCCCTGCATTTCCATTAATTCCAACAATAGAACTCATATTAATGATAGAACCTTTACGTTGTTTCATCATTGGACGAATTACTGCTTTTGTTAAGTTAAAAACCGATTTTAAATTCACTTCAATCACTTTATCAAAATCATCCTCAGAAATACGCATTAACAAATTGTCTTTTGTAATTCCAGCGTTATTCACTAAAATATCTATGGATCCAAATTCTTTTAAAACATCTGCAGCCAATTCTTGAGCAGCATCAAAAATTGCCGCGTTAGATTGATATCCTTTAGCATTCACTCCTAATTCTTTTAATTCAGCTTCTAATGCTTTTGCAGCATCTACAGAAGAACTATATGTAAAAGCAACATTTGCGCCTTGTTGCGCAAACATTAAAGCGATTCCTCTTCCGATTCCTCTTGTAGCTCCTGTAATTATAGCTGTTTTATTTTCTAATAATTTCATTTTCTAAGTTGTTTGATTTCTATTATGATTCAAATATACTAATCTTTATCTTTTTGTAAAAAATGAACTTTTTTCTGTAAAATAAATTCCCGTAAAACTGAAAATATTCAGTACAAACGGGAATTGTTATTTTATATAAAAAGAATACTAGTTTAAAACACTAGCAATCATTTCTCCAATTTTTGCTGGAGATTCAACAACGTGAATTCCGTTTGCAGCTAATATTGCCATTTTTGCTTGTGCTGTATCATCTTCACCACCAACAATTGCACCAGCGTGTCCCATTGTTCTTCCTGCAGGAGCAGTTTGTCCAGCAATAAAACCAACAACTGGCTTTCTATTTCCATCAGCTTTTATCCATTTAGCAGCATCAGCTTCTAAATTTCCACCAATTTCTCCAATCATTACAATTGCTTCCGTTTCATCATCATTCATTAATAATTCAACAGCCTCTTTTGTTGTAGTTCCAATAATTGGATCTCCACCAATACCAATAGCAGTAGTGATTCCGTAACCTTGTTTTACAACTTGGTCAGCGGCTTCGTATGTTAAAGTTCCAGATTTAGAAACAATTCCAACACGTCCTTTTTTGAAGATAAATCCTGGCATAATACCAACTTTAGCTTCGTCTGGAGTAATAACTCCTGGGCAGTTTGGACCAACTAATGTACAATCTTTAGTATCAATATATGCTTTTACTTTTACCATATCAGCAGTAGGTATTCCTTCAGTAATACAAATGATTACTTTGATTCCTGCATCTGCAGCTTCCATAATTGCATCAGCAGCAAAAGCTGGCGGTACAAAAATAATTGAAGTATCTGCACTTGCTTTTTCAACAGCATCTGCAACCGTATTAAAAACTGGTTTTCCTAAATGTTCTTGACCTCCTTTTCCTGGAGTTACACCACCAACTACGTTAGTTCCGTAATCGATCATTTGACCAGCATGAAAAGTTCCTTCACTTCCAGTAAAACCTTGTACTATAATTTTTGAATCTTTATTTACTAAAACGCTCATTTGTTTGTTTTTTCTCTTGTTAAATTTTCAATTGAA
>JAQXEU010000035.1 GCA_029250685.1 Polaribacter sp.
TAGCGACTTAAAACGTAAGACAAGAAAAGCTTACAATTCAGAAGACAAAATCAGGATTATTATTGAAGGAATGCGTGGTGAAACTACCATTGCAGAATTGTGTCGAAAAGAAAGCATCCTTTTGACCAATGCCGATTTTTGGCCAGATTTTACTTGAAGATTCCCAGTAAGCAGGTCTTACAATTGTATCTGGAAAAGATAATATGACAATTATACCGTCTTCGATTTTGTTAGCTTTTTAGTTGGTTTAGAAAAGTAGTCGTTAAATTTTGTTAAGCTTAACAATACTTTTGGTATATTTTTTTAATTTTTTTACATCTTTCAATAAACCAACAGTAGAACGGTACGGAACATTATTTTCATCATGGTTTATTCTAGCAATTCTGTACAGCTGTTTCCAATGTACACGCATTTCTTTTAGTGCTTTTAAATAATTAGACTTACTCGCATCATAAATATGAGTTGGTTCTGCTAAAATTCCATTCAATTCTAAAATTTTAAAATTACCGTTTTCTAAATCTTCAAATGTGTTGTACTTAATGTCAATCCTGCCATAATACCAACCATCAATTTGTTTATTTAACTCTGTAATTGTCTTTTCAAGTTTTTCAGAGATTAAATGATTTCCATTGATAAATTGTGTTCCTTTTGAGTGATTTCCAATTACTGAAAGTTGTATTTTTTTATTTTTTTTAATAATTGTGTTTAAAGGAATCGTAGTGTTGCTTTTAATAATTTTAATATAATTTTTCGCACGCTTGTCAGAAGAAATTAACTCTTCTAATGTTTGTTTTCCGTCACCAACAATATGAAGAAAGTCTTTAAGTGTTATCGAAGTAATTTTCCCAGATTGATTATCTGGGTAACGCAAATAAAAAATTCCACACTCTTTTTTTTCTGTCAAAAATTCTTGAATTAAAATATCGATCGGATACTTTTCAAGATAACTTAATAATTCACTTTCTGAATCGATTTTTTGCACTAACAAACCTCTAAATCCAATATCTGGCTTCGCAATCAGAGGATATGTTGTTATCTGATTTCTAACTTTGTCAATGGTTTCATCAATATTAGAATTTGTTTTATGAAAAATGGTTATTGGTGAGTATTTTTCAGGAATCAATTGCATAGTTTCAAACTTTGATTCTGTTCCAATCCCTGAGTTTTCTATGGTTGGATTTACAGCTGTATAAAAAACCAGATTTTTGGCTTTTATTGCATGAAAAAAAGCAAACGGAATGTTAGGAATATAGAACATTGAGTTTGGCCAATATTCCCAATTTAATAATTTGTGTATGTTTTTTTTAGAATTCATATTATTTACCAAACAATCCGTCTAAAAATGTTTTAAATGTTTTGAAGGCTAATACAATTGCTGTTAAAGATAAGAGTATTGCTACTGCTAAAATTAAATAAGCAATCCACATTGCATCTTCCATTTTATTTAACGCTTTAAATGCAATATTTAAAGTTATTGGAGAAACAATTAGTAGTAAAATTAATACCAATAATTGTTTAACGCCTTTTCCTAAAGTATCTGTGTTAACGCTCATTTTTATAATTTATAATTGCACTTCTAACATTCTTGTATTTTGATAATAATGTAGCTGCTAATTCCTTTTCGATATTTAATTCGTTAGCCAACATATTAATTCCTCTGTTTACCAATTTATCGTTTGATAATTGCATGTCAACCATTTTGTTTCCTTTTACTTTTCCTAGTAAAATCATAGTTGATGTCGTTAACATATTTAAAACCATCTTTTGTGCTGTTCCAGCTTTCATTCTAGAACTTCCAGTTACAAATTCTGGGCCAACAAGAACTTCAATTGGATGTTTTGAAACGTTTGATAAAGGACTGTTTTTATTGCAAGTAATGCAACCTGTAATAATATTATTTGCGTTACATCTTTCTAAAGCTGCAATAACATAAGGTGTTGTTCCAGAAGCTGCAATCCCAATTACAACATCTTTATTAGAAATATTATGCTTTTGTAAATCAATCCAACCGTGTGTTGTGGAATCTTCAGCATTTTCAACAGCTTTTCTAATGGCAATATCTCCACCGGCAATCAATCCAACAACTAATTCGTGTGGAACGCCAAATGTTGGTGGACATTCTGATGCGTCTAAAACACCTAATCGTCCGCTTGTTCCAGCGCCTAGGTAAAATAATCTTCCACCGTTTTTAAGTTTTTCAACAATTACTTCAGTTAAAGTAGTAATTTCAGGTATCACTTTTTCAACTGCTAAAGCTACAGTTTTATCTTCTTTATTGATATTGTTTATCAAAGTTGAAGCCTCCATTTTTTCTAAATGATTGTAGTTGGAATCTTGTTCTGTAGTTTTTGTGAAACTCATAAATCAAAAATAACTAAAAAAGGCGATGTAAAATTACATCGCCTTTAAATAAAATTTTATTTTTTTAAAATCCGTTTAAGATTGTGTTTAAAGTATTACTTGGCCTCATTTCCTTAGAAGTTAATTCTTCATTTGGAAAATAATAACCTTTAATGTCTAAAGAACTTCCTTGAGCAGCATTTAACTCGTTCACAATCTTGTCTGTATTTTCTGCTAATTCTTTTGCAATTGGTGCGAATCTGTTTTTAAGTGCAATATTTTTGTCTTGATTAGCCAAAGCTTCAGCCCAATACGTTGCTAAATAAAAATGTGATCCTCTGTTATCTAATTCACCAACTTTACGAGAAGGAGATTTTTTATTGTCTAAGAATTTGTCAGTTGCATCATCTAAAGTTGCTGCTAAAATCAAGGCTTCTTCATTATTGTTTGTTTGCCCTAGATGTTCCAAAGAAACCGCTAACGCTAAGAATTCTCCTAAAGAATCCCAGCGTAAATGACCTTCTTCTACAAATTGTTGTACGTGTTTTGGAGCTGAACCACCAGCGCCAGTTTCAAATAAACCACCGCCATTCATTAAAGGAACAATCGATAACATTTTTGCAGAAGTTCCTAATTCTAGAATCGGGAATAAATCTGTTAAATAATCACGTAAAACATTACCAGAAACAGAAATAGTATCTTTTCCATCTTTTACTCTTTGCAATGTAAATTTTGTTGCTTCAACTGGTGATAAGATTCTAATGTCTAATCCTGTTGTGTCAAAGTTTGGTAAATATGTGTTTACTTTTTTGATGATTTCTGCATCATGTGCTCTGTTTTTATTCAACCAAAAAACAGTCGGTGAATTTGTTGCTCTTGCTCTGTTTACAGCAAGTTTAACCCAGTCTTGAATTGGTGCATCTTTAACTTGACACATTCTCCAAATATCTCCAGCTTCAACATTGTGCTCAATTAAAATTTCTTCATTTGAATTTACAACACGAACAATTCCATCAGCCTCAATTTCAAAAGTTTTGTCATGAGAGCCATATTCTTCTGCTTTTTGAGCCATTAAACCAACGTTAGGAACTGTTCCCATTGTTGTTGGGTCAAAAGCACCGTTTTCTCTACAAAAATTAATTGTTTCTTGAAAAACTCCTGCATAAGAACTATCAGGAATTACTGCTTTTGTGTCTTGTTGTTTTCCAAATGCATTCCACATTTGTCCAGAAGTTCTAATCATTGCTGGCATTGAAGCATCAATAATTACATCACTTGGTACATGTAAATTGGTAATTCCTTTATCAGAATTCACCATTGCAATATCTGGTCTGTTTTTAAAAACAGTTGCTATGTCATTTAAAATTTCTGCTTTTTCAGCCGTAGATAATTCATCTAAATTACTTACTAAATTTCCGAATCCATTATTTACATCAACTCCAATTTTTGAAAAAGTTTCTCCGTGTTTTGTAAATAATTCTTTAAAGAAAACACGAACTGCATGACCAAAAATAATTGGATCAGAAACCTTCATCATTGTTGCCTTCATGTGCAGTGAGAACAAAATGTTATTTTCATTTGCATCATTAATTTCTGTTTCTAAGAAATTTAATAATGCTTTTTTGCTCATTAAAGAAGCATCAATAATTTCGCCAGCCAATAGTGGAGTAGAGGCTTTTAAAACGGTAACATTTCCATTAGCATCAACATGTTCAATTTTTGCATCAGTAGTATTTGTTAAGGTTACTGATTTTTCGGTATGACAAAAATCTCCTTCCGGCATTGTTGCAACATGTGTTTTAGAATCTGAACTCCAAACTCCCATTGAATGTGGATTTTTCTTTGCGTAATTCTTCACAGCTTTTGGAGCTCTTCTATCAGAGTTTCCTTCACGTAAAACTGGGTTTACTGCAGATCCTTTTACTTTATTGTAGCAAGCTAATATTTTTTTATCTTCATCTGTAACAGCTTCATCTGGATAATTGGGAATTGCGAAACCGCTATCTTGTAATTCTTTGATTGCTGATTTTAATTGCGGAACAGAAGCGCTAATGTTTGGTAATTTTATAATGTTTGCTTCTGGCGTTTTTGCTAAATCTCCTAATTCTGCTAAAGCGTCATTTACTTTTTGATCTTCAGTTAAATAATCTGATAAATTTGCTAATATTCTTGCCGCTAAAGAAATGTCTTTTGTTGCAATTTCTATTCCTGAAGCTGCTGTAAATGCTTTTACAATTGGTAAAAAAGAATAGGTTGCTAAAGCTGGAGCTTCATCGGTTTTTGTATAAATAATTTTAGCAGATTTTGTCATTGCTTATATTTTTTGATGATTTATTTTTAGTTGTTTTTTAATTCGATTTAAAAAGGAATTAAGAGCTGCAAATTTAGTAATTATAGATGAGAAAAAATCTATCAAATTATTAATAATACGGTATAAAAATTAAGAATTCAATAAAAAATATTCGAAGAAAATAGAATTTATTATTAATAATAAAAGCCATATCCAACAATTGCTTGTTTTGATATGGCTTCTTTGAAATACTGTCTGTTAATTCTGTTATATTTCTACAACGCTTTACAAGTAGTTCTTCACGAATGAATAACTATGCCTCAATAAAAAATTAACTTCTTTTATTTCAGTTGGTGAATTGTCTAGTTTTATTTACACATTCTGTATATATAATCCTAATGTTGACAACTCGATGTGTTTTTCAAATTTAAAGAAACTTCTACTTGCGCTTTGGTTCTGAACTGTTGTATGCTCTCTTTTTACAGATTAAGCCTCCTCGAGCTCTAAAAATGAATTATCATTGCTGTAAATCAATTTTACTTTGTTTATGAAAAACGATGATAAAGAACGTTACTCTATTTTGTTTTCTCGAAATAATACTATGCTTAATCTTTCAAATAATTATATTATTACTACGTTTCAACAAGTCAAATATAGAACAGATATTTAATAAATAAAATTTTTTAACTAATTAGTAGTCAACAAGATATGAACAATGTTTATTAACAATTGTTCATTAAAAAAGCCTTGTGAAAATCACAAGGCTTTTTAAATATGTTTTTTGGTAAAAGAGAATTATCTTCTTTTTTCAGTAATTCTTGCTTTTTTACCAGTAAGACCTCTAAAGTAAAAGATACGAGCTCTTCTTACTTTTCCTCTTTTGTTTACTTCAATTTTTTGGATTGATGGTAAGTTCACTGGGAAAATACGTTCAACTCCAACAGTTCCAGACATTTTTCTAATAGTAAAAGTTTCTGACAAACCAGTTCCTTTACGTTGAATTACAACTCCTCTAAAAAACTGAGTTCTAACTTTGTCTCCTTCTCTAATTTCGTAAAATACTGTAATAGTATCACCAGCTGCAAATACTGGATTTTCATTTTTTGTTACAAATTCGTCTTGTACAAATTTTATTAAAGATTCCATCTTATTTTGTTTATGGTTTTCAAAAACAACTTTCACGATTTTTTCGTCAGAGGTTAATTTTGAGGTTGCAAATTTAGTAAATATTTTAGAATATGAAGTGTTTTGCTAAATTATTTTTTATACTGATAATTAGTACAATAGTATACCCAAAACTTACGAACTTCTTTTCCGTTTACCTTAATAATAATTGGTTCTAACTCCTTAACGTTTTCAAAATAACCATCTAATTCAGCCGGAATTTCTCCTTTCTTGCCAGCATTGTTAAAACGTGTATCAGAATCGATAAACAAGGCGTTTTTGCTAGTTAAAGTTGATAAATCGTCACTCAAATAATCAAAATGCAACGCGTTTAAGCCAATAATGTTTTGCGCAAATACTTTGTCGTCCATAAAGAAATTTAAGGCTGCTGAAGTTTTGTAGCCGTCATTAGAAAAAACAAAGGTATTTGTATATGTTTCTTGTAATTTTTCAGTTTCAATTGCTAATTCTTTCCAGCCAATCCAGGTGTCATCACTTTTAATAGGTAATAAATAAAAGAAAAGTTGCGCTGCAATTAACAGATGAAAAACAATCGAAATTATAATTTGTGCTTTTATCAATTTCTTGTTGATAAACATTCCTGCAATCACAATTCCAGAAATATACGAAGGCATCATCCAATTTAATTTCACCCAATAAATAGGAGTTAAGGCGAAGAATCCAACAAAAGTAGGGACAAAAAACGCCAATAAAAACAAGGTTTTTGCTTTTGGTAATTTGAATTTTAACAACGCTCTTTTGATGAACTTAAATGTAAACGTGATAAAAACTGCGAATAAAACAGGTAATAATAGAACGATCTGATGACCAATGGCGCCGAAAAAATAATCTGGTGAAATTTTAAATTTCGAAATACTTCCAGTTCTGTTAGATCCTTGAAAAGCAAAAGAAGCAAAATCATTCTGATAGTTCCACCACCAAACCGGAAACGTCACTAAAACCGAAATGATTAAACACATCCAAAGCCAAGGAGAAAGCAATAATTTTCTGTATTGATTAGAGAAAACTAAAAATGCTAACAAACCAATTTGCAGTAATAATGCGGTGTATTTGCTATCAAAAGCCAATCCCATAAAGATTCCAGCAAAAAGCCAATGCCATTTTTTTTGCTCAAAAATTGCTTTGTATAAACTATATAATGTCAATGTCCAGAATAATAATAAAGGAACATCTGGCGTAGAATTGAATGATAAAATAGAAAAACAAAGTGTAGAAGTTGCTAAAACCAATGCACGTAATGCTTTTGATTTTGATAAAAATAAACTGGCTAATTTGTAAAAACTAATCAATGTTAAAGAAGTAACAACAAAGTCTGCGAATTTTACTACAAAAATAGTTTTGCCGAATACTTCGGTAAATACACGTAAAATGTATCCAATCATTCCTGGATGATCAAAATACGAAAGCGATAAATTTTCTCCGTAAAAATGATAATACGCATCTTGTGGCATCAATCCTATAAAAGGTAATAACAAGAATCGGAATAATTGAAATCCGAATACAATTGCCAATGCAGGATGTTTTTTGATAATATCTTTTAACTTATTCATTAAGCAAGTCTGGTCTTATTTGTTGTGTTCTTTCATAAGCTTTGTCAGAACGCCAAGTATCTATTTTTGGGAAACTACCAGACAATAAAACTTCAGGAACTTTTAATCCTTTGTATTCTGACGGACGTGTATACACTGGTGGAGATAATAAATTATCTTGAAAAGAATCTGTTAATGCAGATTGCTCATCGCCAATTGCACCAGGAATTAATCTAATAATAGCATCACATAAAACAGCTGCAGCCAATTCACCACCACTCAATACATAATCGCCAATAGAAATTTCTTTGGTAATAAATAAATCACGAACACGATGATCTACACCTTTATAATGTCCTGTTAAAATAATAATATTTTCTTGTAAAGAAAGCGTATTTGCAGTTTGCTGATTCAAGGTTTTTGCATCTGGCGTCATATAAATAACTTCGTCATAGTCGCGCTCAGATTTTAGTTTAGAAATACAAGTATCAATCGGTTCTAACATTAATACCATTCCTGCGCCGCCTCCGAATTGCGTATCGTCTATTTGCTTGTAATTGCCCAAGCCGTAATCTCGTAAATTATGAAAATGAACATCTACCAAACCTTTATCTCTTGCTCTTTTAATGATAGAATAGTCAAACGGACTTTGTATCAATTCTGGAGACACTGTAATAATATCTATACGCATTTGGCAAATGTACGAGTTTCTAGGATTTTATGGAAAGAAGATTTTAGGTAAGAAATTTTGATGTTTTGCTAATTTAAGAATATGATTCCGTTTTAATGAATTATATTCAGAGTTAGCGAAAGGTAGTTAAAAACGAGTTTAGAAACAAAACAAACTATTTTTAATCTTCTTATATTTACCAAAAACCTTTTTATGAGAATATTTTTCCTTTTTACAATTTTACTGTTGGCAAGTTGTACTTCAAAACCAGAAGTTGTTGAACTGAAAAACATTAAAATAGCTAGAGATAATTATGGCGTTCCGCATATTTTTGCAAAAACAGACGCAGAAGTTGCGTATGGTTTGGCTTGGGCGCAATGTGAAGATCAGTTTATCACCTTGCAAGAATTAATGGCTGCTTGCAAAGGAATGTTAGGGGGAATAAAAGGAAAAGAAGGTTTGGTTGCAGATTTCGGAATCAAATTTATGGGGTTACAAGAAATAGCAAAAGCCAATTATGAGAAAGAGGTTACAGGTAAATTTAAAACCTATTTAGAAAGTTTTGTTGCTGGTGTTAATGCCTACGCAAAATTGCATCCAGAAGAAGTAATGTTAGATGATTTGTTTCCGCTTACCGGACAAGATGTTATTGTTGGTTATTTGCTGGGAAATTTAGAAGTATCGCATGCAGGAAAAGATTTGGCAAAAATCATGAATGGCACCATTCTAAAAGATTTAAATTCTGATGTTCCAAAAGGTTCTAACGGAATTGCCATTTCAAAAAGAAAAACTACAGATAATAAAACTTATTTGGCAATTAATTCGCATCAACCATTAGAAGGTTGGTATTCTTGGTACGAAGCGCACTTGGTTTCTGAAGAAGGTATGAATATTTTAGGCGGAACGTTTGCTGGTGGAATTTGCATTTTTCACGGTGCAAACGAAAACTTAGCTTGGTCGCATACCGTAAATCATGCAGATTTTTCTGATGTATATCAATTAGAAATGAATCCAGAAAACGACAATCAATATAAGTTTGATGGAGAATGGTTAGCATTAAAAGAGAAAAAATATACGTCTTGGTTTAAGTTGGCTGGGCCGATAAAATTTCCAGTTAGTCAAACTATCTATGAAAGTAAATATGGGCCCACTTTTAAAACAGAACAAGGTGTTTTTGCTTGGAGTTTTGTAGTAGGAGAATCTATAAAAATGGCCGAACAATGGTATAAAATGAACAAAGCAACAAATTTTGCTGAATTTAAAAGTGCTGTTGAAATGCGTGGAATTGCGGCATTGAATTTTGTGTACGCAGATAGAGAAGACAATATTTATTATTTGAGTAATGGAAGTTTTCCAAATAGAAATCCAAAATACGATTGGAGCGGAATTTTACCTGGAAACACTTCTGAAACTTTGTGGGGAAAAGAGTTGATTCCGTTTGATAGTTTGCCGCAAGTTTTAAATCCAAAAGGCGGTTGGGTTTTTAACACGAATAATACGCCTTATAATGCAACAGATTCGTTATCAAATTTTAAAGAAACGTCTTTAAATAAAGTGATGGGTTTTCAATCTAAAGGATTAGAAAATAACCGAAGTAATCGTTTTTTAGAATTGATTTCTCAATACGATAGTTTAAGTTATGCTGATTTTAAACGTATTAAATATGACAATCAATATCCTTCTAAAATGATGACGCCAAAAGCCATCAACTTAGAAAATTTAATGCATTTAGATGCTTCAAAATATCCTGATATTTCTGATGCTATTTCACAATTAACAAACTGGAACCGTAAATCTGATTTAGAAAATACAACTGCTGCGTTGTTTATTATTTCTTGGTTAGAAATTGATAGAATTAGAACAGAAGCTGGTAGAAATGTTCGTTATGGAACAATTACGGAAGAAGATTGTGTAACGGGAATTAGAAAAGCACAAAAAGAACTATTAAAGAAATATGGAAGCTTAAAAATTCCATTAAAAAAAGTACAACGTTTAATTCGTGGTGATGTAAATTTACCTATGGCAGGAATGCCAGATGTATTGGCTGCAATGTACAGTAAAGAACACACAGATGGAACCTACAAAGCTTTTGCGGGCGAATCTTATATTGAGTTGGTTCGTTTTGGAGAAAAAGGCGTAGAGATTGAAAGTGTAAATACGTTTGGTACTTCAGAAAAATTAAATAGTAAATATTACACTACAGAAATGAAATTATTTGCAACGCAACAGCTTAAAAAAATGACGTTGAATAAAGATGAAATTTTGAAAAATGCTGTAAAAATTTATGCTCCAAAGGGAATAAAAAAATAAGCTACCAAAATTGAATTTGATAGCTTATTGATTTTATTATTTTTGAGTTACTGTTACTTTAACAACTCATCCAATTTATTAAAGGCCTTTTCTCCACTTCCTAAATAACGTTGTATAATTTTTCCTTCTGGATCAATTATAAATTTAGTAGGAAAACCTGCAACATTAAATTTTAGCACCAAATTATCTGTGTCTTTTCCAGACATTATTTGTTGCCAATTATAGTCGTTTTTCTTTAAGAAATTCACCATTTTTTCTTTCGTGTCTCCAGTGTTTATACCAAGTATGGTAAGTTTATCTGAATATTTGTCAGCATATTTTTTTACAGTTGGCATTTCTGCAACACAAGGTCCGCACCAAACTCCCCAGAAATCAATCAATACATATTTTCCTTGTAAAGAACTAAAAGTAAAATCTTTTCCATCTATAGTTTTATTGCTCGTAAAATCAGGGACAGTTTTTCCAATTAACGTAGATTCAATTCCTTTTATTCTAGAAGCAAGTTCTTTGTAATACGTAAAGTCTTTTAAGTTTTTATCAAATTTATTAAAAGCAGTAACTGCATCTTCGTTAGAAATTTGACTTCTCACCATCATGTCAGATAAATACCAAACAGCAGCTTCAGAAGTAGGGTTGTTTTGCACAAACTCCGTTTTTAGTCGAACAACTTCTTTGTCTAGTTTTGTAATAGAATCTGTAACGATTTTAATCCATGGGTCTCCTTTTTCTAATTGATTTTTCTTTAGTAAATAGTTTACAGAAGCATTCATTAAAGGGAACACTTTACTGTTGATTTTTGCTAAATCATCATTGCCTTTTGTTCCTGATGGATATGCATTGATAAAATCAGAAACATCACCATTAAAAACAATGTTATCTCCAGGTTTTGCTAAAAAAGCAAATTGTGAAGATTTTGCAGGATAATATCCTCTTTCAGTTCTTTTAATTGTGCGTTCTACATTTGGCCAAAAAATAATATGTTCTGCTTTATTGATTTTAGCGGTATAAGAGAATTTACCATTTTCAACAAAAATAGAATCTGTAGATCTTTTTCCAGAGCTATCAGTTACACTTCTAGACATGTATTTGGTGTCTAAACCTTTTATCGTTCCACTTACTGTAAAAGAATCTGCAGGGACTTTTGCTTCTTCATTACAAGAAACGAATAGGGTTAATGCAATTAAGAATACACTACTTTTTAAAATGTTTTTTATGGTCATCTCGTTGAGGTTTTGGTTTGTTGTCTTGCTTTGGTTTTTCGCCTTTTGCTGGCATTGGTCCACGTAAATGAATGACCAATCCGTTTAAGAAATTACGTAAAAACTGATCGCCACATTCCATGTATTTTGGATGCTCTTCATTTCTGAAAATAGCACCTAATTCTCCTTTGGTTACTTTAAAATCTACTAAAGAACAGATTTCAATAATATCTGTATCGCGAAACTTATGTGCAACACGTAATTTTTTAAAAATATCGTTATTTGTTAATCCCATATAACAAAAATAGTTATTTGAATTAAGTAATTAGTTCTAAGAAAGAATAATTATTGAAGAAAGCTAAATGAAAGTAAAATGATTAATCAACCATTTGAAAAATTGCCACTGCATAAATTGCAAAACGAGCAAAACGAAATAGTCCAAATAAGACCACGTTTTTAAAAGAATATTTAATCATTCCTGCAGTTAAACAAGTTATCGAAAACGGAATTGGTAATAAAGCTCCTGCTAAGATTAAAAACCCTCCCCATTTGCTAGTATTTTTTAACGACTTCGCCATTTTAACTTC
Organism: Polaribacter sp.; assembly: GCA_029250685.1. Classification (GTDB taxonomy): domain Bacteria; phylum Bacteroidota; class Bacteroidia; order Flavobacteriales; family Flavobacteriaceae; genus Polaribacter. The sequence continues at coordinate 12,111 of JAQXEU010000035.1, forward strand.
TAAGAAATTTTTTACTTTATCGATCTTTAAAGTTGCTCTTCCAATGAAGTATGTAATCAATCCACCAGTATAAGAAAGTGTTGCTAAGATTGCTAAAGTTGCAACTGGGTCATCTGTTTTTTTAGACCAAGCAATAAAAATTTCTGGTGGAATAATTCCTAATAAAGTTTCTGAAGTAAAGAAAACAGCTAAAACACCAAAAGTTGAAAAAGTTTCTGTCATGTGTTCTAAACCATCATTGATGTTGTACACATATTTGTTGAATAAAATTAAGCCAACAACCACTAAGAAAATTGGAATAATCGCTTTACGAATACTCTTTCCAACAAACGCATAAAAACCAGTATAAGAATAATACTGATGTATTAATCGAGTTCTAGATTTTTTTCTTTTTTTCTTTTGGTTACTCATTTTGCTTGATTAAATTTCTTTTTTAGCAACAGCGAATATACAATATTGTTGTTTTTGGAACTAATAAAAAAATGAGTTTTAACTAAAAATTAATTGCTTATAAATTTGCAATTGCAGCTTCTGCACAGCGTTCACCGTCCATAGCGGCAGATACAATTCCACCTGCATAACCACCACCTTCTCCACAAGGGAATAAGCCAATAATTTCTGGGTGTTCTAAATTATCTTTTCTTGGAATATTTACGGGTGATGAAGTTCTAGATTCTACACCAATAATATTTGCTTCGGAAGTATAATAACCTGGCATTTTTTCTCCAAAAGCTTTAAAACCTTTTCGCAATCTTCCGCCAATAATTTTTGGTAATAAAGAGTGGAGTGGAGCAGATTTTAATCCTGGTTGATACGAAGTTGCATTTAAATCTGCGGATAAATTCCCTTCCACAAAATCAGTCAATCGTTGTGCTGGTGCAGTTTGACTTCTTCCTCCAGCTGTAAAAGCTAGACGTTCTAAATCTTTTTGAAATTCCAATCCTTTTAGCTCACCAAATTTTTCATACTTAGCAAAATCCTTATCAATATTTAGCTCAACAACAATTCCTGAATTTGCATATAAATTATTACGTCTGCTTGGCGACATTCCGTTGACGACGACCTCGCCATTTGCAGTTGCAGCTGGGACGATAAATCCACCAGGGCACATACAAAAAGAATACACGCCACGTTCATTCACTTGTTGTACTAAACTATAGGCTGCTGCGGGTAATAACTCGTCTCGTTTTCCTTCGCAATGGTACTGAATAGAGTCTATAATGTGTTGTGGATGTTCTACACGAACGCCCATAGCAAATGATTTTGCTTTGATTGCAATTTCTTTTTTATGTAATAATTCGTAAATGTCTCTAGCTGAATGGCCTGTTGCTAAAATCACAGAATTCACAGCCATTTCTGAACCGTTTTGTAATTGAATTGCTTGTAGCTTATTGTTTTTAATGACAAAATCAATTACTCTGCTTTCAAAGTGAATTTCTCCTCCATGTTTTAAAATATTTTCACGAATATTCTGAATAATCTTTGGTAATTTATTAGTTCCGATATGTGGATGCGCATCAACTAAAATTTCTTCAGTAGCTCCATGAAAAACCAAGTTTTCAAAAATTCTACGAACATCGCCACGTTTTAAGCTTCTGGTATATAGTTTTCCATCAGAATAGGTTCCTGCACCACCTTCACCAAAACAATAATTAGAATCTTCGTTTACAAAATGATCTTGATTGATTGCTTTTAAATCTCTTCTTCTGTCTTGAACATTTTTACCACGTTCTAACACAATGGGTTTAAAACCTAATTCTATACAACGCAATGCAGCGTACATTCCCGCTGGACCAAAGCCAATAATATGAACTTCCTTAGCCTTAGAAACATCTTTATACTCAAATTGATAATC